>CAZUCW010000056.1:0-16121 GCA_964618825.1 uncultured Aquabacterium sp.
GAACTCGCCCTTGCCGCCACGGTTAACGAAGGCTTGGGTTTTGAACGGTTGCACGGGGGTGTTGATCAGCGACATGGTGGCTTCCTCTCATTAAAAAACGCAGTGATTGCGGGAACAACGGAGGTGATCTTAGGCGTCTGGCCATATTGTTTGGATTGATTGATCAAATGCCTCAAATTGATCAAGGCTATTGATCGTGGGCGGTCTGGCCGGCGGTGGAGCGGCCTTCAGCAGATGCGCGGCAGCTGCTCGCCGGTGAGCCAATCCACCATGCGGCGCCCGCCCAGGCGGGTGCGCATTTGCACCTGGCCCACGGGTTCGGCCTGCACCTGGCCGATGCATGCGGCGTGCTGGCCCAAGGGGTGCGCGCGCATGGCCGCCAGCAGCGGGGCGGCGGCTTCGGGCGCGCACACCGCCACCAGCTTGCCCTCGTTGGCCACGTAGAGGGGATCCAGCCCCAGCAGCTCGCACGCTGCCGCCACTTGGGGCTGCACCACGATGGCCGCTTCATCGAGCTCGATGCGGCAGGCCGATTGGCGGGCGATTTCGTTGAGCGTGGTGGCCAAACCGCCACGGGTGGGATCGCGCATGAGCCGCAACGCCGCGCCGGCCTGATCCCCCAAAGCGAGCAACATGGCCTGCACCAGGCCATGCAACGCGGCACTGTCGGATTCGATGGTGGTGTCGAACTCGAGTGATTCGCGCTTGGAGAGCACCGCCACACCGTGCTCGCCTATCGAGCCCGACAACAGCACCGCATCGCCCGGGCGCGCCGCCGCGCCATCGAGCCGCAACCCGGCAGGCACCACGCCAATGCCGGTGGTGGTGATGAACACGCCATCGCCCTTGCCTGGCTCGACCACTTTGGTGTCGCCCGTGATCACCGGCACGCCCGCTGCGCGGCTGGCCTGGGCCATCGATGCAACGATGCGTTGCAGCTCGGCCAGCGGGTAGCCGGCTTCGATGATGAAACTCGCCGCCAGCGACAAGGGCCGCGCCCCGGCCATGGCCACATCGTTGAGGGTGCCGTGCACGGCCAGGCTGCCCAGATCGCCTCCCGGAAAAAAAATCGGCGACACCACATGCGCATCGGTGCTCATCACGAGGCGCCCGCCGCGCAGCAGCTCGGGCGGCGTGGGCAGCTCGGCCTGATCGTTGCCCTGGCGCAGCGCGTCGTTGTCGAGGGCGGGCACAAAAAGCTCATCGATCAGTTGCGCCGATGCGCGCCCGCCCGCGCCGTGGCTCATGTCGATGCGGCCATGTTTGAAATCGAGCGGGCGCAAATAAGAAGAAGGTGTGGGGATCATGGTGATGCGGCCTTTGATGCAGCCGTTGATGCGGCGCTCATCGGCACCGCGCGCCCATAGGCGTAGTGCGCGGCGCATGCGCCTTCAGACGACACCATGCACGCGCCCAGCGGGTGTTCGGGCGTGCACACGGTGGCAAAGAGTTTGCAATCCTGCGGCTGCTTGAGCCCGCGCAAGATGGCGCCGCACTCGCACGCCCGGTGATCGGGCACGGGCTGATAGTGCAGGCCAAAACGGCGCTCGGCATCCCAGGCCGCGTAGCGCTCGCGCAACCGCAGCGCGCTGTGCGCCACCGTGCCCAGGCCACGCCACTCAAAGGCTTCGCGCACTTCAAACACCTCATCCACACGGGCCTGGGCGATGCGGTTGCCCTCAGCGGTAACGGCGCGGGTGAATTCGTTTTCAACCTCGGCGCGCCCGGTGTTCACCTGCCGCACCAGCATCAACACGGCCTGCATCACATCGAGCGGCTCGAAGCCGGCAATCACCACGGGCATGTGGTGGATGCGGGCAAACGGGGCATAGGGCGCCGCGCCAATGAGCACGCTCACATGCGCCGGGCCGATAAAGCCATCGAGCCGCACCGGCGGGGCCTCAGCCGGCACGGCGGTGAGGATGTGCTCGCACGCGGCTGGCGTGAGCACATGGCAACACAGCACGCTGAAATTGGCCACGCCCTCGCGCTCGGCTTGCTGCACCACCAGCGCGGTGGGCGGGGTGGTGGTTTCAAAGCCGATGGCAAAAAACACCACCTCGCGATCAGGGTGCTCGCGTGCGATGCGCAGCGCATCGGCGGCAGCGTAGATCATGCGGATATCGCCCCCGCGCGCTTTGGCCCCCAGCAGGCTCAGGCCATGCGAGGCGGGCACGCGCAGCGTGTCGCCATAAGTGCAAACAATGGCACGCCGCTGCAGTGCCAACCCGATGGCCAGATCGATGCGGCCAATAGGCAACACACACACCGGACACCCCGGACCGTGGATCATGCGGATCGACGGCGGCAACAGCGCCGTGATGCCATAGCGCGCCAGCGCGTGCGTGTGGCCGCCGCAAAACTCCATGAAGCGGTAGCCCTCGGGCCGCGTGGCTTCAGCGTGCAACCGCGCGGCCACGCGCTGCGCCGCGGCAGGGTCGCGAAACTCGTCGATGTATTTCAGGGCCGTCATGGCTCAAGCACCGTTGCGCTGCTGCGCCAGCTCGCCAAACAGCGCCAGCGTGCGCGCCGCCTCATCGGTATCCAGCACCCCAATGGCGTAACCCACATGCACGATCACGTAATCGCCCACACGGGCCTCGGGCACGAGGGCCAGCGACACGCGCTTGCGCACGCCGCCCACCTCAACCAGCGCGCCCTCGGCGGCCCCCTCTGGCCCCAGGCTCACCACCTGCGCCGGCAACGCTAAACACATGGGCGCACCTCGTGAGCCGCCGCCCAGGCCTGGCCCAACGCCAGCCCGGCGTCGCCGCAGCTCACGTCTTGCGGCACCAGACAGCGCCAACCATGGGCATCGAGCGCCGGCTGCGCCTGCAAAGCATGGCGAAAGCGCTGCAGCAGCAGCCGGTTAAAGAAGCACCCGCCGCCCAGCGCCACGGTGGCCACGCCCAAGCGCCGCGCCGCGCCCGCCACCCAGCGCGCCAGCCCCTCGGCCAGCGCCACATGAAACAACGCCGCACCGCGCCCCAGAGAGGGGGATGCGGCAGTGGCGGCCTCATCCGCCGCCGCGTTGAGCAAGCACGCCGCCACCGGGCGCAGATCGAGCACGCTCAAAGCCGCGTCCAACACATCCTCGTCGGCATCAGCCCGATCGGCCAGATCAGCCGCCACCCCAACGCTGGCCCCAGCGCACGCCTCAGCCAGCGCCTGCGCGGGCACCTCGTGATCGGCAAGCCACTCGGTAGCGGCGCGCTCGAGCGCCATCGCCGCCTCGGCTTCAAAAGCCTGCCGACGCCCCAGGCCCAGCAACCCCGCCGCCGCATCAAACCAACGCCCGGCGCTCGTGGTGAGCGGGCTTTGCACCCCACGCGCCAGCAGTGTCTGCACGATGCGCGCCGCCTGCTCGCCCGCCTGCGGGGCCAAACGCGCGGGGATTTCATCGCCCCGGCCCAGCGCATGCAGCGCGGCAGCCGCCATGCGCCACGGCTCGCGCGCAGCAGCATCGCCCCCGGGCAACGCCAGCGGCTGCACATGCCCCAGGCGCCGCCAGCGCGGCACCGCCGGGCCCGCGCCCGCCACCCACAACAACTCGCCGCCCCAGGCCGCGCCATCGGTGCCCAGGCCCACCCCATCGAGCGCCAGGCCCACCACAGGCGCCACCACGCCGTGCTCGGCCTGCACCGCAGCCAGATGCGCATGGTGATGCTGCACCGCCACCGCCGGCGCACCCAAGCGCGGCGCCCAAGCCAGCGCCGCGTGGGTGCTGTAAAAGTCGGGGTGCAGATCGTGCGCCACCGCCTCGATCGGCCCGCCCGCCAGCGCCACCAGCTGCGCCAGCGAGGCATCAAGCGCCGCGCACGCCGCCGGATCGCCCAAATCGCCATGCAGGGCCGACCAATACACGCGGTCGCCCTCGATCAGGCAAGCCGCGTTTTTGAGCCACGCGCCACACGCCAACACCCGGGCCGGCGCGGCACGCGGCAACCGCTGCACGCGCGGCATCATCGCGCGCCCTCGCGCTCGATCCAGCGCAACCACTCATCGAGCCCTGTGCCATGCGTGGCCGACACCTGCAACACCTCAATGGCCGGATTCACCCGCCGCGCATGCGCAACGCTGCGCGCCACATCAAAGCTCACATACGGCAGCAGATCGATCTTGTTCACGATCATCAGCCGCGCCGCCGCAAACATATCCGGATACTTGAGCGGTTTGTCATCACCCTCGGTTACCGAGAGGATCACCACCTTGGCCGCCTCGCCCAAATCCCACAAAGCCGGGCACACGAGGTTGCCCACGTTTTCGATGAACAACAGCCCCCCCAGGCCCGAGGCGCCCGGCCCGTGATCGTGAGGCTCTTCGTGGTGATGGTGGTGGTGATGCCCGTGATGGTGGTGGTGCAACGGCAGCCGCGCAAAAGCCTCGGCCACCATCGGCGCATCGAGATGGCAGCCGTGGCCGGTGTTCACCTGAATCGCCGGCACGCCCGTGGCGCGGATGCGATCGGCATCGAGCGAGGTCTGCTGATCCCCCTCGATCACGGCCACACCCGCCTCAGGGTGGCGCTCGCGCCAGCGTTGCAAAGTGGCGCACAGCAGCGTCGTCTTGCCTGCGCCGGGGCTCGACACCAGATTCAGCGCCACGATGCCATGCGCCGCAAAGTGCGCCCGGTTGCGATCGGCCACGGCCTGGTTCGCCCCCAGCACATCGGCCTCGAGCCGCACATGGCGCTCGCTCATCGCCGCTCGCAGCGGCTCACCGCATCCACACACACCGCACATGTGCCCCCCTCGTGCCCTTCTCGCCCTTGTGTCACCTGCCCCGTTGTGCGAGCCATCGCACACCATCAGCACACCATCAACGCCCCACGGTAGCAGAGCCCGATGATGCTGGCGTTGATGCAGGCAAAGCGTCGCCCACCATATCGACCACACGCAGCTCGGTGCCTGCCACCACACGCAAGCCAAATGCACCGCACTGCGCACACGGATCGGCGCGGCTGGCTATGCCCACCTCACACGCACACGCCGCGCACCACGCCCGGCCACGCGGCTCATCGATCTCGATGCGCGCGTCATGCAACACCGTGCCGGGCACGATGGCCTGCAGCGCAAAACGCAGCGCCTGCACCTCTACCCCTGCCAGCGCGCCCACACTCAAGCGCAGCACACGCACACACGCCAGGCCCTCGCGCTGCGCCGCCGCCTGCACCAGCTCAACAATGCCCTCGGCCAAACTGAGCTCATGCATCGCGGCCTCACCACGCCGAGCGGTGATCTTCGGTAACGCCCAGCAGGCCCTGCACCGGGCGGGGCGGATCCGCCGGCGCCGCGCGCACCCAGCCCTCAAAGGTGCCCACCGGCTGCACATAGTGGCTCGCCACCACACCCAGATCGATATCGGCCTGCCGCGCGCCCTCGGGCGTAAAACGCAAATCGAGCCGACCGTCGTCGGTATGCACGCGCCACGGCTGCAGGGGCTGCGTAGCATCAAACTCAAACTGTGCTGCGCCCAGCGCGATCAGCGCGCCATCGAGCCACAGCACGTTTTCGTGCGAACCAAAATACCCCTGCTGCAAATTAAAGCCCAACCCGGGCCGGTGCGCGCACGCCCAGCGCCACGCCGTGTGATGCGCCAACAAACCGTTCGAGCTGTCCACGCTGGCCACCGCACCATCAAGCGCAAAGCGCTGCCCGCACGCCTCGGCCCAACCCACCATCGATAAAGCCGGTGATTTCTGCGTGGCGTGCGCCGCTCCGCCCTCGATTGGCCCCACCGCCAGCAGCCACGGCGGCGCGGTCGACAGCGCCAACGCGGCTTCAAGGCGCAAACCCGGCACATCAACGCTCAGCCGCAGCCCCTCGCCAGGCGCCGCCTGCAGGGCCCCTGCCGATCGGGCCGCATCGGCCACATACCGCAACGCCACCCGCGAACGCCACCCGCGAAACACCGCCTGAGCACCACGCACCGGCGCATCCCCCACCTGCCCCGACAGCCCCGGCAACCCCTCTTGCGACCAATCGGTGAGCATCCGCCGCGTGCGTCGATCAAACACATACGCAAAGCTCGAGCACCCCCACCCCAGATCAACGATGGCCACCCCGATGAACACCTCTTCCGAGCCGATGCCCACGTATTGCCAGCGTTTGTGATGCAGCCGCCGCCACCACGCCGAATGCTGCCGTGCCGCGCGCAACCCGGCCCACTCGATGCGCGCCACCAGCCCGGCATAACGCCCCGAGGCAGGATGCCCGTCGATCACCACCGCTGCGGGCGGCGGCAACATCCCCGGCAACACCACTTCACCCATCACATGTTTCGCGTGTTCAAACATCATTCATCCCCCACCCCAGCCCCAGCGCCCTAACTGCGCAGCAGTTCACCCACACCCCGCGCCCACTACAGTGTCCACCGTCGACGGTTGCGTCGGCCACAGCGCGTCCCCGAGGGTGTACCTCAATCGGGGCTTTTTGCCCCTCTTAACGGCCCCGGGCTGCAGCAGGCATGCCACCCTGTGGCCTAATCGAGGCTTCGTCAATTTTTCTCCGGAGCCATCCATGGGCAACAAAATCGTCACCGAAGCCGATCGTCGCGCCACCCCCCGCCCCGCCCTGCCCAAGGGCGTCACCCTGAGCAACAAGCGCGGCCAGATGATCAGCCTCGAGCGCGGCGTGTCGACGCGCAGCAAAAAGAACCCCGGCAAACGCGCCAAAAAGGGCGGCTGATCGCGCCCCACGGTGAGCGCCAACGGCCTCTCACCCGAGGTGTGGGATCTCCCCGATCCCCACACGCTCACGGTTGCGGTGCGCCCCGAGCACATCGATCTGCTGCAGCACACCAACAACGTGGTTTACCTGCAGTGGCTGCTCGATGTAGCGTGGGCGCACTCCACCGCCCTGGGCCTGGGCCCCGATCGCTACACGGCGCTGGGCCACGGCATGGCCGTGCGCCGCCACGAGCTGTCTTACGAACAAGCCACGCGGCTGGGCGACGAGCTGGTGCTGGGCACCTGGCTCACCGAGATCGACAAACTCTCGCTGCATCGCCGCTATCAATTCGTGCGCCGCAGCGATGGCGCCACCGTGTTTCGCGGACACACCCACTACGTGTGCATCGACATCGCCAGTGGCCGCGTGCGCCGCATGCCGCCCGAGTTCGCCAACGCCTACGCAGCCGCCGTGCGCCATGGCTGATCCGGCCAACGCCCCCCGCTGATCCCGCCACACGCCGCTCAAGGCCTGAGAGCCCGCCTCAAATCGGCAGCACCGGCCCCTCGTGCGCGTGCATCACGATGGCGCCGCACCCGCGCGTTTGATAGAGATCGACGCGATCGGCCTCGGGCAGCACGGCCCGCGCCTGTTGCAGCACCCAGCATGCCAACGAGGCCGCATCGCCATCGGCCAAACCGGCCATCTCATGCAACGGGTGGTGATCGAGCTGCTTGAAGATGGGCTTGAAGCGCGCCTTCACATCGCCGAAATCCACCGTCCAGCCCATCACCGTATCGAGCGGGGCCGACAGATGCAGCCGCAGCGTGTACGTGTGGCCGTGAATGGCGTGGTGCGGATCATCGGGCGGCGCATGCCGCAACCGCACGGCGCTATCGAGCGTGAGCTCTTTCCAGATGCGGTAATCGCGCCCATTGAAGTTGGCGCCACAACTGCCGGTTTCATAAACCGTCACCCACGACAACTCAGGCAACACAGCCTTGATGCGCTGCCACAGCCAGCCCGCAATCACCTCACTGGTGGGGTTAGACAGCCCCTCGATAGCGTTGAGCGTGCGGTGGTTGAGCTGCGCGTGCAACGGCGCCCAAATCGCATCAAGGTGGTCGTAATCGATGCTGATATCGCGCCCGCCGGCATCTTGGTTGGCGTGCAAGATCACCTCGAAGCCGTGGCCGTGCAGGCGCCCGCATTTATGGCCCACCGGCACATACGGCAGCCGGTGCGCCGATTGAAAGCGATAGCGCCGCCACACATGCGCCTGATCGTTGGCGTCGAGATCCACGCCCTGATCGGTGGTGCTCTGCACCCCCACCTGGCCAAGGCCCGGCACGGCAGCCTGCAGCCCATCGCGCAGCCAGCGGGCGAGGTTTTCGTCGGTAGGCGCTTGAGCGCCCAGCACCTCGTTGAGCAGCCGGTAATCGAGCTGCTGCGTGCACCCCCCCAGCCGCTGGCCCAGCGTGTGCACCTCGGCGCCAGGGTAGGGCGCCCAACCGGCAGGCAAAGCGGCACGCACACGGGCGATAAAGCTGTGGCCATGCAACCCGCGGGCCCGGTGGCCATCGGGCAAAACGTCAACGTGGCGGGCCGATTCAAAGCCGCGCGAAGCGGTATGGAGGATGGTGAGAGGCATGGTGCGAGAGGCAAACGAAACGTGCAGCACCGGGCACTGTACTGCGCCCCAGCACGCTCAGGCGTTGGCGTCGAACGCCGAGCGCGCCACCCTCACCCTGTGGGCGATCGCCGCCAATCAAAACAACAGCAGGCTCACGCCATAAGCCACCGCAGCCACAAAGGCCGAGGCGGGGATCGTGAGAATCCAGGCCCACACGATGCTGCCGGCCACGCCCCAGCGCACCGCGCTCACGCGCTGCACCGAGCCCACACCCACGATGGCGCCCGTGATGGTGTGGGTGGTCGACACCGGCACGCCCAGCGCCGTGGCGATAAACAACGTGAGCGCGCCCCCCGTTTCGGCACAAAAACCGCCCACAGGCTTGAGCTTGGTGATCTTTTGCCCCATGGTGCGCACGATGCGCCAGCCACCAAACATCGTGCCCATGCCGATGGCCAGATAGCAGCACACGATCACCCAACTGGGCGGCAGCTTGTCGGACGCCGCCGCATAGCCCGCCGAGATCAGCAGCATCCAGATGATGCCGATGGTTTTTTGTGCATCGTTGCCGCCATGGCCCAAGCTGTAGGCCCCTGCCGACACCAGCTGCAGGCGGCGAAACCACGCATCCACCTTGCTCGGCGCCGTGCGCCGAAACAGCCACGCCACGAGCACCATCATGAGCGAGCCCAACAGATAGCCCAGCAGCGGCGACACAAAAATAAACACCACCGTGCGCACGATGCCCGACATCACCAACGCGCCCGCGCCCGCTTTGGCGATCACCGCCCCCACGATGCCGCCGATGAGCGCATGCGATGAGCTGCTCGGGATGCCGTAATACCAGGTAACAACGTTCCAGGTGATGGCCCCCACCAGCGCACCAAACACCACGTGCAGATCAACGACACCCGGCTGCGCAATGCCCTTGCCCACCGTGGCTGCCACGCTGAGGTGAAACACGGCAATCGCCACAACATTAAAAAAAGCTGCAAACAGCACCGCCTGGCTCGGGCGCAGCACGCCGGTCGACACCACCGTGGCAATCGAGTTGGCCGCATCGTGAAAGCCGTTCATAAAGTCGAACAGCAGCGCCAGCGCTACCAGCGCCACCACGGCCCACAGGGCCACCGGCAAGGATTCCATCGCTCAAGCTCCGGTGCGGGGATCAGGAGTGCTCGAGGATCACGCCCTCGATCAGTTTGGCCACGTGATCACATTTGTCGGTGACCGTTTCGAGCAGCTCGTAGATGGCCTTGAGCTTGATAAGCTCGCGCACATCGGTTTCGTCGCGAAAGAGCTTGCTCATGGCGTTGCGCATCACGCGATCGGCGTCGGATTCGAGCTGATCGATCTCTTCGCACGTTTTGATAGCCGCCGCCGCCGTGGCCGGATCGGCAATGTCGCCCAGCAGCGAAACGGCGTGCTTGAGCCGCTCAACGCTCTTAACGCACAGCTCGGTCAGACGCACGATTTCGTCGGTCATGCGGCGCACGTCGTACAGCGACATGGTTTCAGCGGCGTCTTGCATGAGATCAGCCACATCATCCATCGTGTTGATGAGCGAGTGGATCTGCTCGCGATCGATCGGCGTGATAAAGGTTTTGTGCAGCAGCCGGTTGACTTCGCGCGTGATGGTGTCGGCGGCAGATTCGGCACTGTCGACGGCGCGGGTGTATTTTTCGCGCAGCTGTGGGTCGTTGTAGTGCCGCACCAAATCGGCAAAGGCGTGCGCCGCCGTCACGATGTGCCCGGCGTGTTGGTTAAAAAGCTCGAAGAAGTTTTCTTCGCGCGGCAGCAGCTTGCCAAAGAACATAACGGGCTCCGCAGGCGTGTCATCAAATCGACACGATCAATAGTACAAACGGATCATTTTAGTGGCCCCAATCGATGCGCCCAAGGCCGCCAGCCCGGGTTGTGCGACGATGCTGCCATTTCGCCCGCAGGCCGCCCCTTTGCCGCTCCCTTGCCGCTCTTGTGCCGCGTGCCTCGTTGTGTTCACACTTTTCTCAGGCTTTGCACCATGTCTGCACCTTTTGCCTCACCCTTTGCATACCTGCTCCACTCGGCCCAGCAACAGCCCGAGCCGCAGCGGCTGTTGTTCGTGTTCGCGGGGGTCGAGCTGCCCGACGACGCCACCGCCGAGCAGCGGCGTGCCTTTGAGCAGGGCCACGGCGGCGCCCCCGTGCCGCTGATGACGGTCGATAAAAACCCCACCGATCTCACCACGTTTGAAGCGCTGGCCGATGAAGCCAGCACCATGCATGCGGGTTGGCGCCTGGTATTTGTTGCCGCCCTGGGAGGCCGCAACAAACAGCCCCCATCGGTAGCCGATGTAGATCGCGCTCTGGCCAACATGGAAGACGCCATCAAGCAGGGCCGCATCAGCAATCTGCTGGTGCTCGATCGCGCCGGCGCCATGCTCAACATCGGCTGAGACCGCCAGCGTGAGGATCAGGGCACGACGCTGAACGCCCGGCTGCTGCCAACAAAAGGCTTGATGGCACCGATCAGAGGCTTGGCATCGCCACTGTGCACGATGCGATAGCGGCCCGCCGGCGTGCCCGCCGGAATGGCCCAACGCACATCCACCACCGATTCGGCACCGAAGGTGCGCGTCCAGCGATACGTCGTTGCCCAATCGCCATCGTCGGCCACGCTCACCCACTGGCTGCCGCTCCAGCGCTGCACCTCAAGAAAAGTGCCATTGCGATGCAGGTTGTTTTTGGGGTGCGCACTCTGAAAACGCACCGCCACCGTCTGCCCCGGGCGGTATGAGGCGGCAGCATCGGTGATTACCGCGCCAAACGATCGCCCCCATGCGGGCAAATCCATCACCACGCCGGTCTGAAAGTTCATCTGGCAGCAGCCCAGATCGCGCGGCTGCACAGCGCTCACCACCGCTTCGCCGCGCACCATGGCCTGCGCCAGACGATCGAGCTCTTGCATGTAGGCCGGCTGCGTCCAGGGGCCAAACAAAGTGCTGCCCCCCTCGTAACCCTGCTCGGCGTACTCTTCTGGGGTGGTGATGTATTCGGTGTAGCCGTTGGTGTAGCCCACCACCAGCACCTGATTCACGGCCACCCCCAGCGTCTGCGCCAACTGGCGGCGGATGCGATAGCCCGACATGATGGTCGGCTCGCCCGGCAACGTGGCCAGATACAGCGCGCCGACGCGCACCAACTGCAGCGGCAGCACCTCGGGCACCCAGGGATAAGGCTGCATCTGCCCCACGGGGATCACCACCTGCTTGGCGCCGTGGCACTGGCGCAAGCTCTCGGGAATCGGAAAAATCAACCCGCCCACCGCCGCCAAAAAGGGATTCGAGCTGCTCTCTTGCGCGATGCCTGGCCCGGGGCCATCCTCGGTGCTGCCCGCAGCAAAGCTCGCCCCCAGCGCCGCCGGGCACGTCGAATGTGCCTGGCCATCGGGCGTATACGCCCCGCCCACCTGCACGCGGCTCATATCCACGTAACGCTGACGCACATCCACCCCACCTTGCATCGATTGCGAGGCCGTGAGCGACAACGCGCGCGCCATATTGGCCTGCCGCAGCCCGATCAGGCGTGTGTTTTCGAACTCATCTTCAGTGGGGCCACTGCCCGGGCGCAAATTGAGGTTGGGGCTCATATCGCCCGGGTTGGTCTGCGCAAACGCGGCCACAAACGGCTTGCCATCGGCGCGGTAGCGCACGCCCGCGATGTCGTGCTCCCAGTGATACGCGGCATAGCCCTTGTTGTCGCCACTGATCAACGTGTTGGTGTTCGTCATGCTCGTGCCGTGGGTCGCAAAAAAGCTCAATGCCCCCACCGCCTGCCCGCCCTGCTTCAGGGTCAACACCGTCATCAGCGGATCGATCTCGAGCGGAAACGCCGCCCGATCTGCAGCCGGATTGCGCCGAAACGAAGGCGCCGAGCGATTGCGGCTGGCGTCGATCAAATCCCCTTGATTGAGCGAGATCTCGCCCGGCGCCTTGCTGGCGTGCGCGCGATCAATGGCCTCAACAATGCCATCAACAATGGCGTTGAACGTGGTTTTTTGAAACCCCAGGATCGTGATGTTGTAGAGCGCGTAGTGCGAATACCCCCCCGGCCCGGCATGCGTATGCGTGGCCGTGAGCACCACGTTTTGCTCGTTATAAAGCCCGCCGTAGCGCGCCGCCAACCGTGCCAGCACCGCCTGATGCACGGCCTGCGTCAGCAAGCCCGTATCCGTAACCACCACCACAACCGATTTACCCGGCGCAGCGCCCGCGTTGTCTTGCACCACAAACGCCCGCGCCCGCAGCCGCTGATGAATGCCCGAACTCTTTTGATCCAGGCTGGCGTAGCCCATCATGCCCACCTCAGCAGCCTCGCCGGTGATGTCGCTCATGCCCACGCCCACCTGATACGGCGCACTCGACGCCAACGCACTGGCCGCCGACACCGACAACGCCGCCCCCAGCGCTGCCTGCAACGCCACCCGCCTCCACACGCATCCGTTCATAGAGCCTCCGCCAATCTCAAAAACACTGGGTTAAAAAAATACAGTGTTATGAGAATAGATTCACACAAGGCTCACGGTCATCCCATCAAACCCCAAGGGGCCATCACCGACAGGCCTGCCACACGGGGGCGGTAGCGTTGGTTTTTAGGGTATGGCGCCGCCGCGCCGATGATCTACAAACTCATGGGCCGCCCGAGGATAGTTTGGCGCGCGCCGCCATGAGCCCTTGGCGCGGTGAGATTGTCGGCAGCGGTGTCGGCAAGGGCGCCCACCGTGGCCTGCCACGCGTGCACAGCGTGTTGCAACGCTTGCGTGGCGCTCAGGGTGCGGCCTCTTGGGGCAGCTTGGCTTGTTGGGCGTGCGCGCTTTGGCTCCCCAGTTGGGCCCGGCCAGGCTTTGGGCTACGCGCACCCAGGTGAATGAGGCCGCGTCTGCCGGCGCGTTGGCCTCAGCGCTGTGATCCAGCCGCGAGCTGCTGCCTGCGCCACGCTGCCAGTGAAACTGCACTTTGATGCGGTGGTCGCGGTCGGTGTGCACGCTCTGGCCTGCTCCCACAACGATGGCGGTTTGCACGCCCAGGGGCGCTGCCGGGCCTCGCACGGGTTGCCGGGCCGCTCGCACGGGCTCGGCCAGGGCTTGTACGGTGGCTTGGTTGGCATACAGCGGCTCGGCGCTGGCGTTGGCTTGGCCTGCCAGGTTGTTGCGGGCGCGGTGCTCGACGCGCAGCACGGCGTAGGCACCGTTGGCGTGGCTGTGTTCGGTGAGGCTGAAGTGGCAGCCCGGTGCAAAGGCGCGCACGGTGCCTGATTCAGCATCAATCGAAGTCCCGCATCAACACGGGCTTGCCGGTTTGACGTTGCAGCTTGATCGGGTAATGGATCATCAAAATGTAAGCACGCACCGCCATGCCAACAATCCACAAGCTCATGGGCAGCCCGAGGATGGCCGACACGATGAATACGCCATGGCCGCTGCCGGTGTAGGGCGTAAGTACACGGTTGAGCACCAGCGTAAAGGGTGTGAGCGCAAAGGCAAGCCACAAGTGGTACGACTTGAAAGGATCGCGTTTGGGCAGGTGTTTTTCCAGCTCCGCAGAGAACGCCCTAAATCTGTAGTGGTAAACAGATCCAGCATCAACATAGGCTCGAGAGAACAACTCCCTTTGATGCATAACCCCTAAAAGATCTCTGGCAATCTTGCACCCCCAATGCACCATGAGGCACGCCCCACCCATCAGACCAAACCAGCGAATCCAACCTGGCATCGGAGCAAAACCGAAGTAGAAGTAGTACCCTGAATATCCAAATAACCAAAAGATACTCAACAATATCACTAGCGAGATCAAGCCAGCTGTTATCTGCTGATCCGGCTCTTTTTGTATGAAAAAAAACACCCACGGAAGCACCAAACAAGCCAAAGACACAAATAAACCCAATTGCCACCCCAAAGGGGATTGAATCTGCATATCGTCCGTTCCTGCGTAAACAATCGCTGTGGCAAACAACGTCAGCGACGTTCCAACCAATGAGGCAAGCTTGCCCAAACGAAAAGTCTCAGGGCTCAACTTGGTTGCCATCATGCTCCCCCCAGCCCAAAGGTGTGCCCGGAAGGTTCAAACATCGCGCCGTAATCTTGATAATGCTCCTCCTTCGAAAAGGATTCGCGTAGATGATTTGCAAGGGAGCGAAGTTTCTTTGAAAACCAAGCGGCGGAATCTTCTTCGCCCAATGCTTTTGGAGCGATCTTTTTATCCAAATAATCAAGCCCATACCCGACAAAGATAGCAACGACGATGGTTCCGACCACAACAGCCCCAACAGCAAGAGCCGGTAGGGAGAAAACGGCTGCGCTCAAGATCGCAGCCACCGCCACCGACGCAATAGCCGCACTCAACCCCGCCTTCACCAAATCGACACCCACTTTGGCGAGCAAATCGAAGAAATCTTTTTTGGGTTTGCCATCGGCGCCGGTTTGGCTGTAATCCTGGTACCACTCGGCGGTATCCATGCCGATCGTAAAAAGCACGGCCACGCCGCCGGCCTTGAATACGAGCTTGCCTTCTTCTTTGGCAAATATCTTGAAGGCATCTCCTGCCGCCCCTTTGGCAGCACCCCAAGCCTGTCGGGTCGAGCCAGCACCAGCCGTCATCTTGACGATCTTGGTGTTCTCTAGCGCGTAGCGCGAGGCGTTCATTAACCGGCGCAAACCCGGGCGCCCCTTGAAGATGATGTAGTAGCCCACTTTGGTTTTGTGCTTCACACGCTGCAGCCTGAAGGTCGTGCCCACCAGCTCTTTGGCCCAGGCTCGGTTGTCAATCAGATACGCCTGAGCCCCGGCAAGCTGGCTAATGATCCAGTTGCGTGTGATCACGCTGTTGGGGTCGAGCTCGACAGATTCACCCCCTTGCATAAAAAAACGCACCGCCTCGGGCGGAGCCTCTTTGTTGGAGATCACTTCAACAATATGCACGGCCTGATCTTCTCGGGTGGTAGGCATCATGGTTTGCAGAGGATCAGCCCACGCCGCCGATTGCAGATCAGGCATGAGCAGTTGCTGGGGCGCCGCACCGCTGGGGTTGGCTGGCGTGCATTGTCCATACTGCACTTGCTGTGCCGCAACCATCGGCGTATGCCGTTGCGGCGCCTGGGTTGCATGCAGTGTCACCAGCAGCGGCGCGGGCTTGATCAATGGGTCGCTGTCGTAGCGGGTGGCGTCGAGTGCGTTGGGCTCATAGCGCCCCAGCACCTTGCCATTGGCCTTGAGCAACAGGGCCCCTTTGAATTCGCGCCCTACCCAAACATGCGCGCTTTGCCCATCGATAAAGCTGATCGACGACCCTTTGGGGATCAGGCGATGTGTGTTGTTGTCGAAAAAATTACCCTGTTCGGCGCTGATGGTGTAGCTCGCCCCCTTGAACAGTTGAACGTCGAAGATCACGTCTCGATGCTTGCGCACGATGATCTTGAGGCGGTCTTTGCCGATAAAGCATCTGAACGCGTCGCCGGGCAATTCGATGCAGACCTCTTGGGTGGTAGCACTGGGCATGGTGGGGCTCTCGTGGTATCAGGATTGGCCGGTTTTGAGCGAAACCAGCGATTTTTTGAAGTTGGGGATTTCCGTGCTGCCCGAGGCAACGGTATGCGTTGCGCCGCGTTCGCTCTTGAGCTGCAGGGCTTGGCCCGGCGCAGCCTCGCCATAGGCATCGACGTAATCCACGCAAAGTTTCGACGGCGGCAAATGCAACGCGCTATTCGCAAACTCAAGCCCCGGGGTTAGAGCACTCACCCCCCCCGCCAACACCTTGCTTGCTGCATGCACGGTGCCTGGGCCGC
>CAZUCW010000057.1:0-15899 GCA_964618825.1 uncultured Aquabacterium sp.
CTGTTTGGCCTGCTCGTAGATGTCGTCGGTGTCGATCAGGATCTCGCCGATATCAGAGCTGAAGTAATCGCGGATCGCGCGGATCACCAGCGACGATTCTTGGTAGATCAAGAAAGCGCCCTTGCCGGCAGTGGAGGCTTCGTCGATCGCGCTCCAGAGCTTGAGCATGTAGTTCAGATCCCACTGCAGCTCGGCCACCGAGCGGCCAATACCGGCAGTGCGTGCGATCAGGCTCATGCCTTTGGGGTAATCGAGCTGATCGAGGTTTTCTTTGAGTTCTTCGCGGTCTTCACCCTCAATGCGACGGCTCACGCCACCGCCGCGCGGGTTGTTGGGCATCAGCACCAAGTAGCGGCCAGCCAGCGACACAAAGGTGGTGAGTGCTGCGCCCTTGTTGCCACGCTCTTCTTTTTCGACCTGAACCAGCAGCTCTTGGCCTTCTTTGATGGCATCTTGGATCTTGGCGTTGCGAACGTCGATGCCTTCTTTAAAGTAGCTGCGCGAGATTTCTTTAAACGGCAAGAAGCCGTGGCGGTCTTCGCCGTAATCGACGAAACAGGCCTCGAGCGACGGCTCAACGCGTGTCACTACCGCCTTGTAGATATTGCCTTTGCGCTGTTCGCGCCCTTCGATTTCGGTTTCAAAGTCGACCAGTTTCTGGCCATCGACAATGGCCAGGCGACGCTCTTCGGGTTGCGTCGCATTGATCAGCATGCGTTTCATGTGCACTCCAACAACCGGCGGGGCCACAGGCCCGTTCGGATACGGTCAAAAACGCTCAGGCCGTGGGGCTAGAGCGGCTGTTTGGCCGATGCACGAGTCAACGCAAAAGAACCGAAAGGAAATGCCCGAGGCTGTGCTGAACCCAAAAGGGGTTATTGCGACAGCGGGGCCACAAGCGTGGTTGTGGGAGCTTTGGATGGAAAGAAAACGCCCTGCTGATAGGACAAGGGCGTGTCATGCGGGCCGCTACGCGCACCGGGCACCGCAAAGCGGCTGCGCACGAAACGCACAGCGGCAGGCAGTAACCAGGGGGCGGTAGAAGACCGAAACATCCGCGGATTCACTCGACGCGAGCGCCAGGCCACAACGGGGAGAACATTCTCTTTGCCATGGACTGACGCGATGAAAACCTTGAGTCGTGGTTCGTTCGACGCTGGCTCTGCCGCGCCACCGACCGCAGCCGCCGGGACACCTTGGGCCACGGCCTGAAGCGATCTGGGGTGCGTTGCATCACCTCAAATTGTGAGAGCCGGGCTCTCACGGCCATGTTTCGTCGGCAAGGGGAGCGGTAAACTCCAGACAAATCAAACACTTACAGAAGAAACGTGGTGCGACGCATTATAGGCGCGAAAAGCAGCAGTCAAGCCCGGAAAAGGCCCGAGTCTGCCGCACGGACAAAAAGCCACAGCAGCTCCACCGCACGTGCCACTGGCACAGGGCAGCCCGAGGCACGTTTGGCCGGCGTGCAGCGGGTGTCGATCGACGAGGGCTCTGCGGGCCAGCGGCTCGACAATTTTTTGCTCAAAACGCTCAAGGGCGTGCCCAAAACACACGTCTACCGCATCATCCGCAGCGGCGAGGTGCGTGTTAATAAAGGCCGGGCGGCGGCAGATACACGGCTGGCGTTGGGGGATGAGGTGCGGCTGCCGCCCGTAACCGTGGCTTCGCGGCCCGAGGTCGAGACGGTGCCGGCGCGCGAGTTTCCGGTGTTGCTCGAAGACGATTGGCTGCTTGCCGTCAACAAGCCTGCCGGTGTGGCCGTGCACGGTGGTAGCGGCGTGAGTTTTGGCGTGATCGAGCAGTTGCGCCGCGCGCGGCCCGGGGCCAAGTTTCTTGAATTGGTGCACCGGCTCGACAAAGAAACCTCGGGCATTTTGTTGATTGCCAAAAAACGCTCGGCCCTCACGTTTTTGCAGGATCAGTTTCGTGCCCGACAGACCGGCAAAACTTATGCGGCGCTGGTTGAAGGGGCTTGGCCCGTATCCCAAAAAGTGATTGATATTGCCCTGCACAAATACCTCACGGCTGAGGGGGAGCGGCGGGTGAGGGCGGTGGATGCAGATTGCGAGGATGGCCGTCGCTCGATCAGCCTGGTGCGGGTGGTGCAGCAGTTCGCACACCACAGCTTGCTCGATGTGACGATCAAAACCGGGCGCACGCACCAGATTCGCGTGCATCTGGCGCACGAGGGGCACCCGATTGTGGGCGACGAAAAATACGGCGACTTCGCTCTCAACAAGGCGTTGGCTCGGGGTGAGAGCGCAGCGGGCGCAGGGGTGAAGTTTTCGCGCATGTTTTTGCACGCACGTTTTTTGCGCTTCGAGCATCCGCACACGCATGACATTATCGAACTGGCCGCGCCACTGCCGCCCGAGTGCGAGGCGTTGGTGTCGGCTTTGGCTCAACCTGTTGTGTAGGTATTTGTTGATATGACTTCACGCCCGCGCCAGTTTGATCTGGTGGTGTTCGATTGGGATGGCACGCTGTTCGATTCGACAGCGCTGATCGTGCAGTGCATTCAGGCCGCGTGTGTTGATTTGGGTATGGCGCGACCGTCCGACCGTGTGGCGGCTTACGTGATCGGTATGGGGCTGCATGAAGCGTTGGCTCACGCTGTGCCTGAGCTGCCGCGCGAGCGCGTGCCCGAGATGGCGGTGCGCTATCGGCATCACTACTTTGCCAAGCAGCATGAGATAACGCTTTTTGACGGTTGCTTGCCACTGTTGCAGGCCCTGAAGGCGCGGCATCACTGGTTGGCTGTGGCCACGGGAAAATCGCGGGCGGGGCTGGATGAGGCTTTGAGCACAGTGCAGTTGCATGGCATGTTTGATGCCACGCGCACGGCGGACGAAACGGCTTCGAAGCCGCACCCGCAGATGTTGCTTGAGCTGATGCGCGAGTTTGGCGTTGAGCCCGAGCGCACGCTCATGATTGGCGACACCACCCACGATCTGCAGCTTGCCGCCAATGCCGGCACGGCAGCGGTTGGGGTGAGCTATGGCGCGCATGAGCCCGAGGCGTTTGCTGCGTTTGCGCCGCGCTTTGTGGCGCATTCGGTGGCCGAGTTGGGTGCCTGGTTGCATGAACACGCCTGAGCTTGGTGCGGGCGTGCGCCTGTGTCGATCAGATGCGCTTGCCGAGCGCGGCGCGGGGCATGTGTTCGAGGTGCTCGAATATGGCAACAAGGTGCCGGCTTTTGCGGTGCGCTTTGAGGGGCGGGTGGTGGCGTATCTCAACCGCTGCGCGCATGTGCCCACCACGCTCGATTGGCAACCCGGTGAATTTTTTGATGCTGATCGGCAATGGCTGATCTGTGCTGTGCATGGTGCCACCTACGCGCCGCACAGCGGCCATTGCGTGGCCGGGCCGTGTCCGCGCGGACGGCTGACACCGCTTGATGTCGATGAGGCGGATGGCTGGGTGAGATGGCATCCCAGCCGCGATATCCAGCCGCTTCAGCCCTCGATTTCTTGAAGCTTGCGCAGGGTGGCGTCTGTCGAGAGGTTGAGCAGCTCGGCCACGGCGGTGATGTCGTCGGGCAGCGCTGCCTGAGCCCACGGGGTTGTCCAGCCGTCTTGGGTGTGGCGCGCGATGCGGGTGGCCAGCATCACGGATTTCACCTGAGGGTGATCGGCATGTTTGTCATCGGTGGTGCGTCTGAGCAACTCTGGCAGGCGCCAGGCTTTCATCAAGGCTTGTTCGAGGTCTGATAGCTCAATGCCCAGCACCGATTGCTGCACGGTGGCTGATCGAGCGGCGTGATCCTGGTGTTGAATCTGCGCGATTCGCAACGCCAGCGCTGGGGCGTGGCACCACAGCAGCATTTCGGCGAAATCGTGGATCAGCGCTGCCGACTGAATCACGGCGGCATCTTCATCCATGCGATGCACGGCAAAGCCCAGCGCCAGGTTGGCGGCACGAAACGAGCGCCGCAGCACGCGCTGCAGCCCCATGAGGGCATGAGGTTGTCCGGCCAGATGCTCGTTGAGTGTGGGCAGGGGGTCGAATGCCCTGAAAAACGGGCCGATGCCCATGAGAACGATGGCGGCGGTTACGGTTTCGGCATCGGTAACGCGCGATGCCGAGCGGTGCTTTGAGCATTCGATCAGCACCTTGAGTGTCATCAGTGGGTCGGCGGCAATGCTGTGCGCCAGGATCTGAGCGTCTACGTTGCCCCGTTCTTCTTCAGCCACGCGCAGCATGGCAATTTCTGCGGCTGTGGTGGGCAGCACCGGAATCGCGGCCTTGCGGAAATATTCCGTCCAGGCGTTCAGGTGGGGCAGGGGTTGGCTCAACATTTTGAATGATCCATCTCACCCCCAATATCGGCATCTTGCGCGAATAGGTAATGGGTGAAATTACCGAGTTGAGAATGAAAAAAGCCCCTGCCATATGGCAGAGGCTCTTTGGGGTAGACGCCGTGCCTTTGAGATAAAAGGTGGCGCAGGGCGCGATGGATCAGTGTGTGATCAATCAGTTGGCCTTGCCAACCAGTGCTTTTTTGAGATCGGAATCAACCGGATCATTGCCCAGCCAGATTTTGAGCAGGGCCTGATAAAAATCCTCGCCGGCGATATCCGGGCCTTTTTGCTGGCCATTAAAAATCACGCGCGTGCCCGATCCGGGGATCAGATTGAGTTCGATCTTCGAGCCCTTGCGAGCATCGCCCACCGACAACATCAGGTTTTTGAGTTGATCAAGTTGAGCCTGATATTTGGCGACGTCAGCTGCCGAGTTGTTGTCTTTAAAGCCCTTGAGCATGGCCTTGACAAAATCTTCGCCAGAGAGGTTCATCAGCAGGCCGATTTGCACGCTTTTGGCGCCAGGTTGTGCCACCAGTGCCTGGGCATTGCTGTCTTTCTTCGATACATAAAGGCCCGCAGCGTAGACATCAATGATCACCTTGGTGCGCACGCCGGCGCCGTTGAGGGCAAGGGTTTGGTTGCCAATGCGTGCGGAATCTTCAAATTTGACGCCAGCCACGTCGACGGTGGCCCAGGCGGGGGCCGACAGCACGCAGGCGGCGAATACAGCGGCTCGCAACGAGAATTTCATGTCTTATCTCCAATCAGTCCGGGGATTCCGGTGGTGTATGTGATCGAGACCCGGATACCGCGAGAGCCTCGGCCAGTCTGGTTATGTGTATACCGGCTGGCCGATGTTAAACGGAGCCTCTCGTGAATTGGCTGACAGCGACGACCCGAGAATCAGGGGTGGCTGTAACAGAATGATCCAGCCGCCTCAAATGGCCCGACAATGCGCGCTCGTTGTTCGCAGGGCGCCTGGGCGTCGTTGTGGGTGTCGTGGTGCTTTGATGGCGAGAGTCTGCAGGCATGAGTTTTCTGGTGATGGATATTGGCAACACCCGCCTGAAGTGGGGGCTGTATGAACAGGCTCATCCGCAGGCGGCGTATTTGGCGGGCGGTGCCGTGCTGCTCGAAGAAATCGATGCGCTGGTCGATGAGCACTGGCGCCATCTGGCCTTGGCGCCGTCGGGCATGTTGGGCTGCGCGGTGGCTGGCGAGGCGATCAAACGCCGCGTTGAAGAGCAGCTTGAGTTTTGGCGCTTGGCGCCGCGTTGGGTGTCTTCTCAGGCTCAGGCCAGCGGCGTGATCAATGGCTATGAGCATCCGGGCCGTCTGGGTGCGGATCGCTGGGCGGCGATCATCGGCGCCCGCCATCGGGTGCTGGATGAGGCTGCGGTTTCAGGGCAGCCTGCACGGCCGGCGGTGGCTGTGATGGTGGGCACGGCGGTGACGGTCGATGCCATTGATCCTGCCGGCTGTTTTATGGGGGGGCTCATCTTGCCCGGATTTGGTTTGATGCTGCGGGCGCTCGAGATCGGCACCGCAGGATTGAAAGTGCCCACCGGGGATGTGCGAGAGTTTCCGTGCAACACCAGCGATGCGCTGATGAGCGGTGGTGCCGACGCCATCGCCGGCGCTGTTGAGCGCATGGTGGATCGCGTGGCGAAGCGCTATGGGCAGCTGCCGCGTGTGTTGATGTCGGGCGGCGCGGCGCCCAAGCTCGCCCCGAGTGTCGGGGTGCCTCACGAGGTGGTTGAACACCTGATTTTTGAGGGCTTGCTGAGATTGGCTGGCGAGGCGCCTCAGGGGTGATCTTGGGGGGTCGATGATGACGCTGCTCCGCCCTGTGCGGTGCGCAGCTCGGCCACCTCTTGGCGCAGTGCTTTGAGTTCGCGATGCAGCTCGCGCAGGATGTCGCGCTCAACCTGCTGCTCTTGCGATTTAACGAACATCGCCGCGATCGACGCCGTTACCAGCGACAACATTCCGCAGCCCAGCAGCACCACAAATACCGAGAAGATGCGCGAAGCCGTGGTGGTGGGCACGAGATCGCCATAGCCTACCGTGGCAGCCGTGATAAACGCCAGCCACAGCCCATCCTTAAGTGTTTTTACGGACGGATCCAGCCAATAAAAACCAGCGCCGCACAACATCAAAACGATGCCTGCAAGGGTGAGCATGCGCACCAAGCCGGTGTGGGTGAAGGCGTCGCCGATGAGTTGCACCAAGCGCAGCAGCACCAAAAACGCGGTGGCCATGCGCCAAGCCAGCGAGGCTTCGGATTCTGTGGAGGCGGGCAGCAACGCACTGCCCAGCAATCCGCACAGCAGCCAGATTTCGATCGAGTGCTCTTTGGCACGATGCCAACTGCGTGGCCCCGTAGCAAACAGGTGCACCAGGCGCAAGCCGATCACCACGCAGCTCACGCCATACAAAACACTGGGCCAGCGGGCGACGCTGGCGTTGAGCGAAAGATAAAAAGCCGGGATAGTGATCAGCAAGGCAGCCAGATGCGGCCAAGCCCACAGCGCTTCGCGATGCAGGCGCAAAGCATGATGCGGCACGCCGTGTTGCTCAGCGCTGATAGAGGTGTCTGAGGGCGACAACGGTGGCATGGCGTCAGAGAATGAAACGCGAAAGATCTTCGTTGCTCGACAGCGCTGCGAGCTTGCGATCAACGTAAGCCGCGTCGATAGAAATGGTTTGCCCGCCCAGCGTGGGCGCATCGAACGAAACTTCGTCGAGCAGCCGCTCCATCACGGTCGACAAACGCCGAGCGCCGATGTTTTCGGTGCGCTCATTCACATCGCAGGCGATCTGGGCGATGCGCTGCAAGCCATCGGGTGAGAAGCTGAGCGTGACGCCTTCGGTTTGCATCAGCGCTTGATATTGCCGCACCAGGCTGGCATCGGTTTGGGTGAGGATGGCTTCAAAATCTTGCACCGACAGCGATGCCAATTCGACGCGAATCGGAAACCGTCCCTGCAGCTCAGGGATCAGATCACTGGGTTTGCTGAGATGAAAAGCGCCCGAGGCGATAAACAAGATGTGATCAGTGCGCACCATGCCGTATTTGGTGTTGACCGTGGTGCCCTCGACCAATGGCAGCAGATCGCGCTGCACGCCCTGGCGCGATACTTCGGCGCTGCTGCCTTGACCGTCAGAGCGCGAGGTTACTTTATCGATTTCATCGATGAACACGATGCCGTTTTGTTCGGTGTTGAACACGGCACGGCTGCGGATATCGTCTTCGCTGAGCAGCCGCGAGGCCTCTTCGTCGGCAATCAGCTTTTTGGCCTCGGCAATTTTGAGTTTGCGGCGTTGTTGTCGCCCCTGGCCCAGTTGTGAAAACATGCCGCGCAGTTGTTCGGCCATCTCCTCCATCCCCGGCGGAGTGACGATATCCATCTGCGTGCGGGGCTCGGCCAGATCGATCTCGATTTCTTTATCGTCGAGCGTGCCCTCGCGCAAACGTTTGCGCATCACCTGCCGCGCGGCGCCGTCGTCGGTGGTGGGGGGTGTCAGGCCAAATTCTGAGCGTGGCGGTGGCACCAACACGTTGAGGATGCGCTCTTCGGCAGCGTCTTCAGCCTTGGTGCGCTGTGCGTGCATTTCGCGGTCGCGCTCTTGTTTTACCGCCGATTCGATCAGATCGCGGATGATCGTGTCGACATCTTTGCCCACGTAGCCCACCTCGGTGAACTTGGTGGCCTCAACCTTGATAAAAGGGGCGTCAGCCAACTTGGCCAGACGGCGCGCAATCTCGGTTTTGCCCACCCCGGTGGGGCCGATCATGAGGATATTTTTGGGTGTGATCTCGTGGCGCAGCGCATCGCACACCTGCTGTCGACGCCAGCGGTTGCGCAGCGCAATGGCCACGGCACGCTTGGCATCGTGTTGGCTCACGATGTGGCGATCGAGTTCGGCCACGATGGCCTGAGGCGTCATGAGGAGATGCGTCACAGCGTTTCGATGATGTGATTCTGGTTGGTGTAGATGCACAGCTCGCCCGCGATTTCGAGCGACTTTTTAACCACCTCGCTGGGCGTTAGCGTGGTTTCGTTAAGCAGGGCGCGTGCGGCGGCTTGAGCGTAGGCGCCGCCTGAGCCGATGGCGATGATGCCGTGTTCGGGCTCAAGCACATCGCCGTTGCCTGTGATGATGAGCGAGGTTTGCGTATCGGCCACGGCCAGCATTGCTTCGAGCCGGCGCAGCACACGATCTGTGCGCCAATCACGCGTGAGCTCAACCGCCGCACGGGCCAGGTGCCCTTGATGCTTTTCGAGCTTGGCCTCAAAGCGCTCAAACAGCGTAAAGGCATCGGCGGTGGCACCGGCAAACCCGGCCATCACGCGATCGTGATAGAGCTTGCGAACCTTGCGAGCCGTTGATTTGACAACGATGTGGCCCAGCGTAACCTGCCCATCGCCGCCCAGAGCAACTTGCTGTCCGCGTCGAACGCTGACGATAGTGGTGCCGTGATATGAATCCATGTCTGATCGGTGCGCAGCATGTTTTTGAGATGCCGCTCATTTTGCGCCACGGCGTGGCGATCAGACGTTGCGCAGCCTCACGCGCGCATGCTCGTTGATACCCATCGCACCAAAGAAAAGCGCCACCAGGCGGTTGGCCTCTTCAAAGTGGATGATGCGGCTCTCGCCTCGGCGGGCCAGCACCCAGTTGAGCAAATCGCCTGCCGCGATGAAATCGACCCGAATCAGCGTGGCGCATGAGATGTTGAGCACCGAGGCCTTGCCCAAAGATTCGTCGAGCCCCGAAAGCGTGGGGCCGATATCGCCCACCAACTGTCCGCTGAGTTCGAGCGACGCCACTTCAAGCATCGCGGTTTCATCGTTGAAGCGCGATTCGACAAACGTCGTCGACACGTCGCTCACCTTCGACAACTGAGCTGCGGTGGTCGACATCACCGATTGTTCATCGCTGTCGGCAACCTTGCACTTGGCGGGCTCCCACGACGGCGGCGAAACCTCGTAGGTAACGCAGTAATCAATGGCAGCTTCGTCAAACTGATCGTTGCGCCCCAGCAGCCGCAGCACATCAAGCCGCAACAGCCAATACGCCGGATCAGCATCGCGCGAACCCACAGGCGCGGCTTCTTGTAGCAGCAGCAAAAGATGCTGGGTGCCGATCCAGCGCATTTCGTAGGTTTGCGTGGCCCACCCCCGCAGGATCAGGCTCAGTTGGTGGCAGCCTTGCGGATCGATGCTGCTCAGGGCGCTCCAATCGAGCACCCATGGCAGCGGCATTTGCAGCACCTGAGAGCGCAACTGCGACAGCGCTTCTTCGTCGAGCACCGAGGGGCAGGCCCATCCCACAGTGGTGTCGGGCGAGGGGCTTGCGGATTTTGCAGGTGTTGCTTTGGCCGCTTTTTTGCTGACAGCTCCCGCTGCAGCCTGGGCATTGGCTTGCGCCACCAGCTTGGGCAGAGAGAACCACTGCGGTGCAGATTGGCCAAAATGCTGCGCGAAATCGAGCGCCAGAGGCTCAAACTTGGCGTGCTGATCGGTGGCGCGATACAGATCAAACAGCACCATCCATGTTTCGACGTGATCGTTGCGTCGCCCGCCCGATGCGATCAGCGCCGACAGCGAGATCTCGCACTGATCGAAATCGGCATTGGCAAAGGCAATCACTGCCTCGTCGAGCTCGGGGTCGTGCACCACCTCGCTGACATCTAGCGCAAAAGGGTCTGAGAAATCAGTGCCGGCGCCCAGATTTAGCGGCGACAACGGCTTGGCTGCCGCCGGCGATGGCGTGCTTGATGATGGCGAAACCGCTGACGTCAACACCACAGGGTGGGTGGGCGGCTGTGCAGCGGCACGTGCCGCCTCGATCACCTCAGACGAAATCGTGTCGGCAGCAAAACGCTCGCGCGACGGTGCTTCATCCATCGAAGCCGGCTGCGTGGTGGCGTTATAAAACGACGGCGAGTGCGATTGGCTTGCCGCGTGCTTGCGCAACGATTCGCCCACCATTTGCTGCTCGATCGCGTCGATTTTTGCCTTGACCTCGCGATCGGGCTTGGCGCTGTCGGTGGCCCGCGATTCAGAATCGAGATTTGAGGATCCGATCATCTCGACGCCCGATGTGCCCTCGCGGCGGATCTTGCGCAGCATGTCGAACTCACGCTTGCGCACGAAATCGTTGCGCCGTTTGCGCTCAACCATCGCCTTGATTTCAGATTTGGCGTACTCGCTCTCAAGGCTGTCTTCGGCAGGACGGCTCAACTCGGCCCAATCCGTGGTTGGATTGGCGACGAAGCGCGCAACCTTGCGAAAAAAGTTTGGCGGCGGGGACTTGGAATCGTCCGTCATGGGTACGCAATCAGGGGCGCCAGCAGCTCAGGCCGAGCGTGCGCATGCCGGCAGCCGCTGCGGTGCGCCGACACACGAAACCGATCCTGGCTGACAAACAGAACATGGTGAAGCAAAGACAAAATGCGAAGGTACCCGAGGCATGCCAGGCGTGCACCGGGCGGTGTGTGGATCAGTCTCCGAACAACTTTTGCTTGAGCTCGCGGCGCTGTTGTGCTTCGAGCGACAGCGTGGCCGTGGGGCGGGCAAGCAGGCGGCCCAAGCCAATGGGTTCGCCGGTTTCGTCGCAGTAGCCATATTCGCCCGATTCGATGCGGGCCAGCGATTGAGAGATCTTTTTCAGCAGCTTGCGCTCACGATCACGGGTGCGCAACTCAAGCGCGTGCTCTTCTTCGATGGTGGCGCGATCAGCGGGGTCGGGCACGATTGAGGTGTCCTCGCGCAAATGCTCGGTGGTTTCGCCAGCATTCGACAGCAGATCATCTTTGAGCATCTCGAGTCGGCTCTTGAAGAAATCAAGCTGTTTATCGCTCATGTATTCGCTGTCGGGCATGGCCAGCAGCTCGGCGTCGCTGAGATCGCGTCCGGCTTTGGATTTCCAGGCGTTGGCGAGTTTGGGGTCTGCCTTGACGGCAGTAGCAGTGTGGGACATCGGTGTAACTACGTCGGGATAGCTGGGGCGGTAAACCGGAGCCGGTTGAGGAATCAGGTTGACCGGCTGGGCTGCGGCAGAAGATCGGCCTGCAGCAGAACTTTTGGCAGTGCTTTGCGCCTTGGCGACCTTTTGCGAAGTGGAATCGGCAGCCTTGGGGGCGACTTGAGCAGATTTTGAAACGGTAGGTGTCTGGGGCGTGGTTTTGTTTGCTGCAGATTTGCTTGCTGCGGGTTTGCTTGTTGCAGATTTGGCCGGAGCAGTTTTGCTGACGGGTTTTTTGCTGTTGGTTTTGCCTGAATTTGAAGCGGGCGTCGCCCTTTTAGTTTTAGCCTCCGCCGTTTGTGGAGCTGTCTTTTTTGCCGCAGCCGGCTTGGCGCTGGCTTTGGCGGTTTTAACGGGCGCCACTTTGGTGGCGGTTTTCTTCACGGCAGGCGCCTTGGCCGTCGGCGTTTTTTTGCCGGAGGCTTCTTTGGAAACTCGCTGGGCCGTCTTGCTCACAGGGATCTCCTCGCGACATGTTGGCCACGCCATCTGACGATGATTGTGCGCGGGCGCTCAAAACTCTGATGAAGGGGGTGCCCGATTTCAGGCGCGGCGGATTGTAGCCACGGTGAGGGGGGCGTCAATTTGACACATTTTGTGATGTTGTGGCGCGCTGGCCTCACGCCAAACATTGCTCCAGCCCTTGGCGGAAAACATCTTGCGGTAAATCGATGCCGATAAAGACCATTTTGCTGGTTTTGGTTTCGCCGGGCGCCCATTTGGGGCCAACGTCGCTGCCCATGAGTTGGTGCACGCCCTGAAAAACGACTTTGCGATCCATGCCGACAACGTTGAGCACGCCCTTGTAGCGCAGCATCTTGGGGCCATAGATCTGCACCATGCCACCAAGAAAATCTTCGAGCTTGGCCGGGTTGAACGGGCGGTTGGATCGGAAGACGAAAGACTTCACATCGTCGTCGTGATGATGGTGATGCGGGTGATGGCAGTGATCGCCATGCTCGTGGCCGTGATCGTGTCCGCAGCAATTGGGGCCGTGATCGTGCCCGTGATCGTGCTGGTGGCCGTGTGGGTGATCATGCTCGTCGTCGGTCTTCAAAAAATCGGGATCGATTTCGAGTTTGGCGTTGAGGTTGAAGCCGCGCAAATCAAACACTTCGCTGATCGGCACCTCGCCGAAATGCACTCGGCGTTGAGGCGCGCGTGGGTTCATGTGTTTGATGCGGTGGCCGAGTTCATCGGCTTGTTCGGGGCTGACGAGATCGGTTTTGCTCAAGAAGATCTGATCGGCAAATCCCACTTGGCGGCGGGCTTCTTGGCGCTCGTTGAGTTGCGCTGAGCCGTGTTTGGCATCAACCAGGGTGAGGATCGAATCGAGCAAATAGAGCTCGGCGATTTCGTCGTCCATAAAGAAGGTTTGGGCGACGGGGCCAGGGTCGGCCAGGCCGGTGGTTTCGATAACGACGCGCTCGAAATCAAGCACGCCCTCGCGTTGCTTGCGGGCCAGATCGGCCAATGTGGCGCGCAGATCTTCTCGGATGGTGCAGCAGATGCAGCCGTTGCTCATCTGGATGATTTGTTCGTCGGTGTCGGCAACGAGGATGTCGTTGTCGATGTTTTCTTCGCCGAATTCGTTTTCGATCACGGCGATTTTTTGGCCATGCGATTCGGTGAGGACGCGCTTGAGCAATGTGGTTTTGCCGCTGCCGAGAAAACCGGTGAGGATGGTGACGGGAATGAGGCTCATGGTGCCTGGGTCTTTCGAAAACGTAATGCTAGCGCTGATCCTGCTGTCATGGTGATCGGGTATTCTTGCCGCATCTCTACTACCGACACCACCCGACGTGTCTGATCCCTACCCAAGTCGACCGCCACGCGTGGCCGACAAGCTTCATCAGGGGCGCCATGGCGCGCATGCCGATCGTCGAAGTCTGCTCGATCGTTTTGTCGAGTTTCTCTCGCCCGGCCCTGATTCGACCGACGAGCTGATCGAAACCCTGGCCGACGCCGAGCAGCGTGAGCTGATCGAGCCGCAATCGAGGGTGATGCTCGAAAACATTCTGCGCATGGCCGAGCTCACTGCGGGCGATGTGATGGTTGCCGCGCGGCGCATGGATTTGCTCGATATCAACGCCGATTACGACGAATTGCTTGCGGTGGTGATTGAAACGGCGCATTCGCGGTTTCCGGTGTTTGAGGACAGCCGCGAGAACATCATCGGCATTTTGCTGGCCAAGGATTTGCTCAAGCTGCAACGTGCTCCTGAGCTGAATTTGCGCACGCTGCTGCGCCCGGCGGCGTTTGTGCCCGAATCAAAACGGCTCAACGAATTGCTGCGCGATTTCAGAACCAACCGCAATCATCTGGCCATCGTGATCGATGAGTTTGGGCGTACGGCAGGGCTGGTGACGATTGAAGATGTGCTCGAAGAAATCGTCGGCGAGATCGAAGACGAATTTGATGAGAAGGATGCCGATAGCAGCATCTTTACGCTAGCCGATGGCAGCCAGCGGGTGGCAGGCGATACGCCGATGGTGGCGATGAACGAGGCCTTTGATCTGGCTTTGCCAGAGGATGAGTTCGACACCATTGGCGGTTATGTGGCACACGAGTTGGGCCATGTGCCGCGCCGAGGTGAAGTCTGCAAGATGGCCGGGCTGCGTTTTCAGGTGATGCTGGCTCGAGGCGGTGCGGTGCGATGGTTCAAGGTGACGCGCCTGCACGCCGGTGATGCGGCGCCTGATGTTCAGGCTCACGGTTGATGGTGGGGCGCAGCAGTAGCGGCCGCAGCGCGGGCGCGTGGTGGGTGTTGAGTGCGCTGATCGCGGCAGTGGCCGGTGCGGTGCAGGCCCTGGCGTATTCGCCTCAAGAGCTGGGGTGCGCTTCGGCGTGGTGGCTGCAGGCTTTGGCTGTGGTGGTATTGGCCGGTTGTGTGCGCCGCTGTGATCGGCCCTGGCAGGGGGCATGCATTGGGTGGGTGTTTGGCGTGAGCTGGCTGGCGGTGGCAACGGGCTGGCTGTTTATCAGCATGCATCGTTACGGCGGGCTGTCGGCCACCTTGGCGGGGCTTGCGGTGTTCGCGCTGAGTGCGGCGCTGGCGTTGTTTTTAGGCGTGGCGTTGATGCTGTTTGTGCGCTGGCGGCATGGGCGGGCTGGGGTTGATGCGGTGTTGTTTGCTGCGCTCTGGTTGCTGGCCGAGTGGGCGCGTGGCGTGTGGTTTACGGGGTTTCCGTGGGCGGCTTCGGGCTATGCCTGGGTTGAGAGCCCGCTCGCGCCGCTGGCGCCGTGGGTGGGGGTGTATGGCATCGGCGCGGTGGCCGCCGGTTTGGCGGCGTGGGTGGGGTTGTCTCGCTCGCTCGCCGGGCTGGGTGTGGCGCTGTGCGGTAGCAGTGTGCTGCTGGCAGGCGTGAGCCTGGCTGGCGCGGCGGATTTCACCGCCACTGCTGGCACGATGCCGGTGACGCTGCTGCAGGGCAATGTCCCGCAAAACGAAAAATTTTTGGCCTCGAACGTGGTGCGGCAACTGCAGTGGTATGGCGATGAGCTCACTGCGGCACCTAAGGGGCTGGTGGTGGCGCCCGAGACGGCGATTCCGGTGCTGCCGGTGATGCTGCCCGATGCGTTCTGGCCGGCGCTGCAGGCGGTTTTTATGCAGCCGGGGCGCGCGGCCCTGGTTGGCGTGCCGCTGGGCGATGAGCGTGCGGGCTACACCAACTCGGTGGTGGGGTTGTCGGCCGATGTGGGGCTGAGTGCGGGCGCGGCTTCGGTGGGTTTTGGCTATCGCTACAGCAAGCATCATCTCGTGCCGTTTGGCGAGTTCATTCCCTGGGGGTTTCGGTGGTTTGTGCGCCTGATGAACATCCCCTTGGGGGACTTTGATCGGGGCGCGCTGAACCAGCCTTCGTTTGCGGCGCTCGGGCAGCGTATTGCTCCCAACATCTGCTACGAGGATGTGTTTGGCGAAGAGCTGGCCGTGCGGATGCTCGATGTGGCTACGGCGCCCACGGTGTTTGCCAATCTCAGCAACATTGGCTGGTTTGGGCGTTCACTGGCGGTTGAGCAGCATCTGCAGATGTCGCGCATGCGCACACTTGAGTTGCAGCGCCCGATGATTCGCGCCACCAATACGGGCGCCACGGCGGTGATCGATCATCGCGCCCGTGTGGTGGCGAGCCTGAGGCCGCATACGCAAGGCGTGTTGCACGCGCAGGTTGAGGGGCGCGCCGGGATCACGCCATATGCATGGTGGGTGGGGCGTCTCGATCTGTGGCCGCTGGCGGGCGGGGCTGTGCTGGTTGTTGCGTGGGTGCGGCGCCGGCGGCTACAAGGGCGCCCGTAGAATCGGCCTCACTTTTTTGCGTGAGGTGATCGAGCCCATCGAGCGCCTTGCGCGTGCCTTTACGCCCATCACTCGAAACGGATCATGCTGACCTTCCAGCAAATCATCTTGCGTCTGCAGCAGTATTGGGATGCCCAAGGCTGCGCTTTGCTGCAACCCTACGACATGGAGGTGGGGGCGGGCACCAGCCACACCGCTACCTTCTTGCGCGCCATCGGCCCCGAGCCCTGGAAGGCCGCCTACGTGCAGCCCAGCCGCCG
>CAZUCW010000058.1:0-15882 GCA_964618825.1 uncultured Aquabacterium sp.
TTAACCCACACACGCTTTCCAGGCGTGCGACTTAAACCACTCATCCATCTCTCCGGGAGCCGGCGATTGTAGCCCAGCGGGCTGTTGCACCGATGCCTTGAGAGGATCAGTTGAGTGCCACGCGTACGCCGTTGCGGTAGATGTAGAGCGTCATCGCCGGGTTTTTGAGCTCGCCATTGGGCTCAAAGCGCACATGTGCCGAAACGCCTTGGTAATCGGTGGCAAACAGCTTGGGAGCGAAGACCGCCGGGTTGGTGGATTGGGTGCGTTTCATGGCATCCACCAGCACCATGGTGGCGTCGTAGGCGTAGGCCGAATAGATCTGAAACTGCCCCGGGTATTTGGCGTCGTAGCGTTTTTTCCAGTCGATGCCTTGTGTGCGTTTGTCGAGTGCGGCGCCCCCCACGGCGCACACCACGTTTTCGATCGTCTTGGCATTGGCCGAGAGCTTGGGCAGCTCGGCTGTGCACACGCCATCGCCACCAAAGAGGTAGACCTTGCCCAAGCCGAGTTGCTGCATCTGGCGCAGCATCGGTCCGGCTTGCGGGCCCATGCCACCAAAGAAGATGCCGTCGGGCTTTTTGCTCTTGATGGCAGTGAGGATAGACATGAAATCGGTGGCTTTGTCGTTGGTGGCCTGCTGAGAAACGATCTCGATGCCTTGCTCTTGCGCACTTTTCTTGAACACGGCAGCAATGCCGGTGCCGTAGGCGGTGCGGTCTTCGATGATGGCAACGCGCTTGAGCTTGAGTTGCTGGGCAGCGTGCTGCGCCAGGCCGGCACCCAAGGCGTTGTCGTTGGCCAGCAGACGAAACACGCTCTTGTAGCCCAGCGTGGTGAGCTCGGGGTTGGTGGCCGAGGGCGTGATTTGCGGCACGCCGCACTTGTTATAGATCTTTGCCGCCGGGATGGTGGTGCCCGAATTGAGGTGGCCCACCACGCCATTAACCTTGGCATCGCAGAGCTTTTGTGCCGCTGCCGTGCCCTGTTTGGGGTCGGCTGCATCGTCTTCTGGCACGAGCTCAAAGCGGATCTTTTTGCCGCCGATCACCACCCCCTGTGCGTTGAGATCTTCAATCGCCATGCGTGCGCCGTTTTCGTTGTCTTTGCCAAAACTGGCTTGCGGCCCCGACAGCGGTGCAACGTGGCCGATTCTGACAACCTCTTGCGCGTGCGCCCCCAGCGCCATTAAAAGCAGGCTGGCGAGCGCCAGCTGTTGGGCGGTGGAGTGCTGCAGCAGGTGTTGCAGGCGTTGCGGATATTTGCCGTGCGCTTTGTTCATGATCATCCTCAGATTGATGTTGTCTCGTGGGTGTCGGTGCTTTGGCTTTTTGCGACCAGCGCGGCCCGCTCAGTGCGTGCTGGGCGGCGGTGTCTTGCCCTCATGGGGGTGCGCCTGCTGACGCTGGCGTGCCAGCTCTTGGGACACGGCACGGGCCACCACATCACGCAACGTGGCGGCTAAATCCTGCCGTGCTTCTTTGATGAGTGCATCGCACAGCCGCGCAAGAATCGGCGTGAGCGTTTCGCGCATGCGGTATTCGAGCATCAGATCGGCACGCTGCTGCAGCTCGGCAAGCACGTTGTGAACCATATGGTGCTCTGCGCTGCGCACAGCCTCGGCGGCGGCTTCTGGCTCAACTGTGGTTGCTGCCACAGCCACGGGCTGGGTGGCAAGCAAAAAGGCAGGCACGTCTTCGGTGGGCGTGGCGGCCATGGCCTGCTCACTCGCAGTTGGCTCGTTTTTTGTTGTTGCTGGTGCAACGTTTTGCGGCTGTGCAGCCGTGGCGTCGTCAACAAGGGCAGGCACAGCATCAACAACCACGGGCAGAGGCTCATCAGAGATGAGCAACTCAGGATCAGTACCGTGCGGCGCAGCAGGTGTCGAGGGGGGCGCAAGCTCGACCACCTCGGTGAGTGTGGGCACGAAGCGCGGCGGAGTGCGTGGGGCGTTCATGCCGGCACCTCGTGCTTCTCGATGGCCCAGCCTTGGGCCGCGTAGTGCCGCCAGCGCTCGCGGGCAGCGGCACGATCATCAGGGTCGTTCGAGACGATTTCGATCAGGCGCTCGACCGGCTCACCATCTGCCGACACGATCTCGGGCAGCGCTTGGCCCAGGTTGACGACGATGGCGCAATCGGGCGCCGAGGCCATCTCATCGGCCAGCCATAGCGGCGTGTGACGCAAACGTGGCAACGGTGCTGCGCCAGCCTTGAGCCGCTCGTGCGGAATGAAATCCTGCGGATCGAACTCCCACAGGCGCCGGGTGAGTTGATCGAGCTGTTGCGGCTCGCCTACCACCACCGCACGCTGGCCGCTGCGGTAGACCTTGCGCAGCAGCCGGCAGGCATAGCCGAGTTTGTCGGGCGCATTGAAGTGAAAAGCAACCGCCGTGCTCATGCGTTGCGGGCCGATGCCTTTTTGGCGACGCGCCCCCGGGCTGCGGTTTTCTTCGGGGCCGTTGTTGCCGATGGCCGTGAAGGAGTGTTGGTGGACGGCTGGGCTTGCGACAGCACGAAATGCGTGAGCAAAGGCACTGGGCGGCCCGTGGCACCCTTGGCGGCACCGGATTTCCAGGCCGTGCCGGCGATGTCGAGGTGCGCCCAGCGGTAGGCCCCGGTGAATTTTTTCAAGAAGCTGGCGGCAGTTACCGAGCCCGCCGCGCGCCCGGCCACATTGGCCATATCGGCAAAGTTGCTCTTGAGGCCATCGGCGTAATCGTCGTCGAGCGGCATGCGCCAAGCGGTATCGAGTGATTCGCGCCCGGCTTGCAACAAGGCCTCGGCCAGCGCGTCGTCGACCGAAAACAGGCCCGAGTGCACATGGCCCAGCGCGATCACACATGCCCCCGTGAGGGTGGCGATATCAACCACCAGCGCCGGTTTGAGACGCTCGGCGTAGGTAAGCGCATCACACAAAATCAACCGGCCTTCGGCGTCGGTGTTGAGGATTTCGATGGTTTGGCCCGAGAGGCTGCTCACCACATCGCCGGGTTTGGTGGCGCGACCGCTGGGCAGGTTTTCGGTGGCTGGGATGAGGCCAATGAGGTTGATGCGCGGGTGCAGTTCGGCCACGGCACGAAAGGTGCCCAGCACGCTGGCCGCGCCGCTCATGTCGAACTTCATTTCGTCCATCTCGGCGCCCGGCTTGAGCGACACGCCACCCGAGTCGAAGGTAACGCCCTTGCCCACAAGCACCACGGGCGCTTGCGATTTGGGGGCCCCCTCGTAGCGCAACACGATGAAACGCGGCGGTTCGTCAGAGCCTTGAGCCACCGACAAAAAAGCACCCATGCCGAGTTTTTCGATGCCAGCGCGATCGAACACCTCGATCTTGAGCCCCTGTGCCTTGGCCAGTTGCCGTGCTGCAGCGGCCAGCAGGCGCGGGGTGCAGTGGTTGCCGGGCCGGTTGGCCTGCTCGCGCGCCAGTGCCACGCCCGCAGCGATGGCCTGCCCACGGCGCAAGCCCTGGGTGATGGCGGCGGCATCAACCGCAGCGCCAATCACACCAATGCGGCGCCACGCCACCGGCTTGGCCGCGCTGGGTTTGGTATGGCTGTAAATATAGGTGGCTTCGCCCACGGCCATGGCCAGGCTTTCGGCTTGCGCCGCCGTCCAGCCGCCCAACCCTGCCGTGGCCACGTGCGCCACATGCAGTTGCCGCTCGCCCAACGGCTTGAGAACAGACAATGCCTTGCCGAAAGCCGCACGCATCGACGCGGGCTGCGCATCGGCAGACACGGCCACCACCACCCGCGCGGCCTGCAGGCCGGCCAGCCGATGCAAATAGAGCACTTGCCCGGCTTTGGGTTGGATATCGCCGTGCTGTCGCGCATCGGCCAGCGCATCGCGCAGCACAGCAGGCAGATCGGGCGTGTCGAGCGCCTTGCGTTCGAGGGCGCCGGCACCGATCACCACAATCAGGGCGTCGGTAGCAAGGCGAGGCAGATCGTCGGCGGCAAGGGGCTGGTGGCTGAAGTCCATAATTCGTCGGTTTTTCGAGGCTTTTCGGGGCGTTTGTTCGCAGCGATGTTATTCGATTCCTCTGTTCGCAAAGAGCTGGCTCGCAGCTTCGGCGCCACCTTGGTGGTGCTGCTCACCATCGTGCTAACGATGCTGCTCATTCGCATGCTGGGCCTGGCCGCCAAGGGCTCGGTGGCGGCTGCCGATGTGACGCTGCTGCTGGGCTACACCGTGATCGCGCAGCTGCCGATGTTGCTCAATCTGTCGCTGTTTGTGGCGGTGGTGTCGTCGCTCAGCCGCATGTATCGCGACAGCGAAATGGTGGTGTGGTTTGCCAGCGGCGTGCGCCTGCGTGATTTTGTGCGCCCCGTGCTGCGCCTGAGCTGGCCGGTGTTTTTTGGCATGCTGGCCATCGTGGCGCTGGTGCGGCCCTGGGCACAATCACAAAGCGCCGAACTCAAAGATCGCTACGAACGGCGCTCTGATCTCTCGCGCGTGGCGGCGGGGCAGTTTCAGGCCTCACGCAGCGGCAACCGGGTGTTTTTTATCGACCGCGAAACGCAGCAATCGTCGATCGGACGCAACGTGTTCATCCTCTCGCGCGAGGGCGACGAAGAATCGATCACCACCGCTCGATCCGGCCATATCGCACCCGATGGCAATAAAAACATGCTGGTGCTCGAACAAGGCCAGCGCGTGGTGTTCAACGAGCGCACCCGCGAAAAACTGGTATCGCGCTTTGAACAGGCCCGCATTGAAACAGGCGACTCTGCGCGCACCGGCCTGGGCGATCAACCACCCGCATCCCGCTCGACTTTTGATTTGCTCACCGACGACAGCCCGATAGCGCATGGCGAGCTCGTTTGGCGCGCCGGCCAGTTGCTCACCACATTGAACCTGCTGCTCGTGGGCGTGTGCCTGGCCGCTGGCAACCCCCGGCGCGGTGGCAACTGGAACCTCATCTTCGCGCTGCTGACTTTTCTTGTTTATTTCAACCTGCTCAACCTGAGCCAAGCCTGGGTGAGCGCCAGCAAATCGCTGCCCGTGCCGACGCTGGCCATGGTGCATGGCCCGATCTTCATCCTGGCGCTGCTGTGGATGTGGTGGCGCGACGGCGGCACCAGCATCTGGCCACGTCGACAAACGTCGTGAGCATCGCCTCGCGATCTACCACCACCGCCACTTTTTCACCCCGCCCGTTTTACCTCGCCACCTGCCCCCGAATCGATCTTCATGCGCACCGTTCGCCGATTGCTCTACACCGAGATCCTCCAGGCCGTGGCGTTTGTCGCCGTGGCGTTTTTGGCGCTGTTTTATTTCATCGATCTGGTTGAAGAGTTGCAAAGCGTGGGGCGCCACGGCTATCGCATCCAGCATGCGGTGTTGCAGTGTTTGCTGGCCGTGCCGGGGCATCTCTACGATCTGCTGCCGATCGCCTTGCTCATTGGATCAACCTACGCGATGGCGCGGTTTGCGCAATCGAGCGAGTTCACCATCTTGCGCACGGGCGGGCTCGGCCCGGGGCGGGCTCTATCGCTGCTGGCTACGCTGGGCATCGCTGCGGGTTTGCTGACCTTTGTTTTGGGGGATTCGCTGGTGCCGCTGGCCGAGCAGCAAAGCAGTGTGCTGCAAGGCCAATTCAGAGAAGCCGCACCCCGGCGTGGCGGCGCCTGGCTGCGCGATGCCCTGCCCTCGCCAGCCGGCGAGCGCACATATGCCGTCAACGTGGGCAGCGCCATCGACACCGACACGTTTGCCGATATCGTGATCTATGAGTTCGACGGCTCCTCTCGTTTATTGCAACGCCTGCGTGCCAGCCGCGCCAGCGTGAGCACCAGCGGCCTGTGGCGCATGCACGAGGTGCAACGCAGCCGTTTCAACCTGGATGCCGAAGGCTCGACCATCCGCGCAGCCGATGATCATCTGCCCACCCTCGATTGGCAGAGCAAGCTCACGGCCCGCGTGGTGGCGGCTGCCGTGCTGCCGATCAAAACGATGTCGACCCGCGCGCTCTATGCCTACATGAACCACCTCTCGGCGCACGAGCAGGCCGGGCAGCTCTACGAGATTCAGTTCTGGAAAAAAGCTCTCTACCCGCTGGCCTGTTTGGTGATGGTGAGCCTGGCCCTGCCTTTTGCCTACCTGCACGCCCGCAGCGGTGGCATCAGCCTGCGGGTGTTCATCGGCATCATGCTGGGCATCAGCTTCGTGCTGGTAAACAACCTCACCAGCCATTTGGGGCTGTTGCATGAGTGGCGCCCCTGGCTGGCCGCCGCCGCACCAAGCCTGGTTTACATGCTGTTGGCGCTTGGTGCGTTTGCGTGGCTGGTGCGCTATCGTTGAGCGCATGACACAAGCGCTCATCCTTTTTGCCCATGGCGCCCGCGATCCGGCCTGGGCTGCGCCTTTTGAGGCCGTGGCCCGCACGCTACGCGCTCAACGCCCTGGCACCACGGTGCAGTTGGCGTTTCTTGAGTTCATGAGCCCGGATCTGCCCACCGCAGGCGCCAGCCTGGCCGCGCAAGGCTGCGAGGCCGTCACCGTGGTGCCGATGTTTCTGGGCGCTGGCGGACACGTGCGGCGCGATTTGCCTGTGCTGATCGAGGCGTTGCGCGCCACGCATCCGGCCACCACATGGCACCTTGCACCGGCCATCGGTGAGGTCGACAGCGTCGTGCAGGCCATGGCCGAGGCGGCGTTGCGGCTGCTCGCAAACCCGTCTGGCTAGCCCGTGTGGTGCGCCGCCCATAATCGCCGCATCCCACCACCTTTCAAGCTCGGGCATCCATGAACCTGCACCAGTTCCGGTTCGTTCAAGAGGCCGCGCGCCGCAACCTCAATCTCACCGAAACCGCCAAGGCGCTGCACACCTCGCAGCCGGGCATCTCGAAGGCCATTCTTGAGCTCGAAGAAGAGCTGGGGGTCGACATCTTCGTGCGCCACGGCAAGCGGCTCAAACGCATCACCGAGCCGGGGTTGCAGGTGCTGCAATCGATCGAGCTGATCTTGCGCGAGGTGGGCAATCTCAAACGCATCGGCGAAGAGTTTTCTAAACAAGAAGCCGGCACGCTATCGATTGCCACCACGCACAACCAGGCGCGCTACGTGCTGCCCGAGCCGGTGGCGGCGCTGCGCAAGCGGTTTCCCAAAGTGGCCATCAGCCTGCACCAGGGCACGCCCGACACCGTGGCGCGCATGGTGCTCACCGATGCCGCCGAGGTGGGGCTGGCCACCGAATCACTGAGCGCGTATCCCGATCTCGTTACCCTGCCCTGCTATGAGTGGGAGCACGTGCTCGTGCTGCGCGCCGATCATCCGCTGGCCACGCACCCTCAGCTCACGCTCGAAGATCTGGCGCGCGAACCGCTGATCTCATATCACCCGGCTTTTGCGGGCCGCACACGGCTCGATCAGGCTTTTGCGCAGCGGCATCTCGAGCCTCATTTCGTGCTCGAAGCCTTTGATGCCGATGTGATCAAAACCTATGTGCGGCTGGGCATGGGCGTGGGGCTGGTGGCCGAGATGGCGGTGCGCGACGATCCGCTCATGGCCCCAGGCAGCGAGCTGATATCACGCCCCGTGGGACATCTGTTTGGGCGCAACATCACCCGCATCGCCTTTAAACGCGGCGCCTATTTGCGCAATTTCGTCTACGCCTTCGCCGAACTGGTGTCGGGCCGGCTCAGCCGCGAATCGATCGAACAGGCGATGCTGGCCACCACGGCGGGGCATGGCGGATCTGATTTCGGCCTCTGACACCTCAATCAAACACACACCATGCACATCCTGCACACCATGCTGCGCGTCGGCAACCTGCAGCGCTCGATCGATTTCTACACCCAGGTGCTGGGCATGCAACTGCTGCGCACCACCGATCGCCCCGAGCAGCGCTACACCCTGGCCTTTTTGGGTTATGGGCGCAACCCCGAGCATGCCGAGCTCGAGCTCACCTACAACTACGGCGTCGAGCGCTACGAGCTGGGCACAGCCTACGGGCACATTGCCATTGCTGTCGACAATGCCGCAGCAACGTGCGAGGCCGTGCGCGCCCGGGCTGCGGCGTTGGGCGGCGCAATCACGCGCGAGGCCGGGCCGGTGCAAGGCGGCACCACCGTGATCGCATTCATCACCGACCCTGATGGCTACAAAATCGAGCTCATCGAACACGGCGTGGGCGATTGAAAACATGCGCATCGCTTTGCTGTCTGATCTGCACGCCAACCGCGAAGCCCTCGAATCTGTTTTGGCTCACGCCGAGGCCCAGGGCATCGATCAGTTTGCTTTTTTGGGCGATTACGTGGGCTACGGTGCCGATCCGGCCTGGGTGGTGGATCAGGTGCGCGAGCGCGTAGCGCGTGGCGCCTGGGCCGTCAAAGGTAACCACGACGACGCCACTGTGCGCGGCCCGCAGCCCTCAATGCGCGAAGAAGCCAACACCGTGGTGCGCTGGACGCGAGGCCAACTCAGCACCGAGCATTTGGGCTTTCTCGACACCCTGCCACTCATGCAAGAAACCGACACCACACTGTTTGTGCATGCCAACGCCTTTGCGCCGCAGCAGTGGGCCTACATCGATGGCCGGCTCGAAGCCATCCACAGCCTGCAAGCCACCGCCGCGCGCTACACCTTCTGCGGCCACATGCACGATCCCAAACTCTTTCATCTCTCGCTCACCTCAAAAGCGGGCGACTTTCAACCCTCGGCGGGCGTGCCCATCCCGCTGTCGCCGCTGCGCCGCTGGCTGGCCATTCCGGGTTCGGTGGGGCAGCCACGCGATGGCAACCCCGCCGCCTGCTACGCCATTTTTGATACCGACAACGAGGTGCTGACCTTCCACCGCGTGCCCTACGATCACGACGCGGCAGCCGCCAAAATTCTCGCTGCCGGCCTGCCGCCGCCACTGGCCGAGCGGCTCAAGCACGGGCAATAAACAGCACATGAGCCAACGCAACGATCCGCCCGCGCCCACAACCGCGTCGCCACCGCCCTCGGATAGCGCCTTTGCGCCATCGAGCCAATTGGGCGAAATGGGCGACTCGCAACCCGGCGCCCTCGACGACATCGCGCTACCGGGGCCTCTGCAGCCGGGGCAGGTGATCGATGGCTTCGAGCTGCAAGAGCGCATGCACCAAGGCGGCATGGCCGCGATCTGGCGGGTGCAGCGCGTGGTGCCGCAATCCGACACCGATGAGATGCCGCTGATCATGAAGGTGCCCCGCATCAAAGGCGGCGAAGACCCAACGAGCATCGTCGGCTTCGAAGTCGAGCGCATGATCATGCCTACGCTCAGCGGCATCCACGTGCCACGCTATGTGGCCAAGGGCGATTTCACGCGGCAGCCCTACATCGTGATGGAGCACATCCCCGGGCCGACCCTGCGCGAGCGGCTCGACGACACCCCACTGCCACCCGAAGAGGTGGCGCGCATCGGCGCTCAGGTGGCGCTCGCGCTCGATGATCTGCACCGACAACAGGTGGTGCACCTCGACATCAAGCCCAGCAACATCCTTTTTCGTCCCAGCGGCGAAGCGGTGCTGGTTGATTTCGGCCTCTCGCGCCACGAGCATCTGCCCGATCTGCTCGAAGAAGAGTTCTCGCTGCCCATGGGCACCGGCCCCTACATTTCGCCCGAGCAGGTGCAGTTCGTGCGCAACGATCCGCGCAGCGATCTCTTCGCACTCGGCGTGATGCTCTACTACCTGGCCACAGGCGAGCGCCCATTTGGCAACCCCGGCAGCGTCAGCGGCCTGCGCCGGCGGCTCTACATCGATCCGCTGCCGCCACGCGCCATCAACGAGGCCGTGCCGTGGTGGCTGCAAGAAATCATCCTGCACTGCCTCGAAATCAAGCCCGAAGAACGCTACCAAAGCGCGGCCCAGCTTGCCCTCGATCTGCAGCACCCCGAGCAAGTTACCCTCACCAAGCGCGCCGAGCGCATTCGCAGCTCGGGCGGCGTCAAAAAGCTCAAGCGCTGGTTCTTCTCTTTGGGCTCAGAGCCCGCCCACGCCTCACCCAGCGAGCAGGTTGAGCGCAACCCCATCATCATGGTGGCCGTCGACACCGAAGGCGAAGCCGAACTGCTGCGACAGCTGCGCGGCACCGTGCGCCGCATCATGCAAATGGAGCCTGGCGCCCGGCTGGCCTGCGTCACGGTGATGCGCACTGCGCGCATCGGCATGGACCAACTCACCGACAAAGCCGGCCACAGCCTGCACGTCAAAAAGCTCGTCGAGCTCAAATACTGGGCGCATTCGTTGGCGCAAAAACTCAAGCTCGAAGACAACCGGCTCACTTTTCATGTGCTCGAAGCACACGATGCCGCCAACGCCATCATCGAATTCGCCAGCAAAAACCGCGTCGATCACATCGTGATGGGCGCACGTGGCAAATCCGCCTTGCGTCGCTATCTCGGCAGCGTCTCATCGCATGTGGTGGCCCAAGCCGATTGCTCGGTAACCGTGGTGCGGGCGCGTTAAAGAATCTCGTAAGGCCCGCCCTTATCGAGCGCACGCCGATAAGCCTCACGCGCCTGAATGCGCTTGAGCCACGCCTCGGCCTTGGGATACTGCCCCGGACGGGCCGCACGCGCCAGCGCCGCCTCAACCGGAAAGCTCATCTGCACATCAGCCGCGCTCATGGCTGATCCGGCAAACCATGCGTGCTGCTGCAGGTGCTGCTCGATGAACTGCAAGTGGCGATCCACCTGCGGCTTGATAAAGGTGGCAATCACCTGCTTGCACAAAGCGCGCGCAATCGGGCGCACAAAAAACGGCATCGGGCTCACAGGGATGCGTTTGAACACCAGCGTCATCACCAACAACGGCATCAGGCTGCCTTCGGCGTAGTGCAGCCAATAGGTGTAGCGCAATTCATCGTCTGAGCCAGCCGCTGGCCGCAATGCACCACCCGCACGGCGCGCCACGAGGTATTCAAGGATCGCCCCGGTTTCGGCAATCGTGAGGCCGTCATCAGAGATCACGGGCGATTTGCCCAGCGGGTGCACCTTAAACAACTCGGGCGGCGCCAGCAGCGTGGCTGGATCACGCTCATAGCGCTTAACCTCATACGGCAGACCCAGCTCTTCAAGCAGCCACAGCACGCGCTGCGAGCGGGAGTTTTGCAGGTGATGAACAGTGATCATGATCGGGCAGCCATGTGAAGTTGCGTTAAACAAAGTCGGCCGTTAATCCGTGAATTGGTAATGAACCCGGCCGGGCGCGATTGTCTGCACGCACCGCCACGACACCCGGCTGTCGCCATCAATCCCCTTGCTGCGGGTCTGATTTGCGCCGCATCAAGCCTCGCTCAAATCGATGCCAGCCACACCCCGCAAACACGCTTCACACAGCTTTACGCCCCCCTGTTGTCGCCCCCCGTGAATCAGGGAGCCCCCGCCCAACCGTGCCGAGCAACAGGCATGATGCTCACCTTGCCGTTCGCAGTTAGAGAGTTTCAGGAGTACCGCATGTCAGACGATCACGCCGACCACCCCACCAAAGGGCGTTTGCAGGATCTGCAGGCGGCGCTTTTCGAGCTGCGCGATGAGCTCCAGCGCCTCTCGCTGGCCATGCAGGAATACGTGCTGCTCAGCGACGACCGCATGGCGGCCAGCGTTCGCACCGAGGCTGCCGATTTGATTCGGCGTGCCCAACGCAGCGCCTGAAAACACCTCCCACTTTTTTACTTTCCATTGACACAGGCAATGGATGGTTAACCCAACGGGCGTAGAGTGCCTCGGTGTGTCTGAGCCCGCCCTGGTGCTCAGTTTGGTTTAACACTCCGGAGCATCCTTATGGCAATCTCACGCGATTGGGCCACCCCGCTGACCGTCGGCACCTTTGTGCTCATGGCCTGCACGGGCATCCTGATGTTTTTTCACCTCGACACCGGCCTCAACAAAGAGGCACACGAGTGGTTGGGCTGGGCCATGGTGGTGGGCGTAGCGCTACATGTTGTAGCCAACATACAGGGCTTCAAGCGGTATCTGAGCCGGCCCGCAGCCCTGGCCATCGTGGGGGTGTTTGTGGCGATTCTCATTGCCTCGTTTTTCATTCAAGAAAACGAAGAAGGAGGCCACCCCGGCAAGCGCGCCACACAAATCATGCTGCATGCCCCGTTGGCCACGGTGGCACCGCTGCTGGGGCAATCACCCGAAACCCTGGTGAGCAAACTGCAAGCGGCTGGGTTTAAACAGGCTGCCCCGAGCCAAAGCCTGTCGGATATCGCCGGGCCCGATCAGGAGCAACAGTTCAAGGCGCTGGGCACCGTGCTGCCTTGAGTTTGCAGCAAACGCACGGGCTGAGCGCGATCTCAGCCCAACGGCAGCAGCCGCGCTACTTTTTGCAGGCCATCCACGGGCTTGCCTTTGCGGGCTCGCTTGCCCATGTGCGCGGCAAAGCCCGAGTGTTTGAGATCTTCTTCTTTGGGCTTGCCGCCACGGCCTGAGCCCATCACCTTCACGGCATCGGCCACGCTGGCCACTGACACAAGTGGGTCTTTGGTGTCCACATCCATCAGCGTCAGGCCGCGTCCACCATTGGGCTGCAACTTGAGCTCATCGAGCCCAAACACCAGCAGCCGTCCGCTCATCGACAGGCATGCCACCTGTTTGTGTGCTGCCACCACCACCACCGGCGGCAACAGTTTGGCCTGATCCTCGATGGTCAAAAAACTCTTGCCGCCTTTTTGGCGCGACACCAAATCGCCCACCTTGGCCAGCAATCCAAAACCGCCCGTGCTGGCCAGCAGCAGCGTGGTATCGCCCGCAGCAGCTACGTAGTGCAGTGGTTGCGTGCCCGATTCGAGATCGATCATGGTGGTGATGGGCTGGCCATCGCCGCGGGCACCCGGCAGGCTGCTCACGGGAATGCTGTAAACGCGACCGTTGCTGCCCAGCACGATAAGCGGATCGACCGTGCGGCACTCAAACGTGCCATATAGGCCATCGCCTGCCTTGAAGGCGAAGGCCGCCGCATCGTGTCCATGGCCCTGGCGCGCGCGCACCCAGCCTTTGAGGCTCACCACCACCGTTACCGGCTCGTCGATCACCTTCACTTCGACGACGGCTTTCTTTTCTTCTTGAATCACCGTGCGGCGGGCATCGCCAAATTGCTTGGCATCAGATTCAATCTCTTTGATCACCGTGCGCCTGAGCGTGGCCGGGCTGCCGAGGATGTCTTCGAGCTTGGATTGTTCGGCGCGTTTCTCAGCCAGTTCTTGCTCAATTTTGATGGCTTCGAGCCGCGCCAACTGGCGCAAGCGGATTTCAAGAATGTCCTCGGCTTGCCGCTCGCTGAGCTTGAAGCGATCGATCAGCGCGGCCTTGGGCTCATCGCTGTGGCGAATGATGTGGATCACCTCATCGATATTGAGCAGCACGAGCTGCCGGCCTTCAAGGATGTGGATGCGATCAAGCACCTTGTCGAGCCGGTGCTGCGTGCGGCGCTGCACCGTTTGCAGCCTGAACCCCACCCATTCGGCGAGCACCTGGCGCAGGCTTTTTTGCGTCGGGCGGGCATCGGCACCGATCATCGTGAGATTGATCGGCGCCGAGGTTTCAAGGCTGGTATGCGCGAGCAAGGTGTTGATGAGCTCTTGCTGTTCGATGCGGCTGGTTTTGGGCTCAAACACCAAACGCACGGGCGCGTCTTTGTTGGATTCATCGCGAGCGGTGTCGAGCACGCCAAGCACCGTGGCCTTAAGCTGCAACTGATCGGCGTTCAGTGCCTTTTTGCCAGCCTTTATCTTGGGGTTGGTGAGCTCTTCAATTTCTTCGAGCACCTTTTGGCACGAGGTGCCCGGCGGCAGTTCTGTCACCACCAGCTGCCATTGGCCGCGTGCGAGGTCTTCGATCTTCCAGCGTGCACGCACTTTGAGCGAGCCGCGGCCCGTGCGATAGGCCTCGCGGATGTCTGCACTGCTCGAGATGATCTGCCCGCCGCCCGGGTAATCAGGGCCGGGGATCAGGCTGTGCAGTTCGTCGTCGCTGAGTGCGTCGTTTTTGATCAATGCCACGGCTGCAGCCGCCACCTCGGCGAGGTTGTGGCTGGGCACTTCGGTGGCCAAGCCCACAGCGATGCCGCTGGCGCCATTGAGCAGCACAAACGGCAGACGCGCCGGCAACAGCTTGGGCTCTTGCTCGGTGCCGTCGTAATTGGGCGCAAAAACCACCGTGCCTTCATCGATTTCATCGAGCAGCAAACGTGTGATGGGCGCCAAGCGTGCTTCGGTGTAGCGCATGGCTGCGGCGCCATCGCCATCGCGCGATCCAAAGTTGCCCTGGCCATCGATGAGCGGGTAGCGCAAGGCAAAGTCTTGCGCCATGCGCACCATGGCGTCGTAGGCTGCCGAATCGCCGTGCGGATGATATTTGCCCAGCACATCGCCCACCACGCGTGCGCTCTTGACGGGTTTGGGGCCGCTGGCTGTGTTAAACGACAAGCCCATGCGCTGCATGCTGTAGAGAATGCGGCGCTGCACAGGCTTTTGGCCATCGCACACATCGGGCAGCGCGCGCCCCTTCACCACGCTCAGTGCGTATTCGAGATAGGCACGCTCGGCATATTCGGACAGCGACAGCGCATCGCCACCACCGGGCGCAGATCCAGAAGCAGACAGATCGATCGTGAGTTGAGACATGCGTTCTCTAGCGAAGATTCATTTGTTTGGGTTCGGATCACCGAAAGGCGTTTTTCCAGCCCAGCGCCCGTTTTTCGAGGATGTGCCACGACAGCGCCGCCACCACCAGCGTGAGCCCCGCCGTGATCACGAAATTGAGGCCAACGCCCCAATGGCGGCTCACGGTTTCGACGAGCATCATCTGCACCGGCGTGCCGTAGATATACATGCCGTATGAGTAATCACCGACGCGGTTGTAGTGCCTGATTGCCCCGCCCGGCACATAGGCTGCCCACAGGCTCAGGTAGGGCGTTGCCAGCGTCAGCAGCAATATGCGCCACTCAACCTGCAACACGGCCACGCTCGCGGCCAGCAAGAGCAGCATCGCACCCGCAATGCGATGCGACAACACGATCCGATCGCGCCACACATAAAACGCCGCCCCACTGAAAAAACACAAAATAAAGCGACACAACTGAGGCACAGCATCAGCGTGGTGCCCGTGCAGCGCGCCCCAGCCGAATCCAACAGCTGCAACCGCCACGATGAACAACAACACCGGCCCCTTGCGCAACAGCCCCAGTGAGCCCAGCAGCAGCAGCATCACATACATCCGCAATTCGTAAGGCAACGTCCACAAAGGGCTGTTGATCGATTGCCCATCAAAAACCCCAGGCAGCGTGGTGCGCTCGCCCAAAATCATCACGGCATTGATCGCCACAAATTTAAGCGTGTCGATGTGCGCAAAATACTCGCCACGAGGCAGGGTGGTAAACGCTGCCCCCAACCCGCACACACACAAGGCAATGCACACCCACAGAGCCGGATAGATGCGCAAAGCGCGCGCCACAACAAAACGTTTGATCGAGGGCTGACGATCCCAGCTCTTGCAGATCAAAAATCCGCTGATTGCAAAGAAAACGTTCACCGCCCAGGTGCCAAACGAAATGCCAAACAGGGCCTTGAGTGGCTCGCTGGCATCGTGGCCCGTGGCACCAAAGGCATGGGTGAACACCACCAGCAGCGCAGCCGACATCCGCACCAAATTGAGGTTGTTATCGCGCCCCGCCGACAACGCGGCGAGCACCGGGGCCGACGCGTCAGACATCGATCTCAACCGCATCGCCATGCAGCTCCATCAGCTCGCGGCGCGCAGCCGCCTCGCCCTTGCCCATGAGCTTGTTGAACGAAATTTCGGTGGCGCCAAAATCGATCTCGCCATAGGCCACGGGCAGCAAGCGGCGCGTATCGGGGTTGAGGGTGGTGTCCCACAACTGCTCGGCGTTCATCTCGCCCAGGCCCT
>CAZUCW010000059.1:0-15608 GCA_964618825.1 uncultured Aquabacterium sp.
GGGTCGGTGAGGATTTCTTGATAGCCAGTGAGCGAGGTGTTGAACACCACTTCACCAACCGTCTGACCGGCAGCGCCGATCGAGGTGCCAAGGAAGATCGTGCCGTCTGCGAGCGCCAAAAGCGCTGGTTCTCGTTGTGCGGGAAGAAGGGTCGGCAGCACGGGGGGTCTTCTCCAGTATCTGAAGCTCGCCCGGCGCGACTGATGGCTCAGAACGACGCGCTCGAAGAACACACCTCAAGCTAATGAGGGGAACAACGTCTGACGTCTGTTTCGCTAGGCGGGCTTGGTGGGGGGCAAATCTTTCGATTGTACGCCATCCTAGGCTTTTCCCCTACAAAAAATGACACCCAGATGACCAAACGCTTGCCGGATGCGGGCCCGTGGCGCCAAACAGAATCCCACAAAAAATCCTGCACACCTTCGGGCTCAAGGATCAGGCCGGCGCGCCGAAAAAGAGCTGACAAGCGCGTCTGCCCGATAGCGCCCCCCAGATCACGCAGCCAGGCACGGCGCGGCACAAACGAGCGAGGTCATCATGTCGTTTTTCATTCAGGATCACGCCAATGATCAGATCAACACCCCGGCGCACCCCACCGTTCGCACGGTGCAATTGCATCGCGCCGAGGTGTGTCCGCCAGCCCTGTTTTCGCGTAGCCGCCCCTATTGGCAGCGCGCACTGCGTTCGCTGTGGGTGCGCATATCGCAGCGGCTGACGCTGTGGCAGCGTCATGAGCACGCTGTGCCGGCGCCGCGCCCGATGAGCCATTTGCTTGCCGTGCGGTCGGCGTTTCTTGATGCCTTGAGCGATCTGCCCGAAGACGCCATTCAGACGCTGTGTGATCGCATTGAGCGTGCCCGGTCGCTGCGCGAGCTCTGGCATCTGCGCGCTGATGTTTTCAATTTGCTCTCACAACATCGCGGCCAGACGCTGGCTCAGGCCCGGGTGGATGCGATCAATGCGCACTTTCCGTCGCGCGTGCCGCAATCAGGCCGATGCACGCCCGACAGCGGACGCACGGTTGCCTGGTGAGGCGCAAGACAGACGTAAGAAACGTCAGCGCGCAGTTGCGATTTCATGCGCTTGTCACGTCTGGCAGGCCACGTTGCAGAGGCACAATTCGAGGTCAACATCGATTGACCCATGAACATCATCATTCTGGACGACTATCAAGACGCCGTCCGCAAACTCAAGTGCGCCACTCTGCTTGATGGCTATGCGGCGAAGGTCTACACAAACACCGTCAAAGGCACCGGGCAGCTCTCGATCCGGCTGCGTGATGCTGAAGCACTGGTGCTGATTCGCGAGCGCACGCACTTTCCACGCACCCTGCTCGAAAAACTCCCCAAACTCCGGCTGATCAGCCAGACCGGACGCGTGGGTTCGCACATCGACATCGACGCTTGCACAAGGCTGGGCATTGCTGTGGCTGAGGGCGTGAGCTCGCCAGTAGCACCCGCCGAGCTCACGTGGTCTTTGGTGATGGCCGCCATGCGCCGCTTGCCGCAATACATTGGCAACCTCAAACACGGCGCGTGGCAGCAATCGGGGCTCAAGTCGGCCTCAATGCCCACCAATTTCGGGCTGGGCATGGTGCTGCACGGCAAAACGCTTGGCGTGTGGGGCTATGGCCGTATCGGCAAGCAGGTTGCGAGCTACGGCACAGCTTTTGGGATGCGGGTGATGGTGTGGGGCAGCGAGGCCTCGCGTGCGCAGGCACAAGCCGATGGCTTGATCGCGGCCAACAGCCGTGAGGATTTTTTTGCCGATGCCGATGTGTTGAGCCTGCATCTGCGGCTCAACGACGCCAGCCGAGGGATCATCAAGGCCGACGATCTGGCACGCATGAAGCCGACCGCGCTGCTGGTGAACACCTCACGCGCTGAGCTCATTGAAGAAGGCGCTCTGGTGAGTGCGCTCAACCGCGGCAAGCCTGGCATGGCAGCGATTGATGTGTTTGAGAGCGAGCCCATTTTGCAAGGACAGCCGTTGCTGCGACTCGAAAACGCCGTCTGCACGCCGCACATCGGCTACGTCGAGCAAGACAGCTACGAGCAGATGTTTGGTGCGGCATTCAACAACCTCGTGAATTTCATCAACGGCACCCCAACGAATATCGTCAATCCCGAAGCCCTCGACATCAAACGGTGATGGGCACCGCCGCTGCCGTAGACGACCGCACTTGGGCCCGCGCCAAGTGGGCGCTGCTGGGGGGCAATTTCGTGATCGGCTGCGGGGTGATGGTGGTGAGCGGCACGCTCAACAATCTCTCGCAATCACTGGGCGTGTCGGTGCCACTGAGCGGCCAGCTGATCTCGGTGGCATCGGTTGTGATGGGTGTGGGTGCCCCGCTGCTGGCCGGATTCGTGGCGGGCTGGGATCGGCGCCGGCTGCTGTCGCTGGTGATGCTGTGGTACGCCATCGGCCACGTTTTGTGCGCCCTGGCACCCAACTACCACTGGCTGCTGCCGTTGCGCGCGGCAACGATGCTGTCGGCCGCAGTTTTCACGCCGCAAGCTGCCGCTGCCGCAGGGTTTGTGGCACGGCCCGAACAGCGCGGCCAAGCCATCACCTTTGTGTTTCTGGGCTGGTCGCTGGCCTCGGTGTTGGGCATGCCCGTGGCCACCTGGTTGGGTGAGCACTTCGGCTGGCGCGTGGCGATGAGCGCTATTGCGGGGGCCTCACTGGTGGCCGCCTGGGCGGTGCATCGTTTTGTGCCATCGGGCGTCAGGCCACCCTCGGTGCCGCTATCGGCTTGGCGCGAGGTGCTGACGCATCCGGTGCTGATGGCGGTTGTGCTGGTAACAGCCATGCAAAGCGCCGGACAAACCTCGGTGCTGGCTTACGCCGCGCCTTATTTCAAGCAGGTGCTGCACGCCGGCCCCGCCGAGATCAGCCTGATGTATGGCTGGCTGGGCGCCTGTGGGCTTGCCGGCAACATCGTGCTCAGCCGCCACGTCGACCGCGTGGGTGCGTCGCGCGCCGTTACCCTCACGCTGCTGCTGATTGCCTTCAGCCAGTTGTGCTGGACGGGCGCCAACAGCATGTTGATGCTGGCGCTGGTGGTGCTGCCCTGGGGGCTGGGAAACTTTGCCACCAACTCGGCGCAACAAGCGCGCCTGAGTGGGCTCGCCCCCACCCTTGCACCAGCGCTGATGGCGCTCAACACCTCGGCCATCTATCTGGGGCAGGCCGTTGGCGCTGCTGGGGGTGGCGCGCTACTGGCAGCTCATGGTTTTGGCGCCCTGCACTGGGCCGGGCTCATCTGGCTGCTTCTGGCCTGGGTGCTCAGCCAATGGGCATCAAAACGGCACACGCCGCCTCGATAAGCCGGCGCCGGCTCAGCTCACCATCCGCGCTGGCGGCGCGCCTCGTAAAGGCACACGCCGCTGGCAACCGACACATTGAGGCTCTCAACCGCCCCGCGCATCGGCAGGCTCACCAGCGCGTCGCATGTGCGCCGCGTGAGCTGGCGCATGCCCGCCCCCTCGGCGCCCAGCACCAAAGCCAGCGCCACAGAGAGATCGCTGTCGTAAAGCGATTGGGGCGCATCGTCTGATGTGCCCACGATCAAGATATCGCGCTCTTTGAGTTCACCCAGCGTGCGCGCCAGATTCGTCACCATGAAATAAGGCACCGTTTCGGCTGCGCCGCTGGCCACCTTGGCCACGGTGGCATTGATGCCCACGGCATGATCCTTGGGGGCGATCACCGCATGCGCCCCCGCACCATCGGCCACACGCAGACACGCGCCAAGGTTGTGCGGATCGGTGATCCCATCCAGCACCAGCAGCAGCGGCGGCTCGCTCAAGGCATCCAGCAAATCATCGAGCGATGTAACCCGCTGCACCGGCTCAACCCGTGCCACCACCCCCTGATGGCGATGCGTGCCACTCAAACGCTGCAATTGCTCATCACTGCTCTCGATGAGCCGTGCGCCGGCTTCTTGTGCGCGGGCCAAAAACTGGCGCATGCGCTGATCGCGCCGCTGCGCATCGAAGTGCAACTCAAGAATCGTTTGAGGCGCGGTTTTCAAACGCACGGTGAGTGCATGAAAACCAAAAAGAATTTTTTGAGACATGCGCCGATGCTAACTGCTCACACGCATTCAATCGGCCAGGATCAGCGCATCGTCGCCCACCAGCGAGCCCGCTTCGAGGTGCAATTGCCGGCTGCAGCGGCGCGCAATCACCGGATCGTGCGTCACCAACACCAGCGTCGTGCCGTGTTCGCGGTTGAGCTCAAACATCAAATCCATCACCCGCTCACCGGTTGCTGCATCCAGGCTCCCTGTGGGCTCATCGGCCATCAAGATGGCGGGCTCAACCACGAAGGCACGAGCCAAAGCCACCCGCTGCTGCTCGCCACCCGAGAGCAACCGGGGGCGATGCCCTAAGCGCTGCGCCAACCCCACCCGCGCCAGCATCGATTCGGCGCGCAAACGCGCGTCACCGCGCCCCAGAAGCTCAAGCGGCAACATCACGTTTTCGAGTGCACTCAAGTGCGACAGCAGCTGAAAGTTTTGAAAAACAAACCCCATCTGCCGCCCACGCACCGCCGCACGGGCGTCTTCATCGAGCGCAAACAAATCGTGGCCCGCCAGCCGCACCGTGCCACTACTTGGCGTATCCAGCCCCGCAAGAATCGACAACAAAGTGCTCTTGCCCGACCCCGACGATCCCACGATCGACACCGACTGCCGGGCATCGAGCGCAAACGAAATATCGTGCAAGATCGTCAGCGCGCCCGTCGAATCCTCGACCTGCCTGCTGACACGTTCAACGCTGAGAATCGGTTCCACCATGATCCAAACACCCAAAGCCAGACGGGCCAGACGGGCCAGACGGCACTGTATCGCGCTGGCCGGCGCTGCGCTGGCAACTGCCGCACTGATCGCCACCCACCCTGCCACGGCACACGCCGTGCCAGCAACGCCACCGAACACCGTGGTGCTGATCGTTGGCGACAGCTTGTCTGCCGAGTACGGCCTGCGCCGTGGCACGGGGTGGGTAAGCCTGCTCGAGCAGCGCCTGAGCCAACAACACCTCAGTGCAACCGTGATCAACGCCAGCATCAGCGGCGATACCACTGCCGGCGGACGCAGCCGCCTGCCCGCGCTGTTGGCACAACATCACCCAACGCATGTGGTGATTGAGCTGGGCGCCAACGACGCCCTGCGCGGCCTGCCGTTGGCTGATACCCGCGCCAACCTCATGGCCATGGTGCAAACCGCCCGACAATCTGGGGCCCAGATCATGCTCATCGGCATTCAGGTGCCCCCCAATTACGGACGCCGCTACACCGATGCCTTCGGCGCAATCTTTGCGGACATCGCCCAAGCTGAGGGCACAGCATGGGTGCCTTTTTTGCTCAAAGATGTAGCCGATGCCCCCGAGCCGCTGCGCTGGTTTCAGGCCGACCGCCTGCACCCCACCGAAGAAGCACAACCCCTCTTGCTGAACAACGTCTGGCCCGTATTCAAGCCCTGGCTCACTGGTGATATGCGGCGAACGCGCCCCGCGCCGCCAGCGCGAATCCAAGCGCGCTAAACATGCCAAACGCGAAGCGTCAGGGTTTATCAGCCTTGGGCGTCAACCCCGGAAACAACGACTCGGCCTGTTTTTGCATCTGATCCTGCATTTGCGCAAACAGCTGACGCGATTGATCAAGGTAGTTGCCCATGAGCCCCTGCATCATGGGCGCCTGATTCATGAACTGTGTCCAGAGCTCAGGGCTGAACGCTTTGTTGTCGTAAAGCCCTGCAGACTGCTCGGCCAGCTTGCCCTGCAGATCGATAAAAGTGAGCAGGTTTTTTTCGAGATAGCTGCCCATCAAGCCCTGCATGGCGTGGCCATAAAAACGGATGATGTTTTCGAGCATGCGCGTCGAGAACATCGGCACGCCGCCGCTTTCTTCTTCGAGGATGATCTGCAGCAAGATGCTGCGCGTGAGGTCTTCACCCGTTTTGGCATCGACCACCTTAAAGCCTTCGGCATCTAGCACCATCTGCTTTACATCGGCCAGCGTGATGTAGCTGCTGGTGCGGCTGTCGTAGAGGCGTCGGTTGGGATATTTTTTGAGCACGCGCACGCTGCCGTCTTCAGCCGCGGCATCGCCACCCGCCGCCGTCTTGCTTGCCCTGGATTTGGCCGAAGCGGCCGTGCCAGCAGCTTTGGCAGATGCGCGCTTGGCGGTGGGTATGGGCTGCGTCATGGCGTGTCTCCTCGTGAGGGTTTTCTGCGCCAGATTCTAGGCACTCCATCCCCCAAGCGGGCTCTGATCTGCAGCAAGCAGCGAAGCATCACCCCAACAAACTCACGACAACGAGCAACGCACAGCCTGCATAAGCAATCCACCCGCTCTCCAAGCCTCTTCGGCGAACGAAGTCGAGTATTTTTCGCCACCAAGCTACCGTCCTCGCTGTTGGATCGATCGGCAGACTATTAGCGCATTTCGAGAACCTGCAACGAGAAAACGCTGGAAAATCATCACAGATAACCAGCCAACAGGGGAGAAACCGCAACGTCCACTCAAGGTCTATCCGTACGATAAAAATGCAATTTCGTCAGATAAAAAGCTGCCACAAGCCAAAGCTGGGACGAATTTTTTATGCAGAACACAAAAAAACACAGCACATCTAATCACTTACCCAATGACAGCAATAACTCAGTCGATCAGCAGCCAACAACAAGGGGAATGTATACGAATCACCCTAAAGTGTGCTTGGCACCTGCGTGATCACCATGAGACGATCACGCAGAAAGAGGCAAAAAATCTTGGGGATTTGAAAATATACGCCTTCAGACATTCCTCAACAAAAACCAATGGATAGTTCCGCATTCCGATTTGGCAGAACAAATCGCAACGGCAAAAAGCGCAATTTCAAGGCACACACCTCTTGCCAGATCATGTTTGCAAATACTTTTTAAGAGGATATGCATTTTGTACCACAGCTGGGCTCACGCTCGACCGGATGCAATAGATGGCAAATTCAAGCCTCATTGCCTTGCCGAACATCTGAAAAATGTCTCGAATTTGGCTGCAATCTTTGCCCAAGGCTTTGGCAAAGATTGGGCCTATGCGGCTGGACTGTTGCATGATCTGGGCAAATATCGCCCCGGGTTTCAGCAATACATCCGACAAGTCAACTCGGTGGATGCGCACATTGAAGGCCGGGTGAAGGACAGCGACAAGACGCACTCGGCGGCAGGCGCCTTGTGGGCCGAGCGCCTGCTGGTGGAACGATTCGGCCCCCAAGGCCAGATGATGGCCAGGGTGTTGCAGTATGTGATTGCAGGGCACCACGCCGGCCTGGACAACTGGGATGGCGGCCTTGCCGCCCGCCTGGCCTCATCGGATGCCGAGCGCGAGCTGGCCGACGCCTTGTCAACCAACCCGCCTAACTCGTTGTTGCGGCCTGAAGCCCTTGATCTGTCTTTGAAGGATCTGCCGCTGGGTGACGAAAGCCGCGGCACACCCGGCCGGTTTGCCCTGTGGCTGCGCATGTTGTTCTCCGCCTTGGTGGACGCCGACTTTCTGGACACCGAGTCGTTCATGAACGAGGGGCGCAACCAGGCCCGCGGCGGAGCCCCCACCATTGAAGCGCTGCAAACGATCCTGACCCAACACCTGGCCGCGCTGGCAGCCAACGCCCCAGACACTCCCGTCAACCGCCAGCGTCAAGCCATCCTGGCCCAATGCCGCAACAAGTCCGCCAAGGCGCCTGGTGTCTTCACCCTCTCAGTCCCAACCGGAGGTGGCAAGACGCTCTCCAGCCTCGCTTTCGCGCTGGATCACGCCGTGCGGCATGGCAAGCGGCGCGTGATCTACGCCATCCCCTACACCAGCATCATCGAACAGACGGCTGACATCTTCCGGGGCGTCTTCGCTGCGCTCGGCGAAGACGCGGTGATCGAGCACCACAGCAATGCCGAATCCGAGCCCGAACGTGAAACCTCCCGCTCGCGTCTGGCTTGCGAGAACTGGGACGCCCCACTCGTCGTCACCACCAATGTGCAGCTGTTTGAGAGCCTGTTCGCCCGCCGCACCTCGCGCTGCCGCAAGCTGCACAACCTGGTGCACAGCGTCATCGTGTTGGACGAGGCCCAGCTTCTACCCGTGGAGTTTTTGCAGCCCATCGTGGACGTATTACGCCTGCTGGTGCAGGACTTCGGCGTCACCTTGGTCCTATGCACCGCCACCCAGCCCGTGCTCACCGGCAGCCTCAGTCAAGATCCTCGCCGGGGCCTGCGGCGCGGTTTTGACACCCAGGCCGTCACCGAAATCATTGATGACGTCCCCGCGCTGTACGACGCACTGGAGCGCGTGCGCGTCCATGTCCCACCAGACCTCAACACCGCCCGTGCGTGGCCGGAACTGGCCGATGAGTTGAGCCAACACCAGGCCATGCTGGCCATCGTAAGCCGCCGCGCAGACGCACGAGAACTCTTCAACCTCGTGCGCCAACGCGACGCGCAAGGCTGCTGGCACTTGTCTGCCCTGATGTGCGCCCAGCACCGCAGCGATGTGATTGCCGAAATCAAATTGGCACTCCGTCAGCGGCGCGAATCCTTGGCGGCTGGACGGGCAGCCAGCCCGGTGCGGGTGGTCAGCACCCAGCTTGTGGAAGCAGGGGTCGATCTGGACTTTCCGATGGTGTATCGCGCCCTGGCTGGGCTGGACTCCATCGCCCAGGCCGCAGGCCGCTGCAACCGTGAAGGCAAATTGGCGGGCCTGGGCGATGTGCATGTGTTCATCCCACCCACACAGGCTCCGCCCGGTTTGCTGCGGCAGGCGCGCGACACGTGCAAGACGCTCTGGCATGAGCGCCCAGAGAAGCCTTTTGATTTGAAGCTGTTCCAGCGCTATTTCGAGCGCCTGTATCACGATGCCAAATTGGATGACAAAGGCATCTGTGACGCATTGAGGCTGGTGGCCGACCCGCGCGCCAGGACCCTGGCTGTGCGCTTCAAGGACGCGTCCGACAAGTTCCGCCTAATCGACAACGAAGACGCCGCCACCGTGCTGGTGCGTTACCGCAGCCCCAACACCAAGGAAAACATCAACGCCCTGATCGGCATGCTGGAGCGCGACGGCCCCAGCCGCTGGCTGATGCGCAAGCTACAACGCTATGGCGTCACGATCTACCGGCACCAGCTCGCCAAATTGGTCAGTGGGGGCGACATCCGCGAAGTTCCGTCATGCCCAGGCCTCTATGTGCAGATTGAGGATTGGGACGCCTTCTATGACCCGCTGCTTGGGGCGAATGTGGATGGAGCCCCTGGCGACCCTGCGAGCTATGTGATATCGCAATAGAAACGCTCCGCCATTACTGGCGGAGCGTCAAGGCAAAGGACTTCCCCTTGCTTGCTTTGGTTTCAATCCACGCCCTTGGGCGAGTACGCATGGTACACAAGATATTTTCTTTCACCTTGTTTTCTTTGGAAGTATGTTGTTTAATCGCCTCCGTCAACCCGGCGGGAGCACGCATTGAACCTAGAAAACATCGTCCGTGAGCTTCGTTTGATGAAAGGTCAGCCGACCCATCGTTTTTACGCAGTACTGACCTTGGTCGTTCTATTCGTCCTACGCCATCCCGTCGCGTCTTTGATAGCTGCCTTTGCAACTTGGCAGAGCCTTAAATGAGGGAGTCGAAATATGAAACCGTTTTGCCTTGAAGTCACCGGCGACTACGCCTGCTTCACGCGCCCCGAGATGAAGGTGGAGAGGGTGTCTTATGACCTGATCACGCCGTCAGCGGCGCGAGCCGTGTTTGACTCCATTCTCTGGAAGCCAGCCATTCGATGGCGCATTCGCAAGATTGAAGTTCTGAAGCCCGTCCGCTGGATCAGCGTGCGGCGTAACGAGGTGGCGTCAGTCGCCTCCAGCCGCAATGCGCTCGCCGCGATGAACGAGGGGCGTGGGCGCGTGGCGCTCTACGTCGAAGACGATCGACAGCAGCGCGCCGGCTTGTTCTTGCGTGACGTGGCCTACCGGCTCTACGCCGACATGGAGTTCGTCACCGACGAAGCCCGCGCCAACCCCAACAAGTACGTCGCCATGTTCAACCGGCGCGCCGAAGCGGGCCAATGCGTCAACCAACCCTACCTGGGGTGCCGGGAGTTCGCCGCGAGCTTCCGCCCGGTGGCGTTGATAGAGGACGGAAACGGCGGCTACCGGCCAGCAGGCAGTGAGCCCACCGCGGTGCAGGAGATGAGCGCAGACCTGGGCTGGATGCTCTACGACCTGGACTACGCTGACCAAGGCGACCCGAAGCCGACGTTCTTCCGTGCCCGCGTGAATCACGGCGTGATGGATCTGGCGCGTGTGGAGGTGCGGGGATGATTCTTCAGGCATTGAATGACTACTACCTCCGCAAGATGGCTGACCCGGATCCGGCCAGGCGCCTACCGGTCTTTGGTCTTGAGGACAAAGAGATCCCTTTCGTCCTGGAATTGACCGCCGACGGCAAGCTGGCCGGCATCAAAGACACACGCACGAGCGAGGGCAAGAAAAAAATATCCGCCCGCTATTTGGTGCCAAAGGGGGTGAAGAAGACCTCGGGTGTGGCTGCCAACCTGCTGTGGGACAACGCCGAATATGTGCTGGCGGTGCCTGATGCAAAGAAGCTGGCAGAAGCGCAGAAGAAGGGAAAGGCCGACGATTACGCCTCGCGCCTGCAAGAGATGCATGCCGAGTTCAAGAATCGCATCGCCCAGTTGCCCGCTGTCGCCCAGAACGACGAAGGCATTCGCGCTGTTTTGGCCTTCTTTGAGTCCGGCCCTGCCGAGGCCGTCGCTCAGCATGCCTCCGCCATCGAGATCGCTGAGTCGAACCCGACTCTCACCTTCCGGCTAGTGGGCGACACAGACCTGATCTGCCAACGGCCAGCCGTGTCTGCCGCCTGCCTGTCTTCAAGCCCCGACACCGAGGATGGCAACGATGGCGAGCCCGCAGCCCCGCCGCAGATGTGCCTGGTAACGGGAGCAACGGCGCCGCCAGAGCGCCTGCACACCGCGATCAAAGGGGTTTGGGGAGCACAGACATCAGGCGCCAACATCGTGTCCTTCAACCTGCCGGCCTTCAATTCCTTTGGCAAGACGCAGGGCATGAATGCGCCCGTCAGCAAGGCCGCGGCGTTTGCCTACACCACGGCGCTGAACAGTTTGCTTGGCAAGGGGTCTCGACAGCGCATACAGGTGGGCGACACCTCCACCGTGTTCTGGGCCCAGAAGCCAGAAGACGCCGATATGGAGGCATGGTTTGTCGATCTCTTTGGCGAGACCGATGACCCCGATGCCCGGACCGAGCAGGTTCGGGCCGTTTTCGAGGCGATCCAGTCGGGCCGATTCGATGGCGGGCGAGGAGACAACCGGTTTTTCGTGCTGGGCCTGGCCCCCAATGCCGCGCGCATTGCCGTGCGCTTCTGGCTGGTCGCCACGCTGTCTGAAGTCGCCACGCGTACGCGGGAATGGTTTGACGATTTGCGTATCGCGCGGGGCTCGCACGACCCCGAATTCCCCAGTCTGTTCCGGCTGCTTGCGTCCACCGCTGTCTTGAACAAGGCCGACAACATTCCGCCCAACCTCGGGGGCGACGTCATCCGCAGCGCACTGGACGGCTCGCCCTTCCCCGCAACGTGGTTCAACGCGGCCGTCCAGCGCTGCCGCGCAGAACAACGCGTCACCTACCTGCGCGCCGCAGTCATCAAGGCATGCATCAACCGATCCATCCGCCATGCCAACCGAACATCGACAAACCCAGAGAAGGAGATCACTGAAGTGCTAGACACCAGCAACCCATCCGCCGGATACCGCCTGGGCCGCCTTTTTGCCGTTCTGGAGAGAGCGCAGGACGAGGCGAGCGGGGGAGGACTCAAAGCGACGATCCGTGACCGCTACTACGGCGCGGCATCCAGCACCCCCGTGGCCGTGTTCACCACCCTGCTGCGCCTGAAGAACCACCACCTGGCCAAGCTGAGCAACAAGAAGGGGCTCGCTGTTTATCTCGAAAAGCTCATCGGCGAGATCGTCGATGGAATCGGCGACTTCCCGGCTCACCTGGCCCTGCCTGAACAAGGGCGATTTGCGCTGGGCTACTACCACCAGCGCCAAGCGTTCTTTGCCAAACCCGACACCGCCCCCAACAACCAAGCCAACCAAACCAACCAAGGAGGCAACTGACCATGAGCCTGACCAACCGCTATGACTTCGTATTGCTGTTTGACGTGAAAGACGGCAACCCCAATGGCGACCCCGACGCCGGCAACCTGCCGCGCCTGGATGCAGAGACGGGCCACGGCCTGATGACCGACGTGGCGCTCAAGCGCAAGGTGCGCAACTTTGTGGCCCTCACACGGGACCAAGCCGAAGTTGACCCACAACCCGGCGAAAAACGCAGCGAAATCTATGTGCGTGAGCGCGCGATCCTGAACCTTCAGCACCAGCGCGCCTACTCGGCTCTCAAGCTGGATGCTGTCGCTGAAGAAACTGCCGAGGCGTCCGAGGGTGAAGACAAGAAGGCCAAGAAGGGAGCCAAGGACAAACGCAAGGGCAGCGGTGATGACGTGGACAAGGCCCGCGCCTGGATGTGTCAGAACTTCTTTGACGTGCGAACCTTTGGTGCCGTGATGTCCACCGGCACCAACGCTGGCCAGGTACGCGGCCCCGTGCAACTGACCTTCGCCCGGTCCATTGACCCCATCGTTACGCTGGAGCACTCCATCACCCGCATGGCGGTCGCCACCGAGGCAGAGGCCGAGAAGCAGCAGGGCGACAACCGCACCATGGGCCGCAAGCACACCGTGCCTTACGGCCTGTATGTGGCCCATGGGTTTGTGTCGGCCTTTCTCGCCAAGCAGACCGGCTTTGGCGATGACGACCTGGAGCTGCTCTGGCAGGCGCTGGAGCATATGTTTGAGCACGACCGCTCGGCCGCACGGGGTGAGATGTCAACCCGCGGGCTCTATGTGTTCAAGCATGACAGCGAGTTGGGCAACGCGCACGCGCATGATTTGTTCAAGCGCATCGCTGCAAAAAAGCGCGTCGATGTGCCGCGAGACTTTGACGACTACGAGGTGTGTTTGAATGCGGACAACTTACCTGCTGGTGTGACGCTCTTGCGCAAAATCGGATAAGCCCCTGATGTTGCCGTGAGAGCCGAGCCTCTTGACCTCATTCCGCTATCAGCCCTGCAGCACTGGTGCTACTGCCCGCGCCAGTGTGGTCTGATTCATCTGGAACAGGCGTTCGACGACAACGTACACACGTTACGCGGCAACGCACTACATGCACGGGTAGACCAGCCCGGGGTTGAGACGGTCAAAAATGTTCGAGTTGAGCGAGCCCTACCCATCTGGCATGAAGCCTTGGGCTTGATCGGCAAGGCCGACGTGGTGGAGTACAACTTGAACGGAGATCCCTACCCGGTTGAGTACAAGCAAGGCAGCCGCAACAAAGCAGCAGCAATCGCGGCCTGTGATGAGCTGCAATTGGCTGGTCAAGCGCTGTGCCTGGAAGCAATAAGTGGACGGGCCGTGCCTGAGGGCGCAATCTACTACGCCACCTCAAAGCGGCGTCGGGTTGTAGTTATCTCGGACGAATTGCGCCAGCAGGTGGTAGATGCTACTAGCGCCATACGCGACATGTTGATCAGTGGCGTCTTACCGCTACCACTCGAAGGCATTGCATCCGCTCAACGGTGCAAGGGGTGTTCTCTGCATAACCGATGCCAGCCCGAGGCCACACCGCCGATGCTGGCACATTTGCGATCCACATTGTTCAATCCAGACGCACCGTGATGCACAGTTAGATGCACATTCGCCATGCAATTGCTCAACACGCTATATGTCACCACAGCTGAAACCTATCTGAGGCTGGACAACGACACGCTGCGCGTCGATATTGAGCACGAACCCAAATTGAGGGTGCCGCTGCACCATTTGCAAAGTGTGATTTGCTTCGGCCATGTTGGACTATCCGCGCCGCTCATGCATCGTTTAGCCGACGAGAAAATTACCCTGGTTCTGCTTGATGAAAACGGACGTTTTAAAGCTCGGCTTGAAGGTGCGATGGCTGGCAATGTTCTGCTGCGTCAAGCCCACCATGCACGAGTTACTGATGCAGCGTTCACGCTGGATATGGCTCGCGCCTGCGTGGCAGGAAAAATCAAAAACGCCCGACAGGTATTGATGCGCGGAGCACGCGAAACCAAAGCCGACACAGAAGCAGAACTACTCACCCGCAGCGCCAATGACTTGGCGGCGACTTTGCGCGCGCTGCCAGAAGCAGGAAATCTCGATATTCTGCGAGGATTAGAAGGCGAGGCTGCTAGGCAGTATTTCGGCGCCTTGAACTGGATCGTTAAACCCGAACGGCGCATCTGGTGTCAGATGGATGGCAGAAGCCGACGACCTCCGCGTGATCGCATGAATGCACTATTGTCGTTTTTGTATTCAATGTGGATGAATGATTGCCGCAGCGCGATTGAGTCCGTTGGGCTTGATCCACAACTTGGCTTTTTGCACGCCGTTCGGCCAGGACGAGCCGCACTGGCGCTGGATCTGATGGAAGAGTTCCGTCCCTTGGCTGATCGATTGGCCCTAACGCTGGTAAATCGAGGTCAACTTGATGCAGATGATTTCGTCGTTCGAGAAGGCGGCGCCGTAGCCCTTGAAGGAGACGCCAGAAAAGCGATCATCGTGGCATTTCAGGAGCGAAAACGCGAAGACATAGCCCATCCTTTACTAGAGCACCCCATCCCGTTGGGGTTGGTGCCATACATTCAGGCGCGACTGCTGGCGCGAGCCATACGCGAAAACAATCAAGCCTCAGAGCACAGAACTTGTGAACGAAACTGCTATGTTCCGTTCATTGTCAAGTAGAAAAACGTTGTCGTGCTGGTACTGGTTTGTTATGACGTCAACACCGAGACCAAATCTGGTCGACGTCGTTTACGCCGAGTCGCAAAGGTCTGCGAATCAACTGGCCAACGGGTGCAGAAGTCCGTGTTTGAATGCCAAGTTTCGTTAGCCGAATTTGAAATTCTCGAACGAAGACTTCTGGCTGAAATCAACGACAACGAGGATTGTCTGCGTCTGTATCGCATCCCAGACACGCGAGGTGCGGAGGTGCACGAACATGGCGCCTTCAAGGCTGTGGATTTTGACGGTCCTCTTGTGTTGTAGCTCCCAAGAAAACCGATGCAGGCTACGATTTACCCTGCGAACCTGTAGTGCTGGCTCCTCACCCTAGGGGTTCGCGCATCTTCTAACCGCTTGTCACTGATACGAAAATGCTAATTTCCCTGCTTGCGATGATCTCTACTTGGGTTTCAAACCAAGAAGTTCGCGCGCGTGCTGGCATTTGTCTATTCGTGAAAATGACTTGCGTGTGAAGAGCGTCGCCCGTCAGTGATGGCGGGCGTGGATTGAAACATGAAGGGCCGCTTCATGCATGCAACGGACGGCCCGCGTCGCCCGTCAGTGATGGCGGGCGTGGATTGAAACTAGCAATCGCTGGATCTGAAAAGATTGTCTGAGGCGTCGCCCGTCAGTGATGGCGGGCGTGGATTGAAACATCTCTGAACGCGGCCCCGAGATTGTGGCGGGC
>CAZUCW010000060.1:0-1320 GCA_964618825.1 uncultured Aquabacterium sp.
GGGCTCGATCGAGGCATCGACGCCGATGATGTTGGAGATGGTGGCTGTGGGCGCGATGGCCACGCAGTTGGAGTTGCGCATGCCGTGTTGCGTGATGCGCTCACGCAGGGTGCCCCAATCCAGGGTGGCAGAGGTGTCGACTTCAACGTAGCCGCCGCGCTCTTGGGCCAGCAGTTTGAGTGAGTCGAGCGGCAGGATGCTGCGATCCCACAGCGAGCCACGGTAGCTGCTGTAGCGGCCGCGTTCTTGGGCGAGTTCGGTGGATGCCCAGTAGGCGTAGTAACACAGGGCTTCTGTGGAGCAGTCGGCAAACTCAACGGCCTCTTGGCTGGCGTAGGGCGTGCGCAATTGGTAGAGCGCATCTTGGAAGCCCATCAGCCCCAGGCCTACGGGGCGGTGGCGCAGGTTGGCGTCGCGCGCTTTTTTAACGGCGTAGTAGTTGATGTCGATCACGTTGTCGAGCATGCGCATGGCTGTGCTGACCGTCTTTTTGAGTTTGTCGTGATCGATCTGGCCGTTGGCGAGATGCTGCGCCAGGTTGATGGAGCCCAGGTTGCACACGGCGATTTCGCCGTCGTTGGTGTTGAGCGTGATTTCGGTGCACAGGTTGCTGCTGTGCACCACGCCAACGTGCTGCTGTGGCGAGCGGATGTTGCACGGATCTTTGAAGGTGATCCATGGGTGGCCGGTTTCAAACAGCATCGATAGCATCTTGCGCCACAGATCGACGGCACGGATTTTTTTGCAGGGCTTGATTTCGCCGCGTTCGGCGCGTTCTTCGTAGCGCGTGTAGGCGGCTTCAAAATCTTGGCCAAATTTGTCGTGCAGATCGGGGCAGGATGAGGGCGAGAAGAGCGTCCAATCGCCGCCTTCGATCACGCGCTTCATGAACAGATCGGGGATCCAGTTGGCCGTGTTCATGTCGTGGGTGCGGCGGCGGTCGTCGCCAGTGTTTTTGCGCAGCTCAAGAAACTCTTCGACATCCAGGTGCCACGATTCGAGGTAGGCGCAGACCGCGCCCTTGCGCTTGCCGCCTTGGTTGACGGCCACGGCGGTATCGTTGACGACCTTGAGAAATGGCACGACGCCTTGGCTCTTGCCGTTGGTGCCTTTGATGTGGGCGCCGAGAGCGCGCACGCGCGTCCAGTCGTTGCCGAGGCCGCCAGCGAACTTGGAGAGCAGGGCGTTTTCTTTGATGGCTTCGTAGATGCCGTCGAGATCGTCGGCAACGGTGGTGAGGTAGCAGCTCGACAGTTGCGAGCGGCGGGTGCCGGCGTTGAAGAGCGTGGGGGTGCTGCTCATGAAGTCGAAGCTCGACAG
>CAZUCW010000060.1:1330-15586 GCA_964618825.1 uncultured Aquabacterium sp.
CGCGGTCGATTTCACCCAGCGCCAGGCCCATGGCCACGCGCATGAAGAACACTTGCGGCAGCTCGATGCGACGGCCATCGATGTGCAAGAAGTAGCGGTCGTAGAGCGTTTGCAGGCCGAGGTAATCGAACTTGTAATCGCGCTCGGCCTTGAGCGCAGCGCCGAGTTTTTTGAGATCGAATTGCAGCAGCTTGTCGTCGAGCAGCTCGGCATCGACGCCGCGTTTGATGGCGTGCGCAAAGCTCTCGGCGTAGCGTGTGGCCATGTCGGCCTGGGTGGCGTCTTCGCCCAGCACTTCGCGGCGGATGGTGTGCAGCAGCAGCCGAGCGGTGGCGCGTGTGTAGGCGGGGTCTTTTTCGATCAGGGTGCGTGCGGCGAGGATGGCGGCTTTGTAGACCTCATCCATCGGCACGCCGTCGTAGAGGTTGCGCTGCGTTTCGCTGAGGATGGGGGCGGCTTGCACGTCGCCGCCCAGATCGGCGCAGGCCGATTCGATCAGGGTTTGCAGCCGGGGCAGATCAAGGGGCAGGCGCTGGCCACGGTCGATCACGCTGAGTTGTGGCTGTGCCGTGGCGACGCTGGCTTGCGCCTTGCTGCGCTCTTGTGCACGGCGTTCGCGGTAGAGCACATAGGCGCGGGCCACTTCATGATGGCCGCCACGCATCAGGCCGAGTTCGACGTGATCTTGCACGTCTTCGATATGAAAGGTGCCGCCGCTGGGGCGCGAACGCAGCAGCGCGCGCACGACAGCTTGGGTGAGTGCGTCAACGGCTTCGCGCACGCTGGCTGAGGCTGCACCTTGGGTGCCATGCACGGCCAGAAAGGCTTTCATGAGTGCCACGGCAATCTTGTCGGGCTCAAAGGCGACAACGGCGCCGTTGCGGCGAATGATCTGGTAGCCCGCAAAGGTGGATGGCCGCGCGGTGGTGTTGTCTGTGCTGGGTGTGGCTGTGGCAGGTGTTGAATGAGATTGGGGTGATGCGGTCTGCATGGGGTGTCCTCGTGTTGCTCTTGTGCGGGGTGTCTGCACTATATCTAGGGATGTTTCAAGCTTCAAGCGCTACCCCTAGTGTCTGAGCGATTATGTTGGAAACCCAAAGAACGTGCTGGCGCAAGGCTTGCGCCGGGGCGTGTGGTGCGCGTGGGGTTTAGGCAGTATTCGATGCGGGGAAGTACTGATCGGGCCAACCCAAATCGCGCCTCAGGCGCGGCCAGTTGAACGCGGCGCCGGGATCGCGTTTGCGTCCGGGCGCAATGTGTTCGTGGCCGGCCACGCTGTCGAGGGGATAGCGCTGAGCGAGCGCGCGCAGCAAGGTGGTGAGCTGCGCGTATTGCGCGTCTTCGAAGGGGTGGTCTTCGAGGCCTTCGAGCTCGATGCCGATGGAGAAATCGTTGCAGTTGTCGCGGCCGCGCCAGCTTGAGCGTCCGGCATGCCAGGCACGCTCATCGGCGCTGACGAATTGCGTGATCTGGCCATCGCGGCGGATCACGAAGTGGGCCGAGACTTCGGCGCCGCGAATGTGCTCGAAGTAAGGATGCGCCGACCAATCGAGGCGGTTGGTGAATAGCCGCTCGATAGCATCACCGCCGTATTGCCCCGGGGGCAGGCTGATCGAGTGGATGACGGCCAAGGTGATGCGCTCGCCAGCTGGGCGAGGGCCGAAGTTGGGCGAATCGATGCGGTGTGCAGGGCGATACCAGCCCCCGGCCCAGCGGTGCGTGCCCTCTGCTGGCGATGGGGGCGCCGTGTGGCTCATTCGATGCCGGCAGGGTCGTCGGTGCCGGGCCTCGAGCTGCCCTCTGCGCCCTGAATGCCAAGGCGGGCCATGCGGTAGCGCATTTGCCGCAGCGACAGGCCCAGGCTGGCGCCAGCTGCGGTGCGGTTGTAGCGGTGGTGCGCCAAGGCGCGCAGCAGGATGTCGCGCTCGATCGCATCTAAATGAGCCGCCAGATCGGCGGGCAGATCAGCGGGCAGATTGGCAGAGCCACCTGTGGCCTCGAAGGCGGTGGAGGCAGCGGGTGTGTCGGGGGCAGGAGCGTGGACGACAGCGCCCGGTGATGTTGTGGTGGCTGGTGCGATGGCCGGTGCGATGGCCGGTGCGATGGCAGCGGTGTGATCGTCGGGTGGCATGAGGCCGAGATCGTCTATCTCGATCATGTGTCCGCCGCTCAAGGCCACGGCGCGGTGCAGCAGGTTTTCGAGCTCGCGCACGTTGCCCGGAAACGCATAACTGGCCAAGCGATCAAGTGCGGCATCGCTGAGTTGCGGGGCGGGGTGCAAGTGGCCTTCTTCGGCGATGCGGGCCAGCACCTGGGCGCAGATCTCGGTGAGATCGTCCATGCGCTCGCGCAGCGCGGGCACGCGAATCTGAATCACGTTGAGGCGGTAATACAAATCTTGCCGGAAACGTCCGGCAGCCACCTCGACGGCCAAATCTTTGTGCGTGGCGCTCACGATGCGCACATCGACCGCAATCTCGTTAACCGCGCCTACGGGCCGCACTGCGCGCTCTTGAATCGAGCGCAGCAACTTGGATTGCATCGACAGCGGCAGATCGCCGATTTCATCGAGAAACAACGTGCCCCCGCGAGCGGCCTGAAAGAAGCCCTCGCGGTCTTCATTGGCGCCGGTAAAAGCGCCTTTGCGATAGCCAAAGAATTCGGCTTCGAGCAATTGTTCAGGGATGGCACCGCAGTTGACCGCGATGAACGGCGCCGTGGCGCGTGCGCTCACTTCGTGGATGGCGCGGGCGACGAGTTCTTTGCCAGTGCCCGATTCGCCGTGGATCCACACCGGGGCCATGCTGCGTGCCACCTTGCGGATGAGCGCACGCACTTGTTGCATGGTTGGCGATGCGCCCGACATGCGCTTGAGCGCCACGCTGCCCGGCTCGTCGAGATCGGGGCTGAGTTTGCGGTCGGGTGTGGACGGTGCAGTCTTGGGTGCGGGGGCTTTGGCTGGCGTCGATGGTTGAGCTGGGGGGGCTGGCGGTGCAGATTTGGTGCTGCCAGATCGGCCCAGTGCCGATGCAATGATCGACCTGAATTGCTTGAGGTCGACCGGTTTGGTGAGGTAATCAAACGCGCCCGCTTTGAGGGCCTCAACGGCGTTCTCGGCCGAGCCATAGGCGGTGATCACCACGGCTTTTTCGCGGCGTCCGGCGCGCTCGAGCCGCTGCAGCAAATCGAGTCCGGTGCCGTCGGGCAGCCGCATATCGGTGATCACGGCGCTGTAGGTGCGGTCTTGCAGCAGCGCCCAGGCATCGCCAACGCTGCCGGCGGTTTCGACCTCGTAGCCCTCACGCAGCAGCGTCAGCTCGTAGAGCGTGCGCAGATCGGGTTCGTCATCGACGACCAGCAGGCTGAACAGGGCAGGGGAGGACGATGGCGTTGACATGCAGGCAAGGCGTCACGTGGTTGGCGTGTCGGTTACGAACTGGATGAGGCGCCGGTGATGGGCGCAGGCTCGGCACGCAGCGTGAGATAAAACTCGTTGCGGTGCCGATCATGGCTGCCATGCTGGCGATAGTCGATACGCGCGCCGTAGCGCTCGCACAACTCGCGGCAAATATACAAGCCCAGCCCCGTGCCCCGGCTGCGGGTTGAGAAGAAGGGCTCGAACAGCGATTGCTCTACTTCGGGTGGCACCGGCTCGCCATCGCTGAGCACGCCCAGGCTGATGAGCGATGGGCGTTCGCTGTGGTGTTCGATCTGTGCGGTCAGCACGATGGCGCCGGGTGTTTGCGAGCAGTGGCGCCAGGCGTTGTCGAGCAGGTTGATCAGCACGCGGCGCAGGTGTTCGGCATCAAAACGCACCAGCCAATCGCCAGCCGTTTGCGGCAATCTCACCTGCAGCACACAGGCGTCGCCCGGCGTGGCACGTTCGCGGGGCAGCGATGCGGTGTGCAGCCATTCATCGCAGCAATGCACGAGCAGGGTCAGACACTCGATGCTGGGCGCGTCTTGCCGGGTGCCGGGGGCCACAGCCAGCACGTCGTCGACGATGCGCTTGAGCCGCGTCACGTTGTCAGCCACCATCGAAGTTAAGCGCTGTTGCGTGCCGGGTTGGGCGTCTTCGGCCAGCAAGGCATTGGCCTGTGCGATGGCCGCCAGCGGGTTGCGGATCTCGTGCGCAATCCCCGCCGACATGCGGCCCATGGCCGCGAGTTTTTCTTGCCGCAGCCGGGCATGCACGCTGCGCACATCTTCAGCGAACAGCACACACAAATCTTCGGATGATTGCGCATCGCTGCGACGCGTAAAGCGCACGCGCAAGCGCAGCTCACGCAGGGCCACGCCCCCGCTGGGGGTGGACAGCGGCAAGGCAATGTCGCGTCCGCCTTCGGGCCACAGCCCCTCGTTGAACGCCTGCTCAACCGCTTGCACCAGCGGCATCCAATCGGCTACGCCGCGCAGTTGAAAAGGTGCGGCGGGCGCGCTGCCCTCGGCTGAGAGCATGCGCCGCGCCGCCGGGTTGGCAGCACGCACACGCCCGCGCCGGTCTACCACCAGCACGCCGTCTTGCATCTCATCGATCACCAGCCGGTTGAGCTGTGCTTGTTGGCGCGCGAGCTCCATGCTGCCGCGTGCCGTGAGCTCTTCACTGGCCAGCCGGTGCGCCAGCTCACCACACAAAAATCCGATCGTGAACAGCGCCGCGCCAAACAGCCCCGCCTGCATCATCAGTGAGGCCAGATTGCCGTTATCCAGGCTGTTCCACCATGCCACACCCAGCAGCACAAACGTGGCGCAGGCCGTGATCGCCAATGCCGACAGCCGTGGTGTGAGGATGCCCGCCATCAAGATGGGCAGCACCAAAAACGCCTGATAGTTGAGGTTGGCTGCTGGTGCCAGTGCGTGCAGCAACGAGAACACCAGCAGATCGATGCCGATGGTGGCCAGCCAGTGGCGGCGGCGTAGCGTGCCCGTGATGTGATCGAGTGTTTGCTTGGTGGGCGGGCCGAGCCACCACACCGCCAGCGTGGCGATCACATACGTCAGGCTCGCGATCGACGACCACGGTGAGTGGTTGGCTCCCAGCCAGGTGCCGAGCAATTGCGAGCCCAGCAGCGCCAGGCTGAGCACCACACGCGCACCGGCAAACGTGCGGTAGATGCGCATGAAGATCGGCAGCTCGATGCCATCGCCAGGCTTTACGCGTGCGTGGCGCGATCTCTGCTGGCGGGGCTGGGCATTGCCAGCCTCGACGGTTGCGTCCTGATCTTGATCGAGCTGAAAGGCGCCGAACCACGATGTTTCGGGGGCCGCCGAGGGCGCGTTGCGTAGGCGGCGGCTGCGGGTTCGCGCGGCGCGTTGGGTGTGAGACGAGGGCGAAGCGTCGCGTTTCACGTCAGCCCGACCTCGTTGCCGCGCGTTGCCTGAGGTGTTCGATGCGATGCGCCTCGCAGCAATAGTGGTGATCGCGTGCCGGGCTACAAAAAGCCTCGTGTCGTGGCACATGCAGGCCGCAAAACGCGCACTGCACCATATCTACCGGGGCCTCTGAGGCTTGCGGCGGCGTCCCCGATCGCCCCCACTGCGGCTCGCGTGCTTGTGGCGCTTCGGCTGACGATGAACGCATGCGCGCGCCCGTGTGGTTGCTTGCACGCCAGCTGCGGATCAGCCACAACGCAGCAGCAAAAGTCAGGGCGATCAACAACAGCTTCATGCGTGTGGCTGGGGGTTGAGATGAGAGGGGGTGGATGAGAGCGCTTCAATCAATAAGTGCCGCTGGCCCGATGCAGCACCACTTCGAACACAAAGCGTGATCCTGCATAAGCCAGCAGCAGCAGCGCCGAGCCGATGTGCAGCCAGCGGGTGGCCGGGCGTCCGCGCCAGCCAAACACCCGTCGACCGAGCAGCAAGGCGGCAAACACAAACCACGACAGCACCGACAGCACCGTCTTGTGATCCCAGCGCCAGGGGTGAGCAAAGAGCCAACCCAGCACCAGCGTGGCCGACAGCACCACAAAGCCGGCCGTCACAAAATCGAACGTGAGGGTTTCGAGCTTGAGCAAAGGCATGCCTACCGGCGCAAAAGTGTCTTGAACCGACGCCCGTATCGAGGGTTTTGTCAGCCCCGTGGTGGGCTTCAGACGCAGGCGCCGATCGTTGTGGCTCCAGAGGGCGGCATGAAAAACGGCTGCCCCAAACAGGCCATACGAAGCAAAGCCCAGCACCCAATGCAGAGGGGCCCACGCCGAGCCCAGATGCGGGCGTGCCTCACCCGGAAACACCCAAGCCAGCGCCACCACCAGCGCACCCGACAGCGCCAGCGCACGCCGCGCCGTGGGCATCGGCAGCAAGCGGCTCTCGATGGCGTACACCGCAATCACCAGCCAGGTGGTTACTGACAGCGCCGGTGCAAAGCCAAAGCGTGCCCCCGGCAGCGGTGATGTCAGGCCGAACACATCGACCACGATGGCCACGCCCTGAGCCAGCCAGCCCAGCATCAGCACCGAGCGCATCAAACGATCTTCGCCGCGCAGCGTGGCGCACAGATACGCCAGCACAGCCAGCCCGCTCGCCAGGGTGAGCGTTGCAGCAGGCATGGCCAGAGCCGAAGAAGACGAAGACGCGGCAGATAAAATCATGAGGCAGAGTTTACGTTGCGGCTTCACTTTTTCGACCAACACCATCTATGGCTTCCACCCTGTCTGACCGTCTGGGCAAACTTGTCAAGAACCTGCGGGGCCAGGCGCGGATCACCGAAAGCAATGTGCAAGACATGTTGCGCGAGGTGCGCATGGCGCTGCTCGAAGCCGATGTGGCCCTGCCGGTGGTGCGCGATTTTGTGGCCCGCGTCAAAGACAAGGCTCAAGGCCAAGAGGTGATGGGCTCGCTCACGCCGGGCCAGGTGCTGGTGAGCATCGTTCATAAAGAGCTCGCGGCCACCATGGGCGAGGGCGTGGCCGATCTCAATCTTGCCACGCAGCCGCCGGCCATCATTCTCATGGCCGGTTTGCAGGGGGCCGGCAAAACCACCACCACCGCCAAACTGGCCAAGCACCTCATCGAAAAGCGCAAAAAAAAGGTGCTCACCGTTTCAGCCGACGTTTATCGCCCGGCAGCCATCGAGCAGCTCAAAACCGTTACGCGCCAGGCAGGTGCCGAGTGGTTCGCTTCTGAGCCCAGCCAAAAGCCGCGCGATATCGCGCTGGCCGCGCTTGATTACGCCAAGCGCCATTTCTTCGATGTATTGCTGGTGGATACCGCCGGACGGCTGGCCATTGATGAGGCGTTGATGGCCGAGATTCGCGAGCTGCACGCGCTGCTCAATCCGATCGAAACCCTGTTTGTGGTCGATGCCATGCAGGGGCAAGACGCCATCAACACGGCCAAGGCGTTTAAAGAGGCTCTGCCGCTTTCGGGCATCGTGCTCACCAAGCTTGATGGTGATTCACGCGGGGGCGCGGCGTTGTCGGTGCGGCAGATCACCGGCGCACCGATCAAGTTCGCAGGCGTATCCGAAAAAATCGATGGGCTCGAAGTTTTCGACGCCGAACGCCATGCAGGCCGTGTGCTGGGCATGGGCGATATCGTTGCGCTGGTTGAAGAAGTGCAAAAAGGGGTGGATGTCGAAGCCGCACAAAAGCTGGCCGACAAGATCAAGGCTGGTAACGACTTCGATCTCAATGATTTTCTGGCCCAGATTTCGCAAATGAAAAAGATGGGTGGCTTATCGAACCTGATCGACAAACTGCCCGGTGAGCTCGCCGCTAAAGCCGGGCAAGCCGATATGGATCGCGCCGAGCGCGAGGTGCGTCGCATCGAAGGCATCATCAACGCCATGACAGCTCGCGAGCGCCGCCAGCCGGCGCTGCTCACCGATGGCAAAACCAAGGCCAGCCGCAAGCGCCGTATCGCGCAAGGTGCGGGGGTGCAGATTCAAGATGTCAATCGTCTGCTCAATCAGTTTGGCCAGATGCAGGGCATGATGAAAAAACTGCGCGGTGGCGGGCTGATGAAGATGATGAAACGCTTCGGGGGGCTCAAAAATGGCCTCAAGGGCGGGCTGCCTGGCATGGGCGGCTGAGCACCGTTTTTGCTTGGCTGACATACCGCGACGGTGCGATTCGTGACGCGCGTCACGAATCATGCCGGGCCTCACGGGTTTCCCCTGGGCGGGCCGTCACAGCTTGCTACTCATTGGCGTTGACCCCATGCACGGGCGCTGTTACGTTCGTCATCCCCCTTGTACGCAATCACGAAGTGCCGGCCCCCATGGATGCTCTGTCTTTCCCTTTGCTGATCGCTGCCGCGCTGGTGGTGCTTGTGGCCCTGATGTTGTGGCTGCGTTTGCGTCGGGCGCGTGGTGATGAAACCTCCAACAGCCAGCCGCGTGGGCTTGATGCGCTCGATACCGTGGCCGCCTGGGAGCCCGAGCCCAGCCGCATCCTCACTGCCAGCGAGAGGCAGGCTTATGCCGTGTTGCGCCAGGCTTATCCCGATCACATGGTGTTGGCGCAGGTGCCGCTGTCGCGCTTTTTGCGGGTGCCTACGCGCAATTCATACAGTGTGTGGGTGCGCCGCGTTGGGCACTTGTGCGCCGATCTCGTGGTGTGCAATCGGCACTCTGAAGTGTTGGCCGTGGTTGAGGTGCGCAGCGCCCCGGATCGCGAGAGCCCGCGCACGGCCAAGCGCCACGCGCGCATGGACCGTGTAATCGAGGCCGCCGGGATTCGGCTGCATGTGTGGCGCGACGATCAAATCCCCACCGTATCGGCGGCGCGGCAATCGGTGTTGGTAACGCCACAGGGGCAGCCCATTGTCGACACGCCCCAGGCAGCTGCACGGCCCATGCTTGATGATGAGCTGCACGACGCCAGCGGCATGGCCGAGTTTCGTGAGCCACCGCCGTCAACCTGGTTTGAAGATCTCGATTCGGCGCCGATGCCGCTCGAATCGGCTACACGCTGATCCCGCCCTGATCGGCTTTTTCAGTCGAGCAGCGCCTGGGCGAACTCGCGCGCCTCGAATGTCTGCAGATCTTCGAGCGTTTCGCCTACACCAATAAAGTAAACCGGCACCGGCGTGCCGCGTTGGCGGGCCCACAGGGCAATGGCCGCGAGCACACCGCCCTTGGCCGTGCCGTCGAGCTTGGTAACGATCAGGCCGGTGAGGCTCAGCGCTGCATCAAAGGCTTGCACTTGTGCAAGCGCGTTCTGCCCGGTATTGCCATCCACCACCAGCAGCACTTCGTGCGGTGCACCGGCCATGGCCTTGCAGATGGTGCGCTGAATTTTCTTGAGCTCTTCCATCAGATGCAGCTGCGTTGGCAGGCGTCCGGCCGTGTCGGCAATCACCACGTTGCAGCCGCGTGCAGTGCCGGCCTTGACGGCATCGAAGCTCACCGCAGCGGGGTCGCCACTTTCTTGGCTCACGATCTCGACGCGGTTGCGGTCAGCCCAGGCCAGCAATTGCTCGCGCGCTGCAGCGCGAAACGTGTCTGCTGCTGCCAGCAGCACCCGTTGCCCCGATTCGGCCAAGTGCCACGTTAGTTTGCCGATGCTGGTGGTTTTGCCGGCGCCGTTCACACCCACCACCATCATCACCGTGGGTTGATGCTCACCCACCTCGAGCGGGCGCTGCAGCGGTGCGAGCAGCTCGGCAATCGCATCCACCAACAGTGTTTTTACCTGTGCCGGATCGACCGCCTTATGCTGTTTGACGCGCGCCTTGAGATCATCGAGCAGATGCTGTGTGGCAGCCACGCCCGCATCGGCCATCAGCAGTGCGGCTTCAAGCTCTTCGTACAGCGCATCGTCGATCTGCGTGCCGGTGAACACTTGCGCGATGCTCGAGCCGGTTTTGCGCAGCCCGGCCTTGAGCTTGTCGAACCAGCCCCGGCGTGGAGCCTCAGCCGCAGCGGGCGTAGGGGATGCGGGTGATACAGGCGCAGCAGCCGTTTGTGCGATGGAGCTCGGCACAGCAGATGCAGGTGCGGCGGGCGCAGACGGTGCCGGCTGGGGGGCGGGCGCCGTTTTTTTCTTGAAAAAACTGAACATGGCTGGATTGTAGGGAGGCATGCGCGTGGCACTGCGGCGCGCGGGCACAATCCCACCCCGTGAAGAACGACGACCGCGCTCGCCTGCAACCTGTGCGCACTGCACGAACAGCTGATGCTGCACGACGCGCTCCGCCGCGTGAGGTGCGCATCATTGGCGGGCAGTGGAAGCGCAGCAAGCTGCCGGTGCCCGATCTGCCCGGGCTGCGCCCTACGCCTGATCGGGTGCGCGAAACCCTGTTCAACTGGCTGGGGCAAGACCTCGCTGGCTGGCGTTGCCTTGATGCCTTTGCCGGCAGCGGCGCGCTGGGCTTTGAGGCTGCCTCGCGCGGTGCGGCCCACGTAACGCTCATCGAGCGCGACCGCACCGTGGCCGCCAGCTTGCAGCGCACCCAGGCGCGTCTGGCGGCGCACAGCGTGCACATCGTGTGTGCTGATGCCTTGGTGTGGATGCGCCAGGCTGCGCCGGGCAGCGTCGATCTGGTTTTTCTCGATCCGCCCTTTGCCGCCGATGTGTTTGCCAGCGCAGCCGAGGCGGCGCGCCGGCTGCTGAGTCCGCAAGGCTTGATGTATCTCGAAGCCGATCGGGCGTTTAACGACGCCACATGGCGGCCCTTGGGTCTGGCCTTGTGGCGCAGCGGACGTGCGGGCCAAGTGCACCACCACCTGCTGCGTACCGTGGCTGATTGATCCTGCCGTGTGGCATTGAGCCACTACACTGCGCAGCATTTCATCGACCAGGAACCGCCGTGACGATTGCCAGCCGCAAGATCGCCGTCTACCCCGGCACCTTCGATCCGATGACCCTCGGGCACCAGGATCTGATGCGACGCGCCAGCACACTGTTTGATCATCTCGTGCTTGGTGTGGCCGCCGGGCACCACAAGCGCACGATGTTCAGCGTTGAAGAGCGGCTCGAAATCGCTCGCGAGCTGGCTCAGCCCTATCCCAATGTCGAGGTGGTGTCCTTCCACGGCCTGCTGCGCGATTTCGTTGTGGCCAGTGGTGCACGCGTGGTGGTGCGAGGTTTGCGCGCCGTGAGTGATTTCGAATATGAGTTTCAAATGGCCGGCATGAACCGCCAGCTCATGCCTGATGTCGAAACGGTTTTTCTCACCCCTAGCGATCAGTATCAGTTCATTTCGGGTACTTTCGTGCGCGAGATCGCTGTGCTGGGCGGCGATGTTTCAAAATTTGTCGCCCCCTCAGTTTTGGCGCGCCTGAAGACGCGCGTTGCTCAAGGTTTGAAGGCGTAGAGACACCACCATGGCCCTGATGATCACCGATGAGTGCATCAACTGTGATGTCTGCGAGCCCGAGTGCCCCAATCAGGCCATCTCGCTAGGTGCCGAAATTTATGTGATTGATCCGCTCAAGTGCACCGAATGCGTGGGCCACTTCGACGAGCCGCAATGCGTGCAGGTGTGTCCGGTGGCGTGCATCCCGGTGAGCCCTCAACACATCGAAACGCGCGAGCAGTTGCAGGCCAAATACGAGCGCTTGCAACGCGGGAGCGCGATCCCCGCAGCCGATCAGTGTGTTGTCGATCCAGGCGCGGCTGTGCCTGAGGCAGGCTGAGGCCGGGCGGGTTTGGGGCGTTGCGGCTGGGCGTGGATGATGCGCACGGCCTGATCCATCTCACCGGCCAGCATTGCATCGAGGGCGCCGATCGAGCGGTCGATGCATGCTTCGATGGCTTCGCGCTCGGTTGCGGGCGGCTTGCGCAGCACATATGCTGCCACCTCGCCCCGCACCCCCGGGTGGCCAATGCCCAGGCGCAGCCGCCAATAATCGGGGGATCCCAACTGCGCGTGGATATCTTTGAGCCCGTTGTGGCCGGCATGGCTGCCGCCTTGTTTGAGCTTCATCTGGCCTGGCAGCAGATCGAGCTCATCGTGAGCCACCAGGATCTCGCTGGGCAGGATCTTGAAGAACTTGGCCAGCGCACCCACTGATTTACCCGACAGATTCATGTAGGTTTGTGGCTGTAGCAGCCAGATCGGCCCTGCCGGACGATTGATGCGCGCCACAAAGCCGTGGTAGCCGCGATCGATTTGCAGCGACGCGCCCAGCTTGCGTGCCGCCGAGTCGATCCACCAAAACCCGGCATTGTGGCGGGTCGTTTCGTATTCGAGGCCCGGGTTGCCCAGGCCGACAAACAGTCGAATCATGATGTGGCGATTATCGGATGGGGCGCGTGTGCTGCTGTCCGGCGCGCGGTCTGCAAAGTGGCCACAAAGCAAAGAGCCCCGCAAACGCGAGGCTCTGCGCACCCAAACAAACGGGCGCCAAGTGGGCACCAAGCTGCGCGATGTCAAACCATCGCGCAGCAGCGGGGCCAAGCTTGATTACTTCTTGCCCTTGCCCTTGGCAGGAGCTGCCGGGGCCGCTGCCGGGGCCGGAGCGATTTCTTCTTCTTCGATAGCCACCACGGTGGCGATCACGGGGTTTTTGCGTCCGTGTGTCAGCACCTTGATGCCAGCATCGAGCTTGATGTCGTCAACGTGCAGCGATTGGCCTTTGCTCAGACCACCCAGATCAACGGTGAGGAACTCGGGCAGCTTCTCGGCCAGGCACTCGATTTCGAGTTCGCTAACCACATGCGAAACCAGGCACTTGTCGAACTTGACGGCCTGCGAGTTTTCTTCGTTGATGAAGTGCAGCGGCACCTTCTTGGCGATCTTGGTGGTGGCATCGACGCGCTGGAAGTCGACATGCAGCACCTGGGGTTTGTAGGCGTGGTATTGCACATCACGCAACAGCACCTTCTCGACCTTGCCGGCAAGTTCCATCTCGAGGATCGATGAGTGGAATGCTTCTTTTTTGAGGGCGTGGAACAGCGCGTTGTGATCCAGCTCGATATTGGCAGGCTTGCCGGCGCCATAGACGATGCCAGGTACCTTGCCAGCGACGCGCAGGCGGCGGCTCGCTCCGGTCCCCTGCAGTTGGCGTTCAAATGCGACGAATTTCATCGTTCACTCCAAAGTAAAAGCGTCCGCGACCAGACGCCGTGCATGTTGGCCCGCACACCTTGCGCAGGCCGACGAAAAACGGATCAGAAATTGTTGTTCTGCTCCGCGAAGAGAGAGGTTACCGAATCGCCGTCCGAGATACGGCGGATGGTTTCGGCAAACAAGAAGGCCACAGACAGTTGGCGGATCTTGGTGGTGCTTTTGGCCTCATCGCTGAGCGGGATGGTGTTTGTAATCACCACCTCATCAAGCTGCGAAGCCTTGATGCGCTCAATTGCCGGGCCAGAAAACACAGGGTGCGTGCAATAGGCCAGCACGCTCTTGGCGTTGCGTTCTTTGAGTACCTCGGCCGCTTTGCACAGTGTGCCGGCGGTATCGATCATGTCGTCCATGATCACGCAATTGCGGTCCTCAATCTCACCGATCACGTGCATCACCTCAGACACATTGGCCTTTGGGCGACGCTTGTCGATGATGGCCAGATCGCAGCCCAGCTGTTTGGCCAGGGCGCGAGCACGCACCACGCCGCCAACGTCGGGCGACACGACGACGAGATCTTCGTAGCGTTTGGATTGCAGATCAGACAGCAGCACCGGCGAGGCGTAGATGTTGTCGACCGGGATGTCGAAAAATCCCTGAATCTGATCGGCATGCAGATCCATGGTGAGTACGCGGCTCACACCAACGGCTTCGAGCATGTTGGCCACCACGCGAGCCGAGATGGGCACGCGGGTTGAACGTGGGCGGCGATCTTGGCGGGCGTAGCCGAAGTAGGGGATGACAGCCGTGATGCGCTGGGCCGAGGCGCGCTTGAGTGCGTCAGCCATGATCAGCAGTTCCATCAGGTTGTCGTTGGTCGGCGCGCACGTGGGTTGCACCACGAACACCTCTCGGCCACGTACGTTTTGCTGGATCTCGACGGTAACTTCGCCATCCGAGAATCGGCCTGCAGCAGCCTTGCCAAGCTCGACGCCGAGATGCCGGGCGATTTCTTGAGCGAGCGCAGGATTGGCGTTGCCGGTGAAGAGAACGGTGTCAGACAGCATGGAAAAGCCCCGTGCTAGTGAGTGAACCGGGTGCACCGGCGGCAACAGCCGGTCGGTGAACCGGGTGCTGCCATGGTGAAACAGCAGATCAACAACAAAAATCGGGACGTCGAAGCGTCCCGGTGTTTGCGCAATCCAACGCCGCCTTAGGCGCGCGCCCGGACTGCAGCAGGTGTGGTTTGGCAGGGGAGGAAGGACTCGAACCCTCGCATGTCGGAATCAAAATCCGATG
>CAZUCW010000061.1:0-15191 GCA_964618825.1 uncultured Aquabacterium sp.
CCGCTGACCTCTTGCATGCCATGCAAGCGCTCTCCCAGCTGAGCTATACCCCCGATGTTCGTTGCAAAACCGCTTCAAACCACTCACGAGTACCGCGCTGATTCTGCATTCAAACCTGCAAGCTTTTGGCTTGCGTTGCGTTGTTTGCAGTGCCGCTCAAGCAAGACTGCAACTATAGCACTGCTTTCAAAATCTTTGCAAGCGCTTGATGACAATTTCTTTATCAAAAAGCTCAAGCACTGCATCGATCGAAGGCGTTTGCGCGCGGCCACACACGAGCACACGCACCGGGATGGCCAGTTGAGGCATCTTGAGTCCTTGCTCTGCAATGGTGTCTTTGATGGCCTGATGGATCGAGGCTTTATCCCACCCGGCTGTTGAATTCAAGCGCTGCGCGAGCGCCTGCACAGCAGGTTGAATGGCTGAGGTGAGATGCGTGGTGCGGTCTTCGCCGCTGGGCGCCACATCGCTGAAATACATGGCCAACCACTCGGCCAGTTCAACGGTGGTGGCACAACGGTCTTTGAACAGACCGCAGGCCCTCACCAGGCGATCATCAACTGCCGTCTGGATGCCGCGCTTGGCCAATTGCTCTACCACCAACAAGGCCAATTGGGCATCGTCGGTCATCTTGATGTGCTGAGCGTTCAGCCAGCGCAGCTTGGCGCTGTCGAACTGCCCTGCCGATTTGCCCAGGTGATCCAGATCGAACCAAGCAATGAACTGCTCGCGCGAGAACACTTCGTCGTCGCCATGGCTCCAGCCCAAACGCGCCAAATAGTTGACGACCGCATCAGCCAGATAGCCTTCATCACGGTATTGCGTTACTGGTTTGGCGCCGTGGCGCTTGCTCATTTTTTCGCCCTGCTCATTGAGCACGGTGGGCAGGTGGGCATAAACCGGCGGCTCTTTGCCCAACGCCTTGAAGATGTTGATCTGGCGAGGCGTGTTGTTGACGTGATCATCGCCACGGATCACGTGGGTGATGCCCATATCGAGATCATCAACCACCACGCAGAAGTTGTAGGTGGGCGTCCCGACGATGCCGGGAGCATCAACCGATGCCGGGCGAGCAATCACAAGGTCGTCGAGCTCGTCGTTGCTGATTTCGATGCGGCCTTTGACTTTGTCGTCCCACGCCACTGAGCCACCGATGGGGTTTTTGAATCGGATCACCGGCTTCACCCCCTGGGGTGTGGGCGGCAGCACTTTGCCTGGCTCAGGGCGCCAGGTGCCGTCGTAGCGCGGTTTTTCTTTGGCCATCATCTGCCGCTCGCGCAAGGCATCGAGTTCGGCTTGCGACATGTAGCAGGGGTAGGCCAGGCCGGCGTCGAGCAATTGCTGCAGCACGGCCTTGTAGCGGTCAACACGCTGCATCTGGTAGTAGGGGCCTTCGTCGTAATCGAGGCCCAGCCATTGCATGCCTTCAAGAATCACCTCGACCGCCGCTTGCGATGAACGCTCTTCGTCGGTGTCTTCGATGCGCAAGATGAACTCGCCTTGATGGGCGCGCGCAAAGGCCCACGGATACAACGCAGAGCGAATGTTGCCCAGGTGAATGAAACCGGTGGGGCTGGGCGCGAAACGGGTGCGAACAACACCGCTGCGAGGGGCTTTGAGATCGGGATTCATGAGGATGCGGCCAAGGTGCTCAGGCCGCGTGCGAGGTCGGCCTTGAGATCGTCGATGTGCTCAAGCCCCACGGCCACGCGGATCATGCCCTGCGTGATGCCGGCGGCTTGGCGCTGGTCTTCGGTGAGTCGGCCATGCGAGGTGCTGGCCGGGTGGGTGATGGTGGTTTTGGTGTCGCCCAGGTTGGCAGTGATCGAGCAAATGCGGGTGTGATCGATCACATGGAAGGCGTTGCGGCGCGCCTGCTCAGGCCCACCGGCATGCTGCCCTTTGATGATGAACGACACCACGGCGCCTCCGCAACCGCTTTGCTGGCGCATGGCCAACTCATGCTGAGGGTGGCTGGGCAACCCGGGGTAAAACACACGCTCGACAGCATCCTGCGTTTGCAGCCATTGGGCCAACTCAAGCGAGCGCTGGCTTTGCGCGGCCATGCGGATGGAGAGGGTTTCGAGTCCTTTGAGCACAACCCAGGCGTTGAAGGCGGATGCCGACATGCCCGCGCCGCGCATCACCGGCATGAAGGTTTTGTTGATGAGCGCATCGCTGCCGCAGAGAGCGCCCAGCAGCACACGGCCCTGCCCATCGAGATATTTGGTGCCCGAGTGAATGATGAGATCGGCACCCAGCTCAGCCGGGCGCTGCAGCACCGGCGTGCAAAAACAGTTGTCAACGGCCAGCAAAGCGCCTGCGCCGTGCGCGATGTCGGCCAGCGCGCGAATATCAACCACCTCGGTGAGTGGGTTGCTGGGGGTTTCGGCAAACAGCAGCCGCGTGTTGGGGCGCACGGCGGCACGCCACTGCGCCACATCGGTCTGCGACACGAATGTGGTCTGCACACCAAATTTGCCGAACTCGCGCTCAAACAGCACCAGCGTGGCGCCGAACACGCTGCGCGAGCAGATCACGTGATCGCCCGCTTTGAGCAGGCCCATGATGAGCAACAAGATGGCGCTCATGCCGCTGGCGGTGGCCAGTGCGGCCTCAGTGCCCTCGAGCGCAGCCAGGCGGCGCTCGAACATCATCACGGTCGGGTTGGTAAAGCGCGAGTAGACGAAGGCTTCTTCTTCGTTGGCAAAACGTGCGGCAGCCGTGGCGGCATCGGGGTGCACGAAGCTGCTGGTGAGGTAGAGCGCCTCAGAGTTTTCACCCCACTGCGAGCGGGGCAGGCCCTCGCGCACAGCCAGGGTGTCGAGGTGCACATCGGCTGGCAGCTCGACGTGCGGCAAACGTTTGGGTGCCTTATCGTCGGCGGCGTGATCGGCCATCAGTTGGCCTCCGAACCCGACTGCAGCACAAGCCGTGTGCGGTTATCGGCGTCTTCTTCATCGCCTTGCGACGAGCGTTGTGCCTGGATCACCTCAAAGTCTTCGGCCGATACATCACCCGTTACGTAGTGACCATCGAAACACGACGCCTCAAAGCCTTCGAGCGCTGGCTGCAATGCACCAACCACGCGCTTCATGGCATCGACATCTTGATAGATCAGCGCATCGGCGCCGATGATCTGGCGAATCTCTTCGGCATTGCGGCCATGCGCCACCAACTCGGATTTGGTGGGCATATCAATGCCGTAGACGTTGGGATAGCGCACTGGCGGCGCAGCGCTGGCAAGGTAGACCTTGACGGCCCCGGCTTCGCGCGCCATCTGCACGATCTCTTTGGATGTGGTGCCGCGCACGATCGAATCGTCGACGAGCAGCACGCGGCGGTCTTTGAATTCGCAGCTGATCGCGTTGAGTTTTTGGCGCACCGATTTTTTACGCACCGATTGCCCCGGCATGATGAACGTGCGGCCCACGTAGCGGTTTTTTACGAAACCCTCGCGGTAGGGCTTGCCCAGCTTTTGCGCCAGCTGCATGGCCGAAGGGCGGCTCGATTCAGGAATGGGGATCACCACATCGATCTCGGTAGGTGGCAGCGTCGAGATCACCCGCTGCGCGAGCGTTTCGCCCATGTTCAGGCGTGCCTGATACACCGAGATGCCGTCGATCACCGAATCGGGGCGCGCCAGGTAGACAAACTCGAACATGCAGGGGTTGTGGTGCGTCTGCGCAGCGCATTGCTGCGTGAACACCTCGCCGTCGAGATTGATGAACACGGCCTCACCGGGTGCCACATCGCGCACCAACTGGTGCCCCGTGCCTTCAAGCGCCACCGATTCGCTGGCAACCATCACGGTGCGCCCATCGGGGCCATCGGCCTCACCAAAACACAGCGGACGAATGCCAAACGGATCGCGAAACGCGAGCAAGCCGTGTCCAGCAATCAAACACACCACCGCATACGAGCCCTTGATGCGACGATGCACGGCCTGAACGGAGGAAAAGATCTTCTCGGGTGTCAGTGGCAGATCGTGGGTGGATTTTTCGAGCTCGTGCGCCAGCACGTTGAGCAGCACCTCTGAATCACTCTCGGTGTTGACGTGTCGACGATCGATGGCAAACAGCTCGCGGCGCAGCGCATGTGCATTGGTGAGGTTGCCGTTGTGTGCCAGCACCAGGCCAAACGGTGCGTTGACGTAAAACGGCTGCGCCTCTTCTTCGTTGTAGGCATTGCCTGCGGTGGGATAACGCACCTGCCCCAGCCCTACTGTGCCGGGCAGCGCACGCATATTGCGGGTGCGGAACACATCGCGCACCATGCCTCGCGCCTTGTGCATAAAAAACTTGGTGCCCCGCGCATCCGGCCCCGCCGTAACGATGCCTGCGGCATCTTGCCCACGGTGCTGCAACAGCAGCAGCGCGTCGTAAATCAACTGGTTCACTGGCGCTTTAGAGATCACGCCGACGATGCCGCACATAAATCACCCCATCTCATACGCCTCGCCACGAGCCGCCTGCGCATCATGTTCGGCGGCCAGCGGCAATAAAGGCCGCAAGCCGTCGATCATCACCTGCAACCAGGCCGCCCCCTGCGAGGCTTGCCACGCCGGCGATTGACGCAGCGGTGTCATATTCACCACCGTCGCCACCACCAGCCCAATCACGACCCCTCGGGCCAAGCCAAACACTGCGCCCAGCAGCCGGTCGGTGCCACTCAACACCGAGGCCCTCACCACCTGCTGAATCAACCACGACAGCACACCCCACACCAGCAAGGTGACAACAAACAGCGCTGCCATCGCCACCGCTGCATTGAGAGCGGATCCGGGCGAGCCCAGCGGCACATGCGGCGCGGCATCGTCGGCAAACCGGCGCGCCACCACATAAGCCACCCCCCAGCCCAACAAGGACAGCACCTCGGCAGTGAGGCCACGCAGCACCCCCACCAGCATCGACAGACCCAGCACGCTCAACCATGCCACATCCACCCAGCCCATGCCCACACCCTGCTCCATCCGCGCAAGCTCAAAGCGTGAGGATGGCTGCGCTCAGCCCCGCCTGGCGGATCTTGCTGGCGGCCTTATCAGCAGCGGCTTTATCGGCAAACGGCCCGACACGCACGCGGATGCGCCTGCCATCATCGGTGTTCACCACCTGGGTATACGTTTTGAGGCCCAGCTTTTCAACCTTGAGACGCGCCTCGCGAGCCTTGGGCACATCAACGAAAGCGCCGATCTGCACGATGTAGCGCACATCGGGCGCCGAGGCGGGGCGTGCACCGGCAGCAGGCGCCTTTGAGAGCTCTTTACCGTTAAGCAAGGCCTCGGCGCGCGCCGCCTCTGCCACATCGCGCACCGGCTTGCCTGCGGGCAATTTATCCACCGCAGGTTTGGCCGCCGCATTTTTTGCTGCCGCAGTTTTAACCACAGCAGTTGGCGCCGCCGGGGCCTGATCCACCGTGGATTTATCAGATTGGGATGCGGCCAGTGCCCGCCCGGAACGCTCAAGCGCCAGCGGTGGCGGCGCCGGCAGCGCCTGGGCTGGCGTTGCTGGGGGCGGATCTTCGGCCAAACGATGTGCAGCCGCAGCGGGTTCGTCGCCACGCGCGGCCGAAGCCCCCCCCGCCTGACGCGGATGATCGATATCGCGTGTGCCATCTGGATGCTGCAACACGACGGCCAAATCAGCAGGCAAAGGGCGCGGCTCGGTATCGAACAGCAGCGGGAACCCGATCACACCCACCACCACCAACAGTGCCGCGCCGATCAGGCGCCGACGCGCGCGGGTGCGCAGCTCTTCACTCGGCGTGGCCGTCGAAGCCACTGCAGCCGACGAATCGCGACGAAAGCGCTGAAAAAAAGAGGTCAGTGGCATGCGCTGGCGGCTGGCTGGGATGACGTTCTCGGTGCGGGGCCATCAGGTCGGCGTGCGACCCAGATGCGGTGCCTGCAAACGGGGCACGCCATGCGTGAGCACCCCCCCGACGGTAAAGAAAGATCCGAAGACTACGATTCTATCCGCCGGGTCGATCTGGGCGACCGCCGCATCGAGCGCCGCTTGCGGGCTGGCGTGCTCGCTCACACGCACCTCGGCGGGCACCACACGCCCGGCGGCACGCGCAGCCGCCCACTCGCGCTCGATCATCTCGCGCAGCTCGGCTGGTGATGCTGCCCGCTCGGTAGGCAGCGCAGCGCAGCACCACACATCCACCAGCGGCAGCAGCCGCGCAACCGTTTGCGCCACATCTTTATCACGCATCATGCCCAGCACGGCCACCGTGCTCGGGTAGTAGCCCATCTGATCGAGGTTCTGCGCCAGCGCCGCTGCAGCATGCGGGTTGTGCGCCACATCGAGCACCAGCGTCGGCTGCCCTGGCACGATCTGAAAACGTCCCGGCAGCTCAACGCGCGCCAGCCCCACACGCACCGCCTGTGCAGTGATTGGCAAACGATCGCGCACTGCCTGCAACGCGGCCAACACACCCGAGGCATTGATCAACTGGTTGGCCCCACGCAACGCCGGATACGCCAACCCTGCATAGCGGCGACCGCGCCCCGCCCACGCCCACTGTTGCTTGTCGCCCGAAACGTTGTGATCGCGCCCACTCAGCCACAGATCGGCGCCAATCTGCCCGGCATGCTCAACCACGCTGCGCGGCGGCACCGGATCAGACACCACGGCGGGCCGGCCCGCGCGCATGATGCCGGCCTTCTCACGGCCAATGGCTTCACGATCAGGCCCGAGATAATCCACATGATCGATATCGATGCTCGTGATCACCGCGCAATCGGTGTCGATCACGTTCACGGCATCAAGCCGCCCGCCCAGCCCCACCTCGAGCACCACCGCATCCAGCCCGGCCATGCTCAACGCCCGCAAGATCGCCAGAGTGGTGAACTCAAAATACGTGAGCGACACCCCATTGCGCGCAGCCTCAACGGCCTCGAAATGCGGCAACAACAGGGTGGATTCGATCGGCGCGCCATCAATACGGCAGCGCTCTTCGAAGCGCACAAGGTGCGGCGATGAGTAAACCCCCACGCGATAGCCCGCCTCGTGCAGGATGCTGTCGAGCATCGCGCACGTCGACCCCTTGCCGTTGGTGCCAGCCACCGTAAACACCACCGGCCCATGCCCCCCGCCGAGCTGCAAACCCAGGCGATCGCACACGGCCCGCACGCGATCCAGCCCCAGATCAATCGGCACCGCATGCAAACGCTCGCAGTGCGCCAGCCAATCATCAAGAGAAGCCTTGTGCGTCGTCATCCGCGTCGCCATCCTTCAGGTTCAAAAACAAACAAAACGGGCTGCGGATCGCGCAGCCCGTGAGCGTGCACCAGCGGGCCGCGTTCAAACCACGGCGTCTGCCGACAAGCGTTGCAGCATGGCAAGCTGGCGCGCGATGGCGCTGCGCAGCTCACGCCGGTCGACGATCATGTCGATCGCGCCTTTTTCGAGCAAAAACTCACTGCGCTGAAAACCCTCGGGCAGCTTCTCGCGCACCGTGTTCTCGATCACGCGCGGGCCGGCAAAGCCCACCAACGCCTTGGGCTCGGCGATCACCACATCCCCCACAAACGCAAAGCTGGCCGACACGCCACCCATCGTCGGATCGGTAAGCACGCTGATATAGGGCAGCTTGGCTTTGGCCAGCCGCGTGAGCGCCGCATTGGTTTTGGCCATCTGCATCAGGCTCAGCAAACCCTCTTGCATGCGCGCCCCGCCCGTGGCGGCAAACGAAACAAACGGCGTTTTTTGCTCAATGGCGGTTTCGACGCCGCGCACAAAACGCTCGCCCACCACCGAGCCCATCGAGCCGCCCATGAAATCAAACTCAAACGCCGCAGCCACCACCGGCACACTGTGCACCGCACCGCCCATCACCACGAGCGCATCGGTTTCGCCGGTTTGCTCAAGCGCCTCTTTGAGGCGATCGGCGTATTTTTTGCTGTCTTTAAAGCGCAGCGGATCAATCGGCAGCACCTCTTGCCCGATTTCGTAGCGGCCTTCTGCATCCAAAAAAGCATCAAGCCGCTCACGCGCACCGATACGGTGGTGATGCGAGCACTTGGGGCAAACGCTTTGATTCTGTTCAAGATCGGTCTTGTAGAGCACCGTTTCGCACGACGGGCACTTCACCCACAGCCCCTCGGGCACCGAGCGGCGCTCGGTCGGATCGGTTTGTTGAATCTTGGGCGGAAGCAGTTTTTCAAGCCAACTCATGCTCAGGCTCCTTTCAGAGAATCGAGCGCGGCGCGGATCTCGGCGATAAACGCCCCGGCAGCCGACGCCACAGTATCGCGGGTCTGGGTTTCGAGCAACTGCACGATGCGTGAGCCAATCACCACGGCATCAGACACCGCAGCCACGGCTTTGGCGGTCTGCGCATCGCGAATCCCGAAACCCACCCCCACCGGCACGCTCACGTGTGCCTTGATGCGCGGCACGGCCTGCGCCACCGCATCCGTATCCAAATGCCCTGCGCCAGTTACCCCTTTGAGCGACACGTAATACACGTAGCCGCTGGCCACGCGGCCCACTTGCGCCATACGCTGCTCGGTCGATGTGGGGGCCAGCAAAAAGATCGGATCCAGCCCGGCGGATTTCATCTGGGCGGCGAAGGTTTCGCACTCTTCGGGTGGGTAATCAACCACCAGCACGCCATCGACCCCAACAGCGCGGGCATCGGCCACAAAACGCTCGGTACCGTAATGCTCGATCGGATTGGCGTAGCCCATCAACACCAGCGGCGTATGAGCGTTACGCTCACGAAAAGCACGCACCATCTCGAGCACGCGCTTGAGTGTCATGCCATGCGCCAACGCACGCTCAGCGGCCTTTTGGATCACCGGGCCATCAGCCATCGGATCAGAAAACGGCACCCCCAGCTCAATCACATCGGCACCCGCCTCAGCCATGGCCAGCAGCACATCAACGGTGGTTTCGACAAAAGGATCGCCCGCCGTCACATACGGAATCAACGCCTTGCGCCCCTGAGCGCGCAAGGCCTCAAACGTAGCTGCGATGCGGCTCATGCTTGCCCCCCAACGGCTGGGCCGCCTTTAACCGACACCCCACCCTGAGAAGGCCGGTCGTAAAACGCCGTGCCCGACAGATCAGCCACCGTGCCGATATCTTTATCGCCGCGCCCTGAGAGGTTGACGAGAATGTGCTGATCCGGGCGCATCGTCGGTGCCAGCTTCATGGCATACGCCACGGCATGGCTCGATTCAAGCGCCGGGATGATGCCCTCGGTGCGACACATTTTGTGAAAAGCCTCCAGCGCCTCGCGGTCGGTGATGCCCACATACTCGGCGCGCCCAATGTCTTTGAGATACGCATGCTCGGGCCCGACGCCGGGGTAATCGAGCCCTGCCGAGATCGAATGCGTCTCGATGATCTGTCCATCGGCATCCTGCAGCAAATACGTGCGATTGCCGTGCAGCACGCCGGGCGATCCCGCACTCAGCGTAGCGGCATGCTTGCCCGATGCAATGCCCTCGCCGGCAGCCTCAACGCCGATCAGCCGCACGTTTTCGTGGGAAATGTAGGGATGAAAAATACCGATCGCATTGCTGCCCCCCCCCACGCAAGCCACCACCGCATCGGGCTGGCGTCCGATGCGCTCGGGCATCTGCTGCACACACTCGTTGCCGATCACGCACTGGAAATCGCGCACCATCATCGGATACGGATGTGGCCCGGCCACCGTGCCGATGATGTAGAACGTGTTTTCAACGTTGGTAACCCAATCGCGCATAGCCTCGTTGAGCGCATCTTTGAGCGTTTTACTGCCCGACTCAACCGGCACCACCTTGGCGCCCAGCAAATGCATGCGATAGACGTTGGGTGATTGGCGCTTCACATCTTCGGCGCCCATATAAACCACGCACTCCAGCCCATAGCGAGCGCAAATCGTGGCTGTGGCCACCCCGTGCTGGCCGGCGCCGGTTTCGGCGATCACGCGCGGCTTGCCCATGCGCTTGGCCAGCAAGGCCTGGCCGATGGTGTTGTTCACCTTGTGCGCGCCCGTGTGATTGAGATCCTCGCGCTTAAAGTAAATCTGCGCCCCCCCGAGTTCGCGGCTCAGGCGGCTCGCGTGATAAACCGGGCTGGGGCGTCCCACAAAGTGCGCCAGCTCATCGCGAAACTCGGCCACAAAAGCCGGATCATCGCGGTAGCGTTCGTAAGCTTGGCGCAATTCGTCGAGCGCATAGATCAGCGTCTCGGAAACAAATGTGCCGCCATAAGGACCGAAATGCCCGCGCACATCGGGCTGGTGGTAATCGAACATGGCTGAAAACCTGCTTCAGGTGGATTCGAGAAAGCGCGCCGAAAGGCGGGCATCTGCCGCTTGCACGGCTGCGCAAAACTGGCGCATCAGCGCGGCGTCTTTGATGCCCTTGGCACGCTCGACACCCGAGCTGACGTCAACGGCCCAAGGCCGCACCTGAAGCACACCGTCGACGACGTTTGCTGGTGTCAACCCACCAGACAAAACGACCGGAGAGGGCACGTTGGGTGGAATGATGGACCAATCAAAAACCTTTCCGCCCCCACCGTAGCCGTCGACGTGTGCATCGAGCAACACGGCCTGAGCGTCAGAAAACTGCTGGGCGAAGTCTATCAAATCGAAGTTTTTGGCCATCCGTGCCGCCCGCAAGTAGGCCCGGCCCGGGCGCCGGCATTGCTCAGGGGTTTCATCGCCATGAAACTGCAGCAGCGCATGGGGCACGGCCTCAAGCGCCTGCAACACCGCCTCATCGATGGCGTTCACCAACAGCAGCACGGGCGTCACGAAAGGAGGCAGCAAGGCCGCTAACTGCGCAGCACGATCATGCGATACGTAGCGCGGACTCTTGTCGTAGAGCACAAAACCCACCGCATCGGCCCCCGAGGCCACAGCGTCGAGCACATCGCCTTCACGCGTCAGGCCGCAAATTTTGATGCGGGTGCGGTGCGGCTGGTAAAGGTTTGTGGAATCTGCCGAATTCATCCAGGAAGCCAATCGAACGCCGGGGTTCGACGCGGAATATCGAAACCCGCATCGTAGCGCGGCCCCAAAAAATACAATCCATCCGCCGCAAAGGTTGGTGCAGCCTGCTGGCGATTGCGCCCGGCCAGCACCTCACCCATCCAGCCCACCGGACGCGCCCCTGAGCCCACAGCGATCAGGCAACCCATGATGTTGCGGATCATGTGGTGCAAAAACGCGCTGGCCTCAAACTCAAAGCGCCAATAAGCCCCGTGGCGGGCCACGGTGATCTCACGCATCACCTTGATGGGCGACGCCGCCTGGCACTCTGCTGCCCTGAACGCACTGAAATCGTGCTCCCCCAGCAAACACTGCGCAGCCGCCTGCATTGCTGCCCCATCAAGCGAGCGAAAAAGCCAGCCGCATGCCCCCGATTCGATCGCAGGGCGCACGGGCGATTCGAGCAGCACATAGGCGTAGCGCCGCCCGATGGCTGAATTGCGTGCATGAAAAGCATCGGGCACGAAGCGACACCACTGCACGGCAATATCCGCCGGCAAATAAGTGTTGGGGCCCCGCACCCACGAAAAAAGGTCGCGCTCACGCGCGGTATCGAAATGCACCACCTGATTCAGGCCATGCACCCCGGTATCGGTGCGCCCCGCACACAGCGTGCGGATGCGCTCATCCGCAAAACGAGAAAGGGCGGTCTCCAGTGCATCCTGCACGGTCTGACCGCCCGGTTGGCTCTGCCACCCACGGTAGCGAGCGCCCCGGTAGCACAGCCCCAAGGCCACTCGCATCGTTTTCAGCTCACCTTCGTTTTGTCTGTGCGCCCTTGCGCAGAGATCAGCTCAAAGCATCGAGCATGCCCTGTGCCTTGGCCTTCAAAGCACCATCGGCCTTCGAAATCACCTCTTGCAACAGATCGCGTGCGCCTTCGATATCGCCAATCTGGCGAAACTCTTCGGCCAACTCGATTTTGCGAGCCAGCGGATCGGCATCATCAAGCACGGCTGGCGCCGGCTCCCCCCCCAGATCCAGCGTGGGCAGCTCTGCACTGGCCGCTGCCGGGGTTGCCGGCGCATTCAAATCGAGGCTGATATCGCCAAGATCGAATTCGAGCGGTTCGGCAGCATGCGGTGCAGGCGCTGCGCTGGCCGAAGCCCCTTTGATCTCGGGCAGATCCAACGCAACATTTGGCGCAGAGCTCGTAGCGGCATGAGCCATCGGTGCTTCATCAAAAGAGCCCGGTGTCGAGATATCGAGATCGAGATCCACCGAAGCACCGGCCACCTCAGGCGCAGCCTCATCGGCCGCCATCGAAGGCACATAAGGCATGGTGCTCGCGCTCAAAGGCTCAGGCACCACCTTATCGCCCACCGTCACTTCGGCAGGGCGACCGCCCGGCGCATAAAGCGGATTCTCAGGATCGATGGACAAACCCAACTCTTGCGCCTTGCTCCAATCTTCGCCCTGGCCACTGGTGAGGCTGTAAACCTGCGTGGCCAATTGCTCGAAGCCCTTGGTATCGCGCCGCTTGGCATACACCTCAAGGAGCTTGGTGCGGATCGCCAGCCGATCCGGCGTGGTGCGCATCGCTTCTTTGAGAATCTCTTCCGCCTGAAGATCACGGCCATACGCCAAATAGACGTCAGCTTCGGCAACCGGATCAACATCACCAATTGCATCAAGCTGGCTGAGCGAATAGCTCATCGACGAAGGTGCGCCACTCGCATCGCGTGTATCGATACGCTGGCCGCCACTGGCGCCAAAGAAAGAATCAGGCTGCAAACGGCTTTCGAGGAACGACGTTTCGCCGCTATCCGTCTTGCGACGCGAACGCAGCTTATAAAACGCCAAACCGCCCAACAGCGCCGCCAACAAAGCGCCCGCACCCGGCAGCACCAACGGGTTCTCCATCAGGCTGTCGATAAAGCTGGGCTCTTCGATGGGCGCTGGTGGCGGGGCCACCACAGGCGCAACCGAAGGCCGAGAAGCCACTGCCTGCGGCGGCGTTATCGCCGATGCCGGAGCTGAAGCCTGAGACGCTGCATCCACCATAGCGACAGCAGACGCCGCCGAAGCCACAGCCTCAGCCACCGATGCTGCCGAAGCCACAGGCACCGGCGCCGAGGCCACAACCACGGGCGGAACAACCGGCGCCGGCGCCGAAGGCGGCACCACCGGCAAAGCAGCGCCCTTGGTTGGCGCAGCCGCGCTGGATGCCCCCGACCCCTGCAGCTTCTTCAGATCCTGCACGTTTTTCGACAGCTCAGCCACGCGGGCGGCGCTCTCTTTTTGAGCACGCTCCATGGCCACACGATCGGCAGCCGAAGCCACCTTGCCTTGCGCCGCAACACCACCCTTGCTGAGTTTGAGCTTGTCGGGCGAAGCGGCAGCCGGCTGCTTACTGTCTTGCACTTCAGCCTGCACTTGGCCCGTGGCCTTGCGCTGCGGCTTCTCGCTCATTTGCACCGGCGCAGCAGATGCCACACGCTGGCGATAAGCGTTGAAATCGGCACTCTGTGCCTGAATCACGCCGCGCGCATCCTCTTTGGATACGGCTGCCAGCTGATCATTGCCCGGCACATTCAACACGACACCCGACTTCAGCCGGTTCATGTTGTTGTTGACAAACGCATCAGGATTGGCGCGATACAGCCCAACAAGCATCTGATCGAGCGACACCCCATCACGTTTGACACGGCCAGCGATGCGCGAAAGCGTATCGCCGCGCTGCACCCGCACCTCTTCGGCGCCCGCTTTAGCCGCAGCTGAGGCAGCACGCTCTGGAGCGGACTCTACGGAAGGCGCAACCGGTGCCGGTTTTTTGGCAGCCACCGGTGCAGGAGCCGATGCTGCCGCCGACGCGGCAGGCTTTTTAACCTCAGCCTGGCGCCCCACCGTCTCAGCAGGCTTGGATGCAACCGCGACCGGAGCAACCGGCGCCGAAGCAGAAGCCACCGGTTGAGCAGCAGACACAGGCGCTGCCACGGGGGCTGTTACGGCAGGAGCAGCTTCACGCGGCGGATCAAACAACAGCGTGTACTCGCGAACCAAGCGCCCCGTCGACCACGACAGCTCAAGGATGACGTCAACAAACGGCTCTTGAACAGATCGATCGCTGGAAATCTTGAGGAACGGGCGCCCATCGGCGCGACGCTGTAGTGTGATCGACGTTGAGGGCAGCACCGAGTTGTAATCGACCCCTGCGGCCCGATAGGTTTCGGGCGTCGCCACCTTCACCTGCAACCCCGAGGCTTCTTCGGGCGTCAATGAGTTGACATCAATCTCGGCGCGCAGCACCTCACCCAGCGCCGACTGAACGTTCAAACGCCCAAGCCCCAGCGCCTGGGCATCGGTTGACACCAACAACGCGGTAAATGCGGCCGCAGTGGCCACGCGATGCAAGGCGAAGCGCCCTGCGGATAGAGGATGACCTTTCAAGGCGTCTCCCAGGTCGTCATGCAAGTGGAACAGCCGCCGACAAAAGCGGCCGATACCATCGTTATCGACGCCACCCAGCCAGGCAGACTGGTGGAACGGTAGAAATCACAATAGCATCAAGCATATACACTGACAAGCTCATGCAAATACTGACGTTTTGGAAGTCCGCGTCAGCACAGGCATTTCGCCGAAGTTGCGTTGTCAGGCTGCAACATCCACCGAAAGGTTCACGCCAGGGGTGTCCGCTCAGGCGTCAAGCAGGATGCGCAGCATACGCCGCAGGGGTTCGGCAGCGCCCCACAGCAGCTGATCACCTACCGTGAATGCGCCGAGGTATTCGGGGCCCATGGCCAGCTTGCGCAGACGTCCCACGGGGATGGTCAGCGTTCCGGTTACGGCCACTGGCGTCAGATCACGGATGGTGGCCTCGCGCGTATTGGGCACCACTTTCACCCACGGATTGTCGGCGGCAATCATGCTTTCGATCTCAGAAAGAGGCACGTCTTTTTTGAGCTTAAAAGTCAATGCCTGGCTATGGCAGCGCATGGCGCCAATGCGCACACAAAAACCATCCACCGGGATGGCCGCCGAGCCAAAACCTTCGCCCAGGCCCAAAATTTTGTTGGTCTCAGCCATGCCTTTCCATTCTTCACGGCTTTGACCGTTACCAAGATCTTTATCGATCCAGGGGATCAGCGAGCCACCCAGGGGCACGCCGAAGTTGGCGGTCTCGGCTTCGGTCAGCGAGCGCTGTTTGGCGATGACCTTGCGGTCGATTTCCAGGATGGCGCTCTTGGGGTCGTCCAGCA
>CAZUCW010000062.1:0-14994 GCA_964618825.1 uncultured Aquabacterium sp.
CATCTCGACCTTGTCGAATTGGTGTTGGCGGATCATGCCGCGTGTGTCGCGCCCGGCGCTGCCGGCCTCAGAGCGAAAGCACGGCGTGTGGCCCGTGAGCTTGATGGGCAGCTGATCGAGCGCCACGATGGTGTCGGCCACAGTGTTGGTGAGCGTCACCTCTGAGGTGGGGATCAAATACCACTTGCTGCCCGAGGCCTCGCCGTCGCCCGAGGTGACGTGAAACAGATCTTGCTCAAACTTGGGCAACTGGCCCGTGCCTTCGAGTGCGCGGCTTTGCACGAGGTAGGGTGTGTAGCACTCGGTGTAGCCGTGGGTTTGTGTTTGCACGTCAAGCATGAGTTGTGCAAGCGCGCGGTGCAATCGGGCGATTGGGCCTTTCATGAACGTGAAGCGTGCGCCCGAGAGTTTGGCGCCGGCCTCGAAATCGAGCCCCAGTGGGGCGCCGAGATCAACGTGATCTTTGACCTCGAATGTATAGGTGTGCGGTGTGCCCCAGCGGCGCACTTCGACGTTGCCGGTTTCGTCGGCCCCTATGGGCACGCTGTCGTGCGGCAGGTTGGGCACGTTCAGCAGCAGGGCGCCGAGTTCGGTCTGAATGCCGTCGAGGCGGTCGGCACTGGCTTTGAGCTCATCGCCGATGCCGCCCACTTCGGCCATCACGCCGGCCGTGTCTTCACCCTTGGCTTTGAGTTGCCCAATCTGTTTGGATAAGGCGTTGCGACGCGCCTGCAGCTCTTCGGTGCGCACCTGGATTTGCTTGCGCTCGGCTTCGAGCGCGCTGAAGCGTTCGCGGTCGAGAAACGGTTGGGGGCTCTTGCGCCGGTTCAGGCGGGCGATGACGCCATCAAGGTCTTTGCGCAGCAGGGTGAGATCAAGCATGGGGCAGGGCCGCAGGGGCGGTCGAATAAATAATAAAAGGGTGAAAAAACGGTGAATGCGCCAGTTTGCAGATTGTAGGGAGCACAAATGCCGAAGCAGGCAGGCCGAGCGGCGTGCGTGTTTGCGCACCTTGGGGGCTTGCTGAGATAATAAAAACAATTCTTATTTGTGGATTTAGGCGTGTTGCGCTGAATCTTGCGTGTATCGCCCGCCACTGCCGCCCACGGAGTTTTTCATCATGGCTGTTGTTGCTCATGCTCAATGTTCGTCGTCTGTGTCGGGGCGTGTGGCCTTGGGCGAAGGCGTTTGCGCGGTGCTGTCTGAGGTGCCGTTGCGGCAGGCCTATGCGGTGGTGGATGTGGTGGCGCCGGCCGGGGCGCCCGATTGGGCTGGGCGTTTGGCTGAGATTGGTTTTTTGAGCGGTGAGCAGGTGCAGGTGCTGTCGCGCGGCGTGCCGGGGGGCGAGCCTCTTGCGGTGCGTGTGGGCACCTCGACTTTTGCTCTGCGGCGTGCCGAAGCCGCTTGTGTGCGGGTGGTTGCTCGCGATTGATGATCGGCAGATGCCTGGCGGTGTCTGCCTTTGCAGGGTCTTCTGTTTTGCTTTGTCGGTTTATTCATGATCTCTGAAGTGCGCGCGGCTGAGCAGCGTATCGATGCATCGGGCCTCAAACCCCGGCTCGTGGCGCTGGTGGGCAACCCCAACTGTGGCAAAACGGCGCTGTTCAACCGGCTCACTGGCAGCCGCCAGAAGGTGGCCAACTATGCAGGCGTTACGGTCGAGCGCAAAGAAGGGCGCCTGATTACGCCGGGGCACCAGCGGCTGCGCATGCTCGATCTGCCGGGCACCTACAGCCTCGATGGTCGAACGCCCGATGAGCGCGTAACGTGCGATGTTCTGCACGGCACGGCGGCAGGCGAGGTGCGCCCCGATCTGGTGGTGGCGGTGGTGGATGCCACCAATTTGCGACGCAATCTGCGCATCGTGCTGGCGGTGCGCAGATTGGGGCTGCCGGTGGTGGTGGCGCTCAATATGGCCGACCGCGCCCGCGCGCAGGGCCTGCCGGTGGATGCGGCGCGGTTGCAGGCCGAGTTGGGCGTGCCGGTGGTGCAAACCGTGGCCGTTGAGGCGCATGGCGCTGATGCCCTGCTGGCGTTGCTTGATCGGCCCGATATCTGGCAGCCTGGTGCGCAAGCCGATGCGGCGGTTTCGGTGCACGCCGATCATGCCGAGGTGCAGCGCGTTTTGGCTGCGTGCGGGCTGGATCGTCCGAGCCTGCATCAAGCCAGTGATCGGATGGATCGTGTGGTGCTGCATCCGGTGGCCGGGCCACTGATTTTGTTGATGTTGCTCTTTTTGATCTTTCAGGCGGTGTTTTCGTGGGCCGAGTGGCCGATGGATCTCATCGAATCGGGCATGGGGTGGGTGGGTGAAGCGGTGCATCAACGGCTGCCCGAAAGTGCCTTGCGCAGCCTGTTGGTGGATGGCGTGATCGCTGGCGCAGGCGGGGTGCTGGTGTTTTTGCCGCAGATCCTGATCTTGTTTTTTTTCATCCTCATGCTCGAAGAGTCGGGCTATTTGCCGCGCGCGGCTTTTTTGCTGGATCGGCTGATGGGCAGCGTTGGGCTGTCGGGGCGTTCGTTCATTCCGCTGCTGTCGAGCTTTGCTTGCGCCATCCCCGGCATCATGGCCACGCGCACCATCGACAACCCGCGTGATCGGTGGGTAACGATCATGATCGCGCCGCTGATGACGTGTTCGGCGCGGTTGCCGGTTTATGCCTTGCTCATCGGGGCTTTTGTGCCCAGCCGTGAGGTGTGGGGCGGCCTCGAGCTGCAGGGGCTGGTGCTGTTTGGGTTGTATTTCGCCGGCATCGTGAGCGCCATGCTGGTGGCCTGGTCGCTCAAGCTCATCACCTCGCATGGGCAGACGCGTCAACTGATGATGGAGCTGCCGGCGTATCACTGGCCGCATCTGCGCAACGTGGCGATCGGGTTGTGGCAGCGCGCGGTGATTTTTATCAGCCGGGTGGGCACGATCATCATGGCGCTGACGGTGTTGCTGTGGTTTTTGAGCAGCTACCCCGCGCCGCCGCCGGGCTTTGCCGGGCCGGCCATCGATTACAGCCTGGCTGGGCGGTTGGGCCACGCCTTGGCGGTAGTGTTTGAGCCGATAGGTTTCAACTGGCAGATTGCCGTGGCGCTGGTGCCGGGGCTGGCGGCGCGCGAGGTGGCCGTGAGCGCATTGGGCACTGTGTACGCGCTATCGGCTGCCGATGATGCCGCCGTGGTGGCGCTGAGCGAGGTGATTTCGCAAACGTGGTCGCTGGCAACGGCGCTGTCGTTGTTGACGTGGTATGTGTTTGCGCCGCAATGCTTGGCCACGCTGGTAACGGTGCGGCGCGAAACCGGCAGTTGGCGTGCCGTGGGTGTGATGGCCGGCTACCTGTTTGCGCTGGCGTATCTGGCCTCGTTGGCGGTGTATCGGGCCACGCTCTGGCTCGCGGCGTGAGCCGGTGAGATGGCTGCCATGAGCATGATGACGCCGCACCTGCTTGATGCGCTGGCCGGGCTGATCGTGGCGCTGGCTGCGGGCTACGTGGCGCGCTGGGGTTGGCGACGTTTGCGGGGGGTGCTTGGGCGCCCAAGTGAAGCGGCTGCGTCCGCTTCAATGGCCTCTTCTGCAGGATGCGATGGCTGCGCGCAGGCGTGCGGTGCGCCGCATGGCCACGCGGCGGCGCACCCGATCAATCCTCGGGCTCCTCAGCCTTGTTCAGCTTCAGGCCCTTGGGCAGCGGAAACCGCACCGACTCTTCAACGCCCGGCATGCGCTGCACGCCCACCGCGCCCAGCGCCTTGAGCTGCGCGATCACCTGATCCACCAACACTTCGGGGGCCGAGGCCCCGGCGGTGAGGCCCACGCGCGAGCCCGAGGCAAACCATTCGGGGCGCAGATCGTGCGGGCTGTCGACCATGTAGCCGGGCGTGCCCAGGCGTTCGGCCAGCTCGCGCAGACGGTTGCTGTTTGAGCTGGTGGGGCTGCCCACCACGATCACCACATCGACCTGCGGGGCCAGCATCTTGACGGCATCTTGCCGGTTTTGCGTGGCGTAGCAGATGTCTTGCTGCTTGGGCTCGCGCACGAGCGGAAAGCGCGTCTTGATCGCCGCCAGAATGGCCGCAGCATCATCAACCGACAGCGTGGTTTGCGTCACCACGGCAAGCCGGGCAGGATCGCGCACCTGCACGCGGGCTACGTCGGCGGCGTCTTCGATGAGATAGATGCCGTCGCTCAACTCCCCCATCGTGCCTTCGACTTCGGGGTGGCCCTTGTGGCCGATCATCAAAAACTCGAAGCCCTCGCGGTGCAGCTTGGCCACCTCGATGTGCACTTTGGTAACCAGCGGGCAGGTGGCATCGAAGATGCGAAAGCCGCGTTGCTGCGCTTCGTTGCGCACGGCCTGGCTCACGCCGTGGGCGCTGAACACCAGCGTGGCGCCGGCGGGCACTTCGGCGAGGTCTTCGATGAAGATCGCCCCTTTGGCTTTGAGGTCGTTTACCACGTAGGTGTTGTGCACGATTTCGTGGCGCACATAAACCGGCGCGCCAAAGAGCTGCAGTGCGCGCTCAACGATATCGATGGCGCGATCAACGCCGGCACAAAAGCCGCGCGGCTCGGCCAGCAGCACCTCGCTGACAGTGCCCATGCTCAAAGCACCCCGATGATTTGCACCTCGAAGATCACCGGGCGCCCGGCCAGTGGGTGGTTGAAATCGAACAGCACCCAGCCCGAGCCCTCGGGGCCGTATTCGCGCAGCACGCCGGCAAAGTTGCCGCTGCCATCGGGGGTAGGAAAGCGCACCACGTCGCCCACGCCGTAGTGATCATCGGCGCCATGTTCGCGCAGCACATCAAGTGGCACGCGCCGCAGCTGATCGGGGCTGCGGTGGCCAAAGGCTTCGCCTGCTGCCAGCTCAATGGTGGTGCGCGAGCCTTCGGGCAGGCCGATCAGCCGCGATTCAATGGCCGGCGATAGCGAGCCCGTGCCCACGGTGAGCGTGGCCGGGCCTTCATTGAATGTGTTCACCACATCGCCCTCGGGGCCCGCGAGCCGGTAGTGCAGCGTTAAAAAAGAGCCCATCTGAACGGTGGGCACGGCAGAAGAAGTGTTGTCGCTCAAGATTTCGACTCGGGTGCGTAAGAGGGTGGATGGGGGGTGCACGGCGTGCGGGGCAGCTATTCGCTTGGGTAGACTGAGGCGCAATTTTAGGCATCGGCCAGAGTGCACACCAAAGAAACCACAAGGGAGTGATCCACCATGAAAGACCTGCCGGCTGCTTTGCGCCCGCGCGAAAAGCTGCTCAACCAGGGCAGTGCCGCCTTGGCCGACACCGAATTGCTGGCACTGCTGCTGCGCACGGGCCTGCCCGGGCAGGGGGTGCTGCAGCTCGCGCAAAGCCTGCTCGATCGCTTTGGCGGGTTGGCCGGCTTGCTGCGCACCGAGGTGGCCGATCTCAGGGCCGTTAAAGGGCTGGGCCCGGCCAAACGGGCCGAGATCGCCGCCGTGCTCGAAATTGCACGGCGCTCGTTGGCCACTCAATTGCGCGCCAAGCCGGTGTTTGATTCGCCCCAGGCGGTAAAGGATTACCTCAGGCTGCAGCTGGCCGAGTTGCCGCATGAGGTGTTCGGTCTGCTGTTTCTCGATGCTCAACACCGGCTGCTGTGTTTTGAAGAGCTTTTCAGGGGCACGCTTACGCAAACCAGCGTCTACCCGCGCGAGGTGGTAAAGCGCGCCTTGAGCGTGAACGCTGCGGCAGTGATCCTGGCGCACAACCACCCTTCGGGCGTGGCCGAGCCGTCGCGGGCCGATGAGCATCTCACGCAGACGCTGCGCACCGCGCTGGCGTTGGTGGATGTGCGGGTGCTCGATCACCTTGTGGTGGCGCGCACCGAGGTGGTGTCGTTTGCCGAGCGCGGGTTGCTCTGAGCGCAGCATTGGCAGGAGGGCACATGAAAGGCCAGGGCCTGGGCGATCTCAAGCGGCTGTGGCGCGAGGTGCAGCGCCAGCAACAGTTGCAGCAACAGCGCGAGCGTGAGCTCGAAGCCCAACGGCGCGAACAGGCCGAGCAGGCACGCCGCGAGCAGGCACTGTTTCGCCACCATGTGGGCGCCGTGCAGCCGATCAAAGCCACTGGCGTCGTTGATCCGGCTGCTTTGCGCCCTGTTGAGCTCAGGCCCACCCCCTTGCCGCGCAGCCGTTGGCAGGATGAGGCCGAGGTGTTGCGCGAGGCGCTGTCCGACGAATTCGACGTTGAATCGTTGCTCGACACCGATGCCGATCTGGCCTATGCCCGCCCCGGTGTGGGCCCGGATGTGCTGCGCCGTTTGCGCCGTGGTGAGTGGACGCTGCAAGCCGAAATCGATCTGCATGGCCTGCGCCGCGACGCTGCCCGCGAGCGCTTGGGCGGTTTCATTCGCGAGGCAGCACGCCGCGGTTTGCGTTGTGTGCGCGTGGTGCATGGCAAGGGGCTGGGCTCGCCGGGGCGAGAGCCTGTGCTTAAGCACAAGGTGCGCAGCTGGCTGGTGCAAAAAAACGAGGTGATGGCTTTTGTGCAGGCACGCGGGCCCGATGGCGGCGCGGGGGCCTTGATCGTGCTGCTGCGGCCACTGGCCGTGATGATCGACAGTGCTTGAGCGCCGTTTGTGGCGCTGAAATCAGCGCGCGTTGAGCCGTGCGGCGATGCCGGCCACGGCTTGAGCCGCCGGCGCGCCCGGGTGGTGTTCAAGCAGCAATTGGCGCTTTTGCACCGCCTCGCGCACGCTGGCGTCGAGCGGCACATCGCCGGCCATCAAAAGCTGCGGCGGCTGACCGCCCGAGGTTTGCACAAAACGGTTGAGCACCTGCTGCAGCTGCTGCAGCACCACTTTGCCTTCGCCCATGCGCCCCACCTGATTGATGATCAGATGCACTTGTGTGCGGCCCTGTTGTGAGCACAGCACCTTGATCGTGGCGTAGGCATCGGTGAGCGACGTCGGCTCGGGCGTTACCACCACGATCACCTCTTCGGCCAGCGACACGGCAAACAGCACCACATCCGAGATGCCCGCGCCGGTGTCGAGCACGATGCAATCAAAGCGTGGTGCAAGGCGGTCGATGATGTCGAGCAAATCGTTGCGCACCTCGGGTGTGAGGCGCGAGTATTCAACCAGCCCCGAGCCCGCCAACAGCACCGAAAAGCCTCCGGGTGCAGGCAGGATCGCCTCATCGAGTGTCGATTTGCCGGTGAACACATCATGCAGCGTCACCTTGGGGTAGAGGTTGAGCACCACATCGATGTTCGCCAGCCCCAGATCGGCATCGAGCACCAGCACGCGCAGGCCGCGCTTGGCCAGTGCTGCCGCGAGGTTGGCGCTCACAAAAGTTTTGCCCACACCGCCCTTGCCGCTGGTAACGGCCAGGATGCGGGCACGCTTGGCCGCGGCGGTTGAGGTGTCTGAGGTCGACGATGTCATGAGATCGGATCCGGTTCGTGCGGGTCGGCAGACGGTGTGGTGGCGGCCCCCAGGGCAAAGAGCATGCCTTTTTCTTCGGCACTCACCATGGGCAGCGGCGGCAGCTCAAGGCAGGCGCGGTTGCGGCCCTCGGCCTTGGCGCGGTAGAGCTGCTGATCAGCGCGCTCGAGCCATAACTTGGCCGATGAGCGCACCCATTGCGGAGCAAAAGCGCCGCCGGCGCTCACGGTAACGGGGATGGTCTGGTGCAGCGAGGCTTGCACCGGGTTTGATTCAACGCGTCGGCGAATCCGCTCGGCCACGGCCTGCCCAAACGCTGGCTGGCAGTTGGGCAGGATGATGGCGAACTCTTCGCCCCCCACGCGTGCCACGGTATCCATGGGCCGCACGCAATCTTGCAGGGCGCGGGCCACGCTCTGGATCACCACATCGCCGGCGGCATGGCCGTAGGTGTCGTTGACGCGCTTGAAGTGGTCGATATCGAGCACCAAGATCATCGTTGTCTCGCCGGTGCGGGCCACGCGGTCGATTTCGCGGTCGATCGCCAGCTCGAATTGGCGGCGGTTGGCCAGCCCGGTGAGCGCATCGCGGCTTGATAGATCGCACAGGGCATCGATGATGCTCTGTAGCCAATCGGTGGCCAGCAGTGCGGGTGTGTGTGCGTTGGGCGGTTCGGCAATCGGGTGGCCGGCCTGAGCCAGTAACTGCAGCGCCTGATCGAGCCGCAATTGATCGGGGCGCACGCCCACAGCAGCCGCAGAAGCGGTGGGCGGTGTGGCGTGCAGCGGCGATGAGGTGTGCGGGGCGTCCACTAGGCGATCCATCGGGGTGATCGGGCTGCGCCGTCAGTGGCGCGGCAAAAAAGCAATTCACCCACGGTATGGGCGCAGTGTAGGCAGGGCACCGTCATGCAGTCGCTCGATATGGGGGGCGATCGGCACCTTATCTCAGCCGCTGTGCCTTGCCAAGTCGCGGCATCCTCAAGGGCGTTGTTGTCTGGCCGATAACCCGAAGGATTTACCAGCGAGAAACATACATGACGCTCGCCGCAACCGATTCGACACAAGACCGCGAATTCAGCTTCAATGCCACTGATTTTGATCGGGTGCGTGCGCTCATCCATCAGCGCGCTGGTATCAGTTTGCATGCAGGCAAACAGGCCATGGTTTACAGCCGGCTGTCGCGGCGTTTGCGTGAAACCGGGCACAGCTCTTTTGCCAGTTATCTGCAGTGGCTCGAAACCGCTCAGGGCACTGAGGCCGAGCGCGAATGGCAAGAGTTCATCAACTGCCTGACAACCAACCTCACGGCTTTTTTTCGTGAAGAACATCACTTTCACATGCTGGCTGAGGCGCTCAAGCCACGCGCCGGCAAGCCGGTGCGCATCTGGTGCTGTGCCGCCTCGACCGGCGAAGAGCCCTACTCGCTGGCCATGACGGTGGCCGAAACGCTGGGCATGAGTGCGTCGGCCAAGATTCTGTCCAGCGACATCGACACCAACGTGCTCGCCAAAGCCAGCCGTGGGGTGTACGACGCCGATGCACGCGGGCTCGATCAGCGCCGCCTGCACAGCCATTTTTTGCGTGGCAAGGGCAACAACGCGGGCTACATCCGCGTCAAGCCCGAGCTGGCGAGGATGATCGAGTTCCGCACCTTCAACTTGATGAGCGCGCAGTGGTCGTTGGGCGAGCCCTTCGATTTCGTGTTCTGCCGCAACGTGATGATTTATTTCGACGCGCCCACGCAACGCCGCGTGCTGGAGCGCATTCATGCAGTGATGCGGCCCGACGGTTTGCTCTTTGTGGGGCACTCTGAAAACTTCACCGAATCGAAAGACCTCTTTCGCTTGCGCGGCAAGACGGTCTACGAGCGGGTGTGATCGCACAACGACGAGATCGCCGCCATGAACCTCACCCCGTCCGCGCTCAACCGGCCTGCCAATTCGCTCAACTCGACGCCGCGCCTTGAGCAGCTCAAGGCGCGTGTTAGCAAGCCGGGCGAGGCTTCGTTTTTCTTTTACGACGCGCACTTCAAAACCGAGGCCGTCAAGATCCTGCCGGGTGAGTATTTCGTCTACAACGAAGACGTGCTGATCATGACGACGCTGGGTTCGTGCATCGCCGCTTGTTTGTGGGATCGCAACGCGCGCGTGGGTGGCATGAATCACTTCATGCTGCCCGATGTGGGGGGCGGCGGTGCCGACAGCGGGCGCTACGGCTCGTATGCGATGGAGTTGTTGATCAACGAGATGCTCAAGCGTGGCGCTTCACGCATGACGCTCGAAGCCAAGGTGTTTGGTGGTGGCGCCGTGATCAGCGGCATGAGCAGCATCAACGTGGGCGAGCGCAATACGGCGTTCGTGATGGATTACCTCAAAACCGAGCGCATCCCCGTGGTGAGCAAAGACGTGCTCGAAATCTATCCGCGCAAGGTGTGTTTCTTTCCGGCCAGCGGCAAGGCAATGGTGAAACGGCTCGCCCCCACCAATGCCGATGCGCTGGTGGCACAAGACCGTGCCGCCGCGCAGCGCGCCGTGCCGCAAAGCACGGGTGGGGGTTCGGTGGATCTTTTTTGATCGCGTCGACAACAGACAAGTTTTCTGGGGGTTTGTATGGCAAAGACACGTGTGGTGGTGGTCGACGACTCGGCGCTGGTGCGCAGCCTGCTCACCGAGATCATCAACCGACAACCGGATATGGAATGCATCGGCGCGGCCAGCGATCCGTTTGTGGCGCGCGAGATGATCCGCAACCTCAACCCCGACGTCATCACGCTCGATGTCGAGATGCCGCGCATGGATGGCATCGATTTTTTGTCGAAGCTGATGCGGCTGCGCCCCATGCCGGTGGTGATGGTGTCCACGTTGACCGAGCGCGGTGCCGATGTCACCCTCAGGGCGCTCGAACTCGGTGCCGTCGATTTCGTTGCCAAACCCAAGATCGGTGTGGCCGATGGTTTGCGTTTGCTCGCGCAAGAGATCACCGACAAAGTGCGCGTGGCCGCCAAGGCGCGTGTGCACAAACTGGTGGCGCCCCAGGCCACGGCTGCGTCAGCCGATGCATCGGGTGGTGATGCCGAGCGCACCGTGCCCGCCAGCGCGAGCATCGGGCGGCTGTCTACCGAAAAAATCATCTTCATCGGCGCGTCGACCGGCGGCACCGAGGCCACCAAAGAAGTGCTGGTGAACCTGCCGCCCGATTCACCGGCGGTTGTGATCACCCAGCACATGCCGCCTGGCTTTACCAAAAGCTACGCCACGCGGCTTGATGGGCTGTGCCGCATCCGTGTGGCCGAGGCGCAAGACGGCCAGCGCATCCTGCCCGGCCACGCCTACATTGCGCCGGGCGGCATGCAGCTCAGCGTCGAGCGCTCAGGAGCCAACTACATCGCGCGTGTGCAAGACACCGAGCCCGTTAACCGGCACAAGCCCAGCGTTGAGGTGTTGTTTAAATCGGCGGCCCGTGTGGTTGGCCCCAATGCCATTGCCATCATGCTCACTGGCATGGGGGCCGATGGGGCCAAGGCGATGCGCGAAATGCGTGATGCCGGCGCCTACACCCTCGCGCAAGACGAAGCCTCGTGCGTGGTGTTTGGCATGCCGCGCGAAGCCATCAACGCCGGCGCCGTGCAAGAGGTGCTGACGCTGCGGCAGATTGCGCCGCACCTCGTCGATTACTTGCGCCGCACGGTTGGCGCGGCACTGCACCGCGTTTGATGCCGCGCGGCGGGTTGAGCCGTCTCAGCGATCAGGCAAAAACAGTGTTTGCAGATCGCTCAAAAAATCGATGCCGCGCGTGGTGGGCTTGATGCGCACCCAATCGCGCTCGATCAGCCCCTGGGATTCGGCACGAGCCAGCGCCTGCTGAATCGCCGTGATCGGCAAGCCTGTGCGCTCGCCAAAGCTCGACAGCTCAACGCCATCGATCAACCGCAGTGCGTTGAGCATGAATTCAAAAGGCAGCGCATCGCGCGCCACTTCATCGCTGCTCGACACCGCTGCGCCGGCCAGAGCACGCTGCATATAAGCCGCAGGCTCGCGCCAGCGCGTTTGGCGAATCACACGGTGCGCATACGACAGCTTGCTGTGCGCGCCCGCGCCAATGCCCAGGTAATCGCCAAACTGCCAGTAATTGAGATTGTGCTGGCAGTGATGCCCAGGCCGTGCATAAGCCGACACCTCGTAGCGCTGCAGCCCGGCATGCGCTGTGCGCTCGGTGATCACATCAAGCATTGCGTAAGCCGTGTCATCGTCGGGCACGGCCTGATCCCCTGAGGGCGGGTGTGTGGCGAACACCGTGTTGGGCTCAAGCGTGAGGTGATACACCGACAAGTGCGGCGGCATCAAAGCCAATGCCTGGGCCAGATCCTGCTGCAATTCGTCGAGTGTTTGCCCCGGCAGGGCATACATCAGATCGAGATTGAAAGTATCAAACGCCGTCTGAGCCTCTTCAACTGCCGCGATGGCGTGTGCCCGGTTGTGCACACGGCCCAGTGCGTGCAACTTGGCGTCGTCGAAGCTCTGTACCCCGATCGACAACCGCGTGATCCCCGCCTGGCGAAATGCTCTGAAACGATCACGCTCAAACGTGCCCGGATTGGCTTCGAGCGTGATCTCGCAGCCTGGCTCAAGCGGCAGCAGCGCGCGCACCTCACCCAACAGACGATCGATTGCCTCGGGCGAAAACAGGCTTGGCGTGCCCCCGCCAATGAACACACTCACCACCGGGCGCCCCCACACCAGCGGCAGCGCGGCTTCGAGATCAGCGCGCAAGGCGTCGAGATAGCGAGCTTCGGGCGGACGTGCAGACGCCTGAGGTGCCAGCTCGTGCGAATTGAAATCGCAATAAGGACATTTTTTGAGGCACCACGGCAGGTGGATGTACAGCGCCAGTGGGGGCGGCGCCCCCAACCGCAGCGTGCCGGGGCGCAAGGCCAGATCAAGCACGCTCGTGGTATCGAGCGAAGGATTCATGGTGCTGCGCAGCGAATCACACCCGCCACCGCGCTTGAATCTGCTGCAACAGATCGGCTGCAGCGAGTGCGCGGTGGCTGTGCAAATTCTTAATCTCGGCGGGCAACTCGGCCACCGTGCGCTCAAAGGCCGGGATGAACATCAGCGGGTCGTAGCCAAATCCGCCGCTGCCACGGTATTCGCGCAGCAACTCACCCCGCCAACGGCCCACCGCCAGCAGCGGCTCGGGGTCGTCGGCGTGCCGCACGGCCACCAACACGCACACAAAATGCGCTCGGCGATCATCGTGTTCGGCCATGTGCTCGAGCAGCACGCGGTTGTTGTCGGCATCACTCTTAGGTGCATCGGGCGCACCAAACAGCGTGGCGTAGCGGGCCGAAAGCACACCCGGCGAGCCGCCCAGCGCATCGACACACAGGCCCGAATCATCGGCCAGTGCCGGCAGGCCCGAAGCGCGTGCCGCGTGGCGCGCCTTGGCCAGCGCGTTCTCGATAAACGTGAGGTGCGGCTCTTCGGCCTCGCCAATGCCCAACGCGCCTTGCGTGATCAGCTCAGCCCCCGTGGGGGCAAGCAAGGCCTGCAGCTCAACGAGCTTTTTGGCGTTGTTCGAGGCCAGCACCCAGCGTATGGGCATGGTGTTGCAGCCGGGCATCGATCAACACAAACCCAGCGCCAGGCGCTGCGCAGCCAACAACTCGTTGATGCCTTTTTCGGCCAGCGCCAGCAGGGTGTTCATCTCAGTGCGTGAAAACGCCGCGCCCTCAGCCGTGCCCTGCACCTCAACAAAATGCCCCGCACCCGTCATCACCACATTCATGTCGGTATCGCAGGCTGAATCTTCAACGTATTCGAGATCGAGCAGCGGCGTGCCCTGCACGATGCCCACGCTGATGGCCGCAACCGCCTCGCGCAGAGGCGACGCCCCTGTGATCAGCCCACGCTCGCGCAACACGCTCACCGCATCGTGGGCTGCCACATAGGCGCCCGTGATGGCTGCCGTGCGCGTGCCGCCATCGGCCTGCAGCACATCGCAATCAATCACGATAGTGCGCTCGCCCAACAGCTTGAGATCAAACACCGCCCGCAGCGAACGTCCGATCAGGCGCTGAATTTCTTGTGTGCGCCCGCTTTGCTTGCCGCGCGCAGCCTCACGATCACTGCGCGTGTGCGTTGAGCGCGGCAACATGCCGTATTCGGCCGTTACCCAGCCCTCGCCACTGCCTTTTTTGTGTGGCGGCACGCGCTCTTCAACTGATGCCGTGCACAGCACTTTGGTATCGCCAAACGACACCAGCACTGCACCTTCGGCATGTTTGGTGTAGTGGCGCTCGATCGACACCGCGCGCAAAGCATCCGCCGCACGCCCTTGCGCGCGAACAAAAGCATTCATGGATTCAACCCTTCAGGATTTTTTGTTGACCGCGTTTTGCGACGAGCGACGGATCGCCTCGTTGATTTCGCGGATGGATCGCTCGATCTCGGCCTCATCGAGATCATCGGCATCGCCGCTGGCGCTGCCTCCCACGCTGGCCTGAATCGTCGAGGCAAACACCTCATCGCCCAGCGCCTCGGTCGAGACGCCCTGGCTGTGTTCATCGTTTTCGGCGGATTCCCACTCGACCGACAACACCGTTACGTTATCGCTCTTGGGGCCGGCTTTACGCAGCGCCTGCTCAACCAGCTCGGGCACGGCATCAGAGATCGTGCGTGTGGCCATTTGCTGAGTGATGACATCATCGGGCAGGCTGCCCCACAGCCCATCGGAGCACAGCAGCACGCGATCACCCTCTTGCAAGATCAGCGGCCCGGCGGTATCCACCACAGGCTTGCCTGGGCTGCCCAGGCACGTGAAGAGCACGTTGCGGTTATAGCGCTCGGCAATGGGCACCACCGCCGAGAGCGTTTCTTGCAGCTCTGAATACGAGTGATCACGTGTGCGGGCGATGAGTTTGTCTGCGCGCACGAAATACAAACGCGAATCGCCGCAGTGCGCCCAATACGCCGTATTGCCCTGCATCACACAGGCCACGATGGTGGTGCGCGGCGTGTCGATCAGGCCGCGCTCACTGGCGTAGCGCAGCAGCTGATGGTGGCCAGCCATGATCGCCTCATGCAAAAAGCGGATCGGGTCTTTGAGCGAAGGCCGCGCATCGCGCTGATACAACGCTGCCAACGTTTGCAAGGCAATCTGCGAGGCCATCTCGCCCTCGGGGTGCCCACCCATGCCGTCGGCCAAGGCGAACAGCCCCGAATCCCGCGTGTAGCAATAGCCCATGCGGTCTTCATTTTTTTCGCGGCCGCCCTTACGGCTGACCTGATAGACAGAGAACCTCATCAGACTTTATTGCCGGTCTTCAGGTTTTCGATTTGCAGCTTCACGCGTTCGCCGAAACTGAGCTTGGTATAGCGCCGTTCGGTTTCGCGCGCCAGCTCCTTTTGTAACGCAAAAACGCTTTGGGGCCGGGACAGCGGATCGAGCGACATGCACCATTCTGTGACTTCCAGCAGATTGTCGGAGTAGACATTGCGCAGCCGCGACAGCGACAGCCCCAGACGGTCTTTTTCGATGCGTTGTGGTGCGTCGTTGGGCGGATAGCCCTGCATGCAGGCGTAGATGCACGCGCCAATGG
>CAZUCW010000063.1:0-5716 GCA_964618825.1 uncultured Aquabacterium sp.
CTGGTGATCAGGCCGTCGCAGCCCTCTTTTTGCACACCGGGCAGGCCGGCCAGAAACTTGTCGGTAACGTCTTTGCCAAGCCCTTCTTTGCGAAAGACACTGCCTGGGATGTCGAGCCGCTCGGTGCGTTGCAGCTGGGTGCCGCTGGCATCGAAGTAGCGCAGCTCGAAGCTGGCCATCGCCACATCGTGGATCTTGCCGAGGTTGAGATCGAGGCGCACCACTTCGAGCCACTTGGCATCGGGTGTCACCATCTTCCAGCTTGCATGGTTGTCGAGAGCGGTGCCCCACAGCACGGCTTTTTTGCCGCCGGCGTTCATGGCGATATTGCCGCCGATGCAGCTGGCCTCAGCGCTGGTGGGGTCGACCGCGAAGACAAAGCCCGCCCGTTCGGCAGCATCGGCCACACGTTGGGTGACGACGCCTGCTCCCGTCCAGATGGTGGGCACCGGGCGGTCGAGGCCTGGCAGATCGACCATCTCAACTTCGGTGAGACGGTCGAGCTTTTCGGTGTTGATGACGGCGCTTTTCCAGGTGAGCGGCACGGCGCCGCCGGTGTAGCCGGTGCCACCCCCGCGCGGCACGATGGTCAACCCCAAATCGATACATGCAGCCACCAGCCCGGCCATCTCGGCCTCGGTGTCTGGCGTGAGCACCACGAACGGGTATTCAACGCGCCAATCGGTGGCATCGGTAACGTGCGAAACGCGGCTCAGGCCGTCAAACTTGATGTTGTCTTTGGCCGTTTGTTTGCCCAGCACCTTGAGGGTGCGCTGGCGCAGGTTGGCGGCGTCATCAAAGTGTTGCGCAAACTGATCGACCGCCACCCGTGCGTCGGCCAACAGCTCGCCCACGGCGCTGTCTCGCTGCGCATCGGCGCCGGGCGTGCGGCGTTTGTCAATTTCGTGCAGACGATGTTGCAGTGCCTCGATCAGTTGAGTGCGGCGCTTGGGGTTGTCGAGCAGATCGTCTTGCAGATAGGGATTGCGCTGCACCACCCAGATATCGCCCAACACCTCGTAGAGCATGCGTGCCGAGCGCCCCGTGTTGCGCTCTTGGCGCAGCCGCAGCAGGATCTGCCACGCCCGCTCGCCCAACAGGCGGATGACGATCTCGCGATCTGAAAACGAGGTGTAGTTGTAGGGGATCTCGCGCAGGCGCGGTGCGGCTTGTGCAGAGGCGACAGCGTGGCCATCGATCGAAGAGAGAAGGAGCGGTGCGTTCATGTGCTCGCGGTTCGTTGCTCCAGGCGCCAAAACGGGGCGAAGATCCTCCGCAACACCACGCCTCGAAAGGCTCTGGGCGTGGGGCGGTATAGGGTTGCGCGCCTGAGGTTGAATGGTACCGCAGCCCCTTTGGGCGCGCGGTTCACGCTCGTGTCAGCCCTACACCGCAGCGGGCTGATTCGCCGCACAATGCCCGCTCATGAAGACCCTCAGCACGCCGTGGCCTTATCCCCTGTGGATCGCTCACCGGGGCGCGGGCCGGCTGGCGCCCGAAAACACCGTGGCGGCCTTTCGGTTGGGCGCACAACACGGCTATCGCATGTTTGAGTGCGACGTCAAACTCAGCGCCGACGGTGTGCCTTTTTTGCTGCACGATGCCACGCTTGAGCGCACCACCAACGGCCGGGGGCGTGCGGCCGATTGCCCATGGCTTGATCTGGCCGAGCTTGATGCCGGCAGCTGGCTCAGCAGCACCTACGCTGGCGAGCCCGTGCCCAGCTTTGAGCAAATCGCACGGCTGGTGATTGAGCTGGGGTGTGCGCTCAACGTCGAGATCAAGCCCACGCCCGGGCAAGAGGCCGACACGGGGGCTGCCGTGGCGCGTGCGGCAGCGCGCTGGTGGGCTGGCCAATCGCTGCCGCCGCTGCTGTCGTCGTTTGAGCCCGAGGCCCTGCAGGCAGCGCAACAAGCGGCCCCCGATCTGCCGCGTGCCCTGTTGCTCGACACACTCTGGCCAGGGTGGATCGACGTGGCCCGTGAGCTGGGTGTGGTTGCTATCGTCGGCAACTGGCGCGTGCTTGACGCCGCAACCTTTGAGCAGGCCCGTGCGCACGGTTGGCGGGTGCTGAGCTACACGGTTAACGATGCCAGCGAAGCACGCCGCCTGCAGACATTGGGCATCGCCGGCCTCATCACTGATGCCATCGATCGGCTGGGGCCCGGCGCGCGGCTGCGTTGAACGTTGGTTTGTTCACGCGCTCTGCCAGGGTACCTTTTGGGGGATTTTTTTGCGGCAGTTGCCGTGGCACGATGCGCTCCGATTTTTCAGCTCAGGCCGTCGCATCATGGCAACCTACATCCGTCTCATCGCCTTCGCCGTTGTTTTGCTGGTGGGGGCTGGCGTAGCGCTCAAGCACCGCCTGGTGCCGGCGCTGCCCAAATCGGTTGATCAGATCACCGAAGCGGCCGGGCAGGCGGCATCGCACCTTGAGGCACAGGGCGCTCAGATTGGGCAGCGGGTGCACCAACAAGTGAGCCAACAAGTGCAGCAGACGATTCAATCGGCACCGCCGCCACGCGCGGGGGGCATGCACAAGTGTGTGGGGCGAGGCAGCACCACCTACACCACGGGCGATTGCCCACCCGGCACCCAATGGACAGAGATGAAAGGCGGCACCGTGACAACCATGCGCACGCCTGTCGAGGCGGCGCGGGCCGCATCCACTCAGCGGGGTATTTCGAATGTGCCGAACGTGCGTGAGCTGCTCAACGATCCCGCCGAAGCTGCGCGCATGCAAGAGCTCAAAGACAAGCGCATGGATGCCATCATCGATGGCCGCCAGCCCTGAGCCATATCAACTGCGGTAATCGGCGTTGATCGACACGTAATCGTGCGAGAGATCGCACGTCCATACCGTGGTGTGCGCCGTGCCACGGTTGAGGCCCACGCGCACCGTGATCTCGCTTTGCTTCATCACACGCTGGCCGTCTTCTTCGCGGTAGTTGGGATGGCGACCGCCGCGGGTGGCCACATGCACATCATCGAGATGCAGCTCGATCAACCCCTGATCGAGATCGGCAATGCCGGCATAGCCCACGGCCGCAAGAATGCGCCCCAGGTTGGGGTCGCTCGCAAAAAAGGCCGTCTTAACCAGCGGTGAGTGGCCGATGGCCTGAGCTGCCTGCAAACACTCGGCCTCGCTGCGGCCACCTTCAACCTTGATGGTGATGAACTTGGTGGCGCCCTCGCCATCGCGCACGATCGCCTGAGCCAGCAAGCGCGCAACCTCAAACACCACCTCGCGCAGTGCACGGCCCTCGGGGGTATCGAAATCGGTGATTTCGGCATGAGCCGCCTGCCGTGTGGCGATCAGCATGAACGAGTCGTTGGTTGAGGTGTCGCCATCGATCGTGATGCGGTTAAACGATTGATCGGCGGCGTCTTTCACCAGCCCCTGCAGCAGGGCCGGGGCGATCTTGGCGTCAGTGGCCACAAAGCCGAGCATCGTTGCCATATTGGGGCGGATCATGCCGGCGCCTTTTGAGATGCCGGTAACGGTAACGGTAGCCCCGCCAATCTGCACCTGCCGTGATACCGCCTTGGGCAATGTGTCGGTCGTCATGATTGCCTCGGCCGCTTCGGCCCAGCAGTTGGCGCTCAGGTGAGACACCGCTGCAGGCAGGCCGGCAACGATGCGCTCAATGGGCAGGGGTTCCATGATCACGCCGGTTGAAAACGGCAGCACCTGTTGCGGGTCGATCTTGAGCTGCGTGGCCAGCGCCTCGCAGGTGGCGCGGGCATGTGCCAGCCCCTGGGCGCCCGTGCCGGCATTGGCGTTGCCTGTGTTGATCACCAAGGCGCGAATCTCGTGGCCCGAGGCCAAATGCTCGCGCGATACCTGCACCGGGGCAGCACAAAAGCGGTTAAGCGTAAACACGCCGGCCACCGCCGAGCCGGGCTCGAGCGCGATCACGGTGAGATCTTTGCGGTTGGCCTTGCGCACACCGGCCATCGTGATCCCCAGTGCGAGGCCAGGCACGGGATGGAGATCGGCAGCGTTGGGAGCACAGAGATTAACGGGCATGATCGTGTCGCGATGAAAAAGAGGTAGACGAGAGGGTGAGGGGGAGAAAGGCTTGATCTCGATTCAAGCAGGGCCGAGTGCAATGAGCAAGGGGCCTCGCGGCCCCCGTGCATGCGTTTGCTGAACCCGCATCAGGCAAGCTGCCCGTGGCACTGTTTATATTTTTTGCCGCTGCCACAAGGGCAGGGGTCGTTGCGGCCCACACGCGGCACCTGATTGGCCAGCACTTGTTGTGCAAGGGCTTGCACAGCCGCTTTGGCATCTTCTTCGGTTTCGATGGCTACGCCGCCATCGTCGGTTGGGTGGGTATAGGTGACGTTGCTGAAGTGCTCGCCTTGGGCCTCAATGGCGGCGGCGGCGCGTTCGGCCTCTTCGCGAGATTGAATGCGCACGGTCAGCAGCGCGCGGGTGACCTCCATCTTCACCACATCGAGCAGTTGGCGGAACAACTCGAACGCCTCGCGCTTGTATTCTTGCTTCGGATTTTTCTGGGCGTAGCCGCGCAGATGAATGCCCTGACGCAGATAGTCGAGCGCCGCCAGATGTTCGCGCCAGTGGGTGTCGATCGACTGCAGCAGCATCATGCGCTCGAAGCCGGCAAATTGCTCGCGGCCCACTTGCGTCACCTTGGCCTCATAGGCAGCATGCGCGGCCTTGATGACGTGTTCGGCCACATCTTCATCCGTTACAGCATCGGCGTTTTCAACCCACGATTGCAGGTCGATCTCGATGTGCCACTCATCGCGCAGCACCTTTTCGAGAGCCGGCAGATCCCACTGTTCTTCGACCGAATTGGCAGGCACAAAGGTGTGCACCACATCCGTGATCGCGCCGCTGCGCAGCAACGCAATGCGCTCTTCGGAGCCTTGCGCATCGAGAATCTCATTGCGCTGCTGATAGATCACTTTGCGCTGATCGTTCGATACGTCGTCGTACTCAAGCAGTTGCTTGCGGATGTCGAAGTTGCGGCCCTCGACCTTGCGCTGCGCACTCTCGATCGAGCGAGACACCATGCGAGCCTCGATGGCCTCGCCTTCGGGCATCTTCAGGCGCTCCATGATGGCTTTCACGCGGTCGCCTGCAAAGATGCGCATCAGCGGATCTTCGAGGCTCAGATAAAAGCGCGATGATCCCGGATCCCCTTGGCGGCCTGCACGGCCACGCAGCTGGTTGTCGATGCGGCGCGATTCGTGGCGCTCAGTGGCAATGATGCGCAGACCGCCTAGCGCCTTCACCTGGGCGTGCAGCCCCTGCCATTCGCCCTTGAGCTGCTCGATTTTTTGCGCCTTGGCTGCGTCATCAAGCCCGGCATCGGCTTCGATCATCTGCACCTGTTTTTCGACGTTGCCGCCCAGCACGATATCCGTGCCGCGTCCGGCCATATTGGTCGCGATGGTGATCATCTTCGGGCGGCCGGCCTGAGCAACCACCTCGGCTTCGCGGGCGTGTTGCTTGGCGTTGAGCACTTGGTGCGGCAGCTTGGCCTGGTTGAGCAGGTGCGACACAAGCTCAGAGTTTTCGATCGAGGTCGTGCCTACCAGCACCGGCTGGCCGCGCTCGTAGCAATCGCGGATATCGGCGATCAATGCCTTGTATTTTTCTTCAGATGTTTTGTAGATCAGATCGAGCTGATCGTTGCGCAACATGGGCCGGTTGGGCGGAATCACCACAGTTTCAAGACCATAG
>CAZUCW010000063.1:5726-14650 GCA_964618825.1 uncultured Aquabacterium sp.
CGGCTGTGCCCGTCATGCCGGCAAGCTTGCCGTACATGCGGAAGTAGTTTTGAAACGTGATTGATGCCAGTGTCTGGTTTTCAGCCTGGATCTCGACGCCCTCTTTGGCCTCGACGGCTTGGTGCAGCCCGTCCGACCAGCGGCGCCCGGCCATCAAGCGGCCAGTGAACTCGTCGACGATGATCACCTCGGGCACACCGCGCTCGCCCACTTGCACGACGTAGTGTTGATCGCGATGGAACAGGTGATGCGCACGCAAGGCGGCATACAGGTGGTGCATCAGCGAGATGTTGCCCGCGTCGTAAAGGCTGGCCCCCTCGGCCAACAGCCCCGCTTCGGCCAGCAGCCGCTCGGCGTTCTCGTGGCCTTCTTCGGTCAAGAAAACCTGACGCGATTTTTCGTCGGCGGTAAAGTCGCCTGGCTCGATCACGCCTTCACCGGTGCGCGGGTCGGCCTCGCCGATCTGCTTTTTGAGCTTGGGCACAACGGTGTTGATACGCTGATACAGCTCTGTGTGATCTTCGGCTTGGCCACTGATGATCAACGGCGTGCGCGCCTCGTCGATCAGGATCGAATCGACCTCATCGACGATCGCATAAGCCAAACCACGCTGCACGCGGTCGGCGGTCTCGTAGACCATGTTGTCGCGCAGGTAATCGAAGCCAAACTCGTTATTTGTGCCGTAGGTGATGTCGGCAGCATAAGCCGCCTGTTTATCGGCGCGTGACATCTGCGGCAGGTTCACGCCCACCGACAGCCCCAAAAAGCTGTAGAGCTTGCCCATCCACTCGGCATCACGGCGTGCGAGGTAATCGTTGACCGTCACCACGTGCACGCCCTTGCCAGTGAGCGCGTTGAGATACACCGGCAGCGTGGCCATCAGCGTTTTGCCTTCGCCTGTGCGCATCTCGGCGATCTTGCCGGCGTTGAGCGTCATGCCGCCCAGCATCTGCACATCGAAGTGGCGCATCTTGAAGACACGCTTGCCGCCTTCTCGCACCACCGCAAAAGCTTCGGGCAGGATGTCGTCGACCGTTGTTCCCTGGTTCAGACGATTTTTGAATTCGGCGGTTTTGGCCTGCAGCTGCTCATCGCTGAGTTTTTCGAGCGAGGGTTCGAGCGCGTTGATCTTCTCGACCACGCGCCGGTACTGCTTGAGTAGGCGTTCGTTTCGGCTACCGAAAATCTGGGTGAGAAGGTTGGGCAACATGCGGTCTAAGCCATCTAAAAAAGCGGACTGTCCTGCCCCATGAAAATGAGACGAGAAACGGGCAGGCCAAAGCCAAAAAGTGTAGCACCCGAGGATGACGCAACCCCGCGTCGGGCAGAGGGCCAGACCCTTCGGGCCGTGGGCTCAGCGCCCAGGCTGGTGGGGTCGCTGGGCTTGTGCGGTGGTTGATGGTGCCGAGCTGGATAGAAACCGCGCGGGGTTTTGCTGCACCCCATCCACCAACACTTCAAAGTGCAGATGCGGGCCGGTTGATCGCCCCGTTGATCCCACCAAGGCAATGCGCTGGCCACGCTTGATCAGATCCCCTTGTTTAACCAGCAGCTTCGATGCGTGGCCGTAGCGTGTTACCAGCCCGTTGCCGTGGTCGATCTCGATCATCTGCCCGTATTGCGAGTGAAACTCTGCAGCAATCACCATGCCGCCTGCTGCAGCGGCAATCGGCGTGCCTACATCAGCCGGGAAATCCAGCCCTGTGTGCAGCGCCGAACGCCCCGAGAACGGATCGACACGAAAACCAAAGCCCGATCCCACCGGCCCTTCAACCGGAACGCTGCTGGGAATCATCAGCGCAGCAAGCCGGCTTTCGAACAAACGCGATTCAATCAACGTGAATACATCAGATTGCCGCGCCACTTCGTCTCCCAGCACGGCCAGCAATCGATCCAGATCATCTGGCGTATGCACATCGTCAACTGAGGCGGAAACAAATGGGCCGCCCGCACCAGCGCCTAGGGCAGAGGGGGGCTTTGCGGGCATCGTGTTGGATGCTGCTTGAGGGGCTGACGCTGCCGATTTTGGCTCACGCAGATCCTCGGGCTTGATGCCTGCCAGCCCCGAAACACGCTCACCCAAGGCCTCGAGCTTCACCAGATTGGCCTGCATCTCACCCACCTTGCGCGCCATCGCATCAAGGTTCTCACGCATGAAACGATCGCGCTGTGCAAACTCGTCGCGGATCACAAAACTGACGATCTGGCTCACCACCGGCCAGCGTTCGCGAGCGGCCTTTAAAAACACGAAGTGATAGACCGCGCCCGATAACGCCATCATCAAAAGCACGAGCCCCACGCTCAGCGCGGTGAGCTGCCAGCCGTTGATGGCCACCGCATGCGTGCGTCCGTGGCCCGAGCTCGTGAACAAAATCTGCATGGCTACACTCCAGAAATGTCGCGTCTCACCAGACCACGCTCGCCGCACACAACCGAACGATCCGTCCCAGACCCACATGCACTGGGCGAGGTGCTGTCGCACAGCGACGTGTTGCTCAACCTGCAGCGCCGCATGGCCGAATCCAACGAACGCTTGCGCATGGTGCAGGCCGTTTTGCCTGCGGCCTTGTGTGCCCAACTGAAAGCCGGTTTGCTTGACGATTCAGGCTGGACGTTGCTGGCTCCATCCAGTGCCGTGGCTGCCAAATTGCGCCAATGGCAGCCGGTGATCGAAGATGCCTTCAAGCAAAAGGGCTGGCAGGTTAGCGCAATCAGAATCCGGATTCAATCCGGGCGCTGAGAGCCTAATCGAGCGGCGCATGCTGCAGGCAACGGCATGTAACGCGCGGCTGTCGGAATCACATTCACGCTGTAAGCCGTTGATTTGAATGGCATTTGAAAATCACAAAGGCAAATTGTTCCCCCATTTGTTCCCCCGCATTGCCTGAGCTACCCCCTTCCGGGGCCACCATCGGCACCCCATCAGCCCCCAGGCAAATTACAGCGCCTAATGCAGCTTTGACGCCACATGCTGGCGCTGTTCGCCTAGTCACCATCCCGCGCACCGTTTGCTGATTTGATTGTTTTCAGAGGACGATTTTTTCCATACGTGAGGAACAAGCGGTCTAGGCGGATCAGGGGCACAGAGATTCAAGCCCCCCCACCCTTCACCAGCTTCATCAGCTCCCGGTACTCTCGTAGCAGCTCATTGGCCCATTGGCGCAGGTTGCGCGCTTCGGCCCGCGCTTCAGCCAGCACGCCGCCCGGATCACCGTTTCGTGCCGCCCGCGCTTTTCCGTCTGGCGTCTTGGGGCCGGTAGACTTCTCCCACGGTCGCCATGAGCGGATCAGCGCCGCTTGTCGTGCTCGTCTTTCCGGTGTCCAGCCGTTCGCCATGCTGGTGCTCCAATAGTTCGGGTTGATCGGTTTTTGTTTCTTCCGCGTGCGTACCTGTCGGGATTGGGGCGTTGTTCACCTGTTGGTGGCCGTGGGCAATGTTGGCTTGCTTCACAAAGGTGGCTTGCTTGGGGTACTTCAGATCAACCAGCGCCGATATGGTGGCCCGGCTTTGGGCTTGCGCCTTGAGTGCCAGGCCCATGAACACGCCGTAGTGTTTCAGTTGCTCTTGATGGCTTGCCCGTCTGGCCAGGCTGGTGAACATGGTTTGCAGTGCCGTGGCTTGCGACACCAGCATGGCTTCCAGCCGCCCCAGGTTGTCGCCCTGCACATCTTTCACGGTCGCTTGAATGCCCTCGACCATGGCTTGCAAGTCGGTGTCATTGCCCATCAGGTTGCCTTGATAGGCATGGATCACCGTTGCTGCATTGATCGTGGGCAGTAGGGCAGCTTTGCCCATCGATTGCGCCATGGTCTCGCCTTTCAGGCCCTCTATTTGCAAAGCGCCCTTGGCATCGGTTTTGGGTTTGCTCATCGTGTCGCCTCATTGAATGCGCTGCACCGTTGCAGCAGGTTGACCACATCACCAGGCACATCAGCCACAGCCAGCTCGGCCCGCTCCCACTGACCACAGCGCCACAGGCCAGCACTGCGCCGAAGGTGCGAACACTCCAGGCACAAGCGCCGGTCGTCCGCCTCACGGTCACGCAGCACCAGCGCATCAGCCATGCCCTCGGCTTCGGTGGTGCTCGCGCCGCGCTCGGTGAACAGGTGAACCCGCGCCATGAAGGTGTCGATCTCGGCTGTGTTCATGGCATTGGTGTTCGGCCAGCAGTGCCGGTCAGGGTCACGGGCCATGCCCTGAGCTGCCAGGCTTTCCGCATCTGGCCTGTTCAAGCCGCCGTCATGCTCCATGATCGCGGCACGTTCTTCGTAGGCTTCGCGGTCGAAGTCTTGAGCACGGGGCGGGTCGTTTGCCGCTGTCGCATCTACCCCTGATTTTTGAGAAAGCCCCGCTGGGGTACCTACAAAACCTACAAAAAGGGGTTTCGTAGGTTTTGTAGGGTCGCTTTCAGGGGGGATCGCTGTTTTCTTCAATCGTGCCAGCCATGTCATACCGCAGCCCTCCCGGTCAGTGCCGTCGGGTTGATGGCGTAGCGGTCGCTTGGTCGACCCCCCGTTATGCTCATCTGTCCGGCGTCCAGCTTCAGCCAGTCGAAGTCGGCCAGCACGTCAGCAGCTTTACGCACCGCGTCAGGTGTTGCCAGCCCGGCCCATCCCTTTTGCGCCACCAATCGGGGAGTGAATCCTTCCATCAGCACGCCATCGCGGTCTGTCAGCTTGCCCGCCTTGATCTTGTTCAGCAGTGAAGCCGCCGCCGCTGTCTCAGGGATCACCGCCGCCGCATACAAGCGCTCGGCATGGGTGCGCAGGTACTCACCCCAGGCCAGCGCCCGCATTAGTTCGTTCTCACCGATCACAAACCCGTTGTCTGGTGTGTCGATCAGTGCGAACACCAGAGCGAGTGCCGGAATCAGTTTCCGATACTTGGACAGGTGAGACACCATTGCCGGGTGCAGGTCGTCGCCTCGAATCTCGGTTTCGAAGGGCACCAGCCATTCAACGAACAAGGCTTGTGCAGCCGCATCAAAGCGCCACACATGGGGCTCGTCGTCGCTGGCTGGCTCCAATGCTGCCAAGCGTTCAAACACTGCCCAGGCGGTTTGCTTGGCTGGTGTGTCTGGCCATTGGTCAACGTGGATGAACTCGCCATCGGTATCAGGCCACACGGTCAGGCCGAAGCGTTGAAGCAAGCCATCGTCGGCACTGCCACCAGCCACAGCACCGCGCACGTACTCTTGAATGCGCCCAGGCTGGATGCCGCCGATCATGGCCAGGCACACGCGGGGGATGTGCACTGTGCCCCGCTGGATACGGTCGAAGGTGTAGCCCTGATTGCCGTCATAGGCTTGCAGGTAGAAAGCGCGTGATCCCTCTTGCCCTTGCTTGTCCAGGCCGGTCAGCAGCCCGTACAGCTCGTCACGATAGGACAAGGTGCCCCAGGGGTTTTGCTGCAACAGTTCACCCAGCTTTTCCACAGAAGTATCGTTAACCTCGTACCGCCGTTGGGTGGGCTCGGCTGGCGTGTCGGTGGTCTCCAGCAATGCGCGTGCCGCTGCCGGGTCTTTCGCTGCAAGCCCTTTGGCCTTCTTGGCGTTGGCATCGTCTGCCAGCTCGGCCACCTTGCAATCAAGCATCCATGCTTCGTGTGCAACCTGCCATTGTTCAAACTCTGTAGCCTCTAAGCGGCGCAAGGGTTTCAGTGCTTCAGACAGGGCCGGGCTTTTCTTCACGCCGGGCCTGCCCACGGTCATGCCCCAAAGGTTCGGCACCACTTGCCAGTCGTCGCGGGCTTTGGGCTGCACCACAGCACGCGCGCCGATCAGGCTGGAGATGGCCACCAGCGAAGCCACCGCCGGGAAGTCAGGCGGGCACTGCATCCGATGGGCAATGTCCATCACCCAGGCGCGCAAAGCCACGGGCAATAAATCGGCGTCGAAGGCTTGCACGGGTGGCAAGGCGTTGGGCAAGGGCAGGGGCTCGGGCCAGGTGCTCGGCACAGCTTGCGCCGCCTCGATGCACCGCCGCACAGCGTCAAGCCCGGCGGTCTGTGCCAGGTCGTTGAAGTCGGTGGCCCGTTCTGGCCGGTGCGTTCCGAAGTCAGGCACAGCCACCACGCCATCCACCGCTTGAGCCGCTGCCGTGGCTTTCGTGATGCCGGGGTTGCATTGGGTCTGGTGGTCGTCATCAGCAGCCACCACGATCTTCAGGCCCGGGTATTTGGCACGCAGTGCCAGTGCCACCGCTTCCAGGTTGCCCGCATTGAAGGCGATGGCCACAGGCTGCCCCGTGGCTTCGTGAATGGTGGCACCAGTCGCGTAGCCTTCGCACACGATCAGCGCGCCGCCCTTGGGTTTGCCGATGGCGTGATAACAGCCCTTGACCCTGCCACCAGACAGAAACCGCTTCTCACCGTCCGGTGTGATCGTCTGCAAGCTGTGCAGGGTGCCCGCCGTGTCCCGCATGGGCACGATCAGCCCGCCAGCCGCATCAGATCGCACGCCATGCGCCAGCACGCCCTTGGTGGATAGATAGGCGTGCCCGGTGCAGCTTTGGGCCGCCTGCCAGCGTCTTGCAGCTTCTGCCGCCGCTGCTTGGTGCTTCGTCACTTCTTCGGCTTCACGCTGTGCGTGCATGGCCTTGATGCGCTGCCGGTGGGCTTCGCGCTCCATTACCGTCATGGTGTTGTCGAGCTTGCCGCACCATGTTTCAGTGATGCCTAAGCGCCAGCAGCCAAACACCCCAGCCGGTACACCGTCTAGGTGGAACACATACCAGCCGGTATCGTCGCCGCGCTTGCCGCTGGCGTTGAATCGGTGCAGCTTGCCATCAGCATGGATCACATCAGGCGGGATCAGGCCAGCCGCTGCAATCGCGGCTTTGAATTGCTCATATGGGGTCATGCCACCCCCTTGAGCACAATTGCCAGCCAGGATGCCCAGCCGATCAGCTTGGCCTTGATCGTGAACACAGCACCGGGTAAGCTGGCGCCGTCCGTGTGGCCTGCCGGGTAGTTTGCGCTCCCGGTGGGCTTTTCTTTTTGGGTGGTGTCCGTGTGCATGGCCACCCCTTTCAAACCATCAGAGCGGCCAGGCGGTCTGCGCGCTTGGCGTGCAGGTGCTTCACCAGTTCACGGATTTCGTCGTCAGACTTTCCGGCGATGCGGGCCGCACAAATGGCTTTGACTTCAAAGTCAGGCCATCCCACGGAACGTTCACCGATCTTCACCGGATCAGTGAACAAGCCCGCGTTGATCGCGTTGTAGATGCTGGCGTGGGACTTGTGCCCCGTCTCTGCCTTGACGGCAGGCATGCGCAAGATTGACATTGATAGCCCTTGTTGACGGCTTTGGCTGCCGTTGAAAACATAGAGCCAGTTTTCCAAATATTGCGAGACCCATGCGATCAATCGTTCTCTATTGAGGATGCCAGCACCGCCCGTCCCCGCTCTACCTTGTCCGGTGTAGGGCTACCGGCACTTCATGCCCGCTTGAACTCGATCACTTCAGCGCCAGCCGTCAGCCTTTCCAGGTAGTCGGCCCATGCTTGGATCATCTCGGTTCGTTCTTCCAGGTGGGTCGCGCGGTCGTATGCACCGCCGTGGGTGATTTGGCCAACGTGGGCCAATTGCGCCTCGATCACGTCTGCCGGGTACTTCAGCACCTGCCGAAGAATGGTTCTCCCCGTTGCACGGTATCCGTGCCAAACGTGCCGCCCCTTGTAGCCAAGTGCAGCCAGGGCCGCATTCACCGCCGCCTCACTCATGGGCGCTTTGCGGTTTCGCAGGCCGGGCAAAACGTACTCGCCGCCGCCCGTCAGGTACTGCAATTCCTTCAGCAACTCCACAGCCTGCCGGGGCAATGGCACCACATGGGGCTGTCCGTTGATCTTCTCTGCCTTTGTGCGCTTCATGTCCTCGGAGGGGATGGCCCACAGGCCCGCGTCTAGGTTCACGTCAACCCATCGCATCGTGCGCAGGTTGCCCGGACGTTGAAACAGGATCGGGGCCAGCTTGAGCGCCGCACGCACCAGGGGGCCGGCCTTGTAGGCATCGCTCGCGCGCAGCAGCTCGGCCAACTCTGACGGCTCGGTGATCGCTGGGTAGTTCTTCTTGATGTGCGGCTTCAGTGCCTTGCGAATGTCCGGCGTAATGTCACGTTCAGACCGGCCCGTGGCCACCGCATAAACCCAAACACTGTGCGCTGTCAGTAAAACGCGGTCTGCCACCGACAAAGCACCTCGGGCTTCAACCCGCCGCACTACGGCCAGTAGCTCAACCGGCTCAATCTCCCGCATAACCCGCCCGCCGATGAAGGGGATCAAGTCTTTCTCAAGGTTGCGCTTTTCTCGGACGTAGTGGGTATCGCTCCAGCCGTCCTTGCCCTGATCCAGCCATTCCAGCGCCGCCGCCTTGAATGTGTTTTCCGCCGGTGTTGCTGCCTTCAGCTTCTTGACGATCTTGGCTTGGATCGGGTCGGTGCCGCCTGCCTTATCAATCTTGGCTGCATCGCGGGCTTGCCGCGCGGCTTTGAGACTCACCGCCGGATAGCTGCCCAGGGCTAGGCGCATTTCCTTGCCTGCCTTGCGGTACTTCCAAAACCACCGCTTAGACCCGTTGGGGCTCACCTCAAGATACAGCCCACCGGAATCGGCCAGCCGCGCCCGGGCCTTCTCAGTAGGACAGGTGGCGTTTTTGCAGTCAGCGTCGGTCAGCATGGGGGCAACACTTTCTGGTGTTGTTCCCCCGGTTTTGTGGGGAACACCGTTTTGTTCCCCCGGATGTTCCCCCGCCTTTGGATGGCTGTCAATGTCTTGCCTTGTACGTCTCTAGAGGCTAAGACGTTGATTTTCCAAAGAAAAAGCCCCCTAGATGTATGCTCCTAGAGGGCTTTAGAAGTACGAATGGTGCCGGCTGTCGGATTCGAACTGACGACCTACCGCTTACAAGGCGGGTGCTCTACCAACTGA
>CAZUCW010000064.1:0-14458 GCA_964618825.1 uncultured Aquabacterium sp.
CGGTCAGCTCGGTGAACTCAAGCCGCACACGCAAATCGGGTTTGTCTGAGCCAAACCGACGCATCGCCTCGGCGTACTCCATCACCGGATAGGCCGGCAATTCGACGCCCAGCACGTTTTTGAACGTCGTGCGGATCATGCCCTCGAACATGTCGCGAATCTCTTGTTCGCTCATAAACGACGTTTCGATATCAATCTGCGTGAACTCGGGCTGACGATCAGCGCGCAGATCTTCATCGCGGAAGCACTTGGTGATCTGGTAGTAGCGATCAAAGCCCGCCACCATCAACAACTGCTTAAAAAGCTGAGGCGACTGCGGCAGCGCAAAAAAGTGCCCATCGTGCACGCGGCTGGGCACGAGGTAATCGCGTGCGCCCTCGGGCGTGCTCTTGGTGAGCATCGGCGTTTCGATATCGATAAAACCGTTGGCATCGAGAAACTTGCGCACCTCCATGGCCACGCGATAGCGCAGCATCATGTTCTTTTGCATCTGCGGGCGGCGCAGATCGAGCACGCGGTGTGTGAGGCGGGTGGTTTCGCTCAGATTCTCGTCGTCGATCTGAAACGGTGGCGTCACGCTCGGATTGAGCACCTCAAGCTCGTGAGCCAACACCTCGACCTTGCCGCTGGTGAGCCCAGCGTTCTCGGTGCCCGCCGGACGCGAACGCACCACCCCCACCACCTTCAGGCAAAACTCATTGCGCACGCCCTCAGCCGTTTTGAATGTATCGGCGCGATCGGGGTCGAACACCACCTGCACCAAGCCTTCGCGATCGCGCAGATCGATAAAGATCACCCCGCCGTGATCGCGGCGACGGTGGGCCCAACCCATCAGGGTCACGGTTTGGCCCAGCAGCTTCTCGCTCACCAGACCGGCATAAAGGGTACGCATGGGGACGTGTCTCCGACTCGGTTTCAAAAATTCGCCGTTGCAGCCACAGGTTGCACGCAACGATCATCCGGACTCAAAAATCGTGGGCTAGCCCTGCTTGACAACCGGCTTGCCCGCAGCAAGCCTGGGCAGGGTTTCGGGTGGCGCCACCACACCCATCGAGATGATGTATTTGAGGGCCTCATCGACGCTCATTTCAAGCTCGACGACATCAGCCCGTGGCACCATCAGCATGAAGCCCGATGTCGGGTTGGGTGTGGTCGGCACATACAGGCTGAGATATTCGCCCTGCAGATGCTGCGCCACCTCACCCCCTGGGCGCCCGGTAACGAAAGCGATCGTCCACGCCCCGGGCCTTGGATACTGCACCAGCACCGCCTGACGAAACGCCTGCCCGCTGCTCGAAAACAGCGTATCAGATACCTGTTTCACCGAGGTGTAGATCGATTTAACGATCGGGATGTGCGAGACGATGCGGTTTGATTGCCGCACCACCCACTGGCCAAAAATATTGGTAACGAGCACCCCGGTGAGAAACAGAGCCGCCACCATCGTGATCACGCTCAGCCCGGGGATTTCGGTGAGACGCTGCAACCACGGCTGCACACTGGCGGGCAGCACGGTCTGCGCGGCAGAAACCAGGCTTGCAAACACGCCATTGAGCACACCCACGACGTGCAACAGCACCCAGATGGTGACAGCCAAAGGCAGCCAGGTGAGCAACCCGGTGAGGATGTATCTACGCACGGCGTTCCGATCGATGATCAACGGGGCGCATCAATGGCACGCGCACGATGAGCCGCAAGGCGACGCCCCTGCTGCGCCGCCGCCATCTTTGTTTGATGCGGCGCTCTCGGATGCGCCTGCCGTGGCACCCGCAGCAGAGCTTGCGGCTGCGGCACCGCCACGAAAGTCGGTGGCATACCAGCCCGAACCCTTGAGCTGAAATCCCGCAGCCGTGAGTTGTTTTCTAAACGCCTCAGCACCACAGGCCGGGCACGTGGTTAGCGCCTGATCCGACATCTTCTGCAGCACATCTTTGGCGTGGCCACACGCCTCACAGCGATACGCGTAAATGGGCATGACACAACCTCATTCGATCCCAAAAAGATGAGATTTTAGGCGGCATGTGCCAAACGCTGGCGATGATCTGCGATGAACTGCGGCATCAGCGAGCCGACAAACATGCCAACAAACGCCGCAAGCAGCCCCGCCAACTGCCCCGGAAAGGCCTCACCCCAAGCCAACAGTTGTGGATACGACGACGCCCACACCGCCACCCCCAGCCCGATCGACAGGATGGCGCCCTGGGTGGTTGCCCGTTGCCAATAAAGCCCCACGGTGAGGGGCACAAACGCGCCCACCAGCGTTACTTGATAGGCAGACGACACAAGGTCGTAAATCGATGTGCCGTTCATGGCAATCGCATACAGCAGCACCAGGCCAGAAAACACCAAAATCGTCACCCGCATGGCAAACAACTGCTGCCGATCCGACAGGCCGGGACGAATATTGCGCAAGATGTTTTCGACAAAGCTGGTGCTGGGCGCCAGCAGCGTCGCCGATGAGGTGCTTTTGATGGCCGACAACAGGGCACCAAAAAAGAGGATCTGCATCACCAGCGGCATGTGGCCCATGATGAAGGTTGGCAACAGGCGCTGGTAATCGTTTTGTGCCAACTCAAGCGCCCGCTCGCCCATCACGGCCACCGCACAACACACGATGAACATCGGCACAAAGCCAAACAGCAGATAGCTCGCGCCACCAATCACCGCACCGTTGCGCGCGGTGGCTGCATCTTTGGCAGACATCACCCGCTGAAACACATCTTGCTGTGGGATGCTGCCCAGCATCATCGTGATGGCTGCAGCGATAAAAAACGAAATGTCTTTAAAGTTTGTCTCGGGCCAAAGCTTCCAGAGATCGCGCGTGTCGGCCACCGTTTTAACCTGATCGACCCCGCCCACCATATCGTTGGCAAACACCGCGATCACGGACAAGCCGATCACGAGCACGATCATCTGGATGAAATCCGTCCAGGCCACGGCCAAAAAGCCCCCCACCACCACATAAATCAGCACGGCCACTGTGCCCACAACCATGCCGGTTGTCTCTGAGATGGCGCCGTTTGAGATCACCGAAAACACCACACCCAACGCCGTGATCTGTGCGGCCACCCAGCCCAGATAGCTCAGGATGATGGCAACCGAGCAAAAAATCTCAACGCCCTTGCCAAACCGATGTCGATAAAAATCGCCGATCGACAACAGGCTCATCTTGTAGAGCCGTGTAGCAAAAAACAGCCCCACCAGCACCAGGCAGGTGCCCGCACCAAAGGGGTCTTCAACCACAGCATTGAAACCGCCCTGAATGAACTTGGCCGGCAGGCCCATCACCGTTTCGGCACCAAACCAGGTGGCAAAGGTGGTTGCAATCACCATGGGCAGCGGCAACGTGTGGCCAGCTGCGGCAAAGTCTGTGGTGCTTTTGATGCGTGTACCCGCCCACACCCCGATGGCCAGCGTGCCCAACAGATACAAAACAACGAAGACAAGCAAGGTGGTGTTCATGCCCGCAATCTCAACGAATGAATGAGGGAAGCCCGCACCGGGGCGGCGGCAAAGCGCGCAAGTTTAGTGCCGCCCGACACGCCTTTGGGGGCACCGAACGTCAACGCCTCAGCCCCACCAGCTCACCACCAAAAACTCACCCCCCAAAGGCCTGATACATCAAAAAAAAGCGCGCAAACAGCAGCCCGGCCACGAAGCCGAGCACCAGCCACAACAGGCTGCGCAGAATCTGATTGGTGCGTCGTGATTCGGCGAGGATCTCGGCCAGATCGGGCCGCAGGCCCACCGATTGCGCAGCCAGCGCATCGTGCAGCAGGCGCGGCATCTGCGGCAGCATCTGCGCATAACGCGGCGCCTCTCGCTTGAGCTGCGCCCACACTGCACGCCAGCCCACCTGCTCACTCATCCAGCGCTCAAGAAAAGGCCGCGCTGTGCTCCACAGATCGAGATCGGGGTCGAGATCGCGCCCCAGCCCTTCAACGTTGAGCAGCGTTTTTTGCAGCAACACCAACTGCGGCTGAATCTCAACGTTGAATCGACGCGAAATCTGAAACAACCTCAGCAGCACCTGCCCCAGAGAAATCTCTTTGAGAGGTCGGTCGAAATAAGGCTCGCATACGGTGCGAATGGCCCCCTCAAATTCATCCACCCGCGTGCCCGCCGGCACCCAGCCGCTCTCGATATGCAATTCAGCCACGCGCTTGTAATCACGCCTGAAAAAAGCAATGAAGTTTTGCGCCAAGTAATCCTTGTCGACCGAAGTGAGCGTGCCGATGATGCCGAAATCGAGTGCGATATAGCGCCCAAAGGTGGCAGCATCGAGCGATACCTGAATGTTTCCCGGGTGCATATCGGCATGAAAAAAACCGTCGCGAAACACCTGATTAAAGAAGATCGTCACGCCATCGCGTGCCAGCTTTTTGATATCAACGCCTGCATCGCGCAAACGCTGCACCTGGCTGATCGGCACGCCGTTCATGCGCTCCATCACGATCACCGTGGGGGTGCAGTAATCCCAAACCATCTCAGGGATCAACACCAGCTCGAGCCCATCCATATTGCGCCGCAGCTGCGCCGCGTTGGCCGCTTCACGCACCAGATCAAGTTCGTCGTGCAAGTATTTGTCGAACTCAGCCACCACCTCGCGCGGTTTCAGGCGCTTGCCGTCGGCCCACAAACGCTCAACCCACCCTGCCAGACGGCGCATGAGCTCGAGATCGTCTTCAATGATGTTGAGCATGCCCGGGCGCAGCACCTTCACCGCCACCTGACGGCCATCCTTGAGCTCTGCAAAGTGCACCTGCGCAATCGATGCGCTGGCCACCGGCTGTTCATCAAAGTGGGTGAACACGGCCCGGATCGGCTGGCCCAGCGCACGCTCAACCGACCGCATGGCCTCATCGCCCGGAAACGGCGGAACGCGGTCTTGCAGCAACGCCAACTCTTGCGCCACATCGGGCGGCAGCAAATCGCGGCGTGTTGAAAGCACCTGCCCAAATTTCACCCACAGCGGCCCCAGCTGCTCGAGCGCCAGCCGCAAACGCTGCCCGCGCGGCGCGCTCAGGCGACGCCCAATCGAAAGCAGCCGCGCCAACGCCCGCAACCCCGGCTGACGCATGCTGCCCAACGCCAGGGCGTCAAGGCCATAGCGCAAAAAAACAAACGCAATGAAAAACGTGCGCAGCAACGATCTCATGGCTTCACCGCCCCGGCCACGCTGAGCAAAGCAGCCTTGATGCGCTGCAGCCACTGGGCCACAAGGTGGGCGGGCAGATCACCCACCACACGGGCCAGATCGTCTTGCGCATCCCACCTCAAGTGATCGATTACCCAGGCCACATCAGCCGCAAAAGCCGCATCGCCCTGAATCGACATGCCCGGGCGCTGCCCCGACAGCATGCGTTGCATCACCGCCCACGGATCAATCAGATCGACCTCAACCGTCAATCCGGCGGATTCGGCAGATTCAGTTGTGGCTATTTCGTCGGCGGACGCCAGCTCAAGCATCCCTGCCGGCGTCACCCGCCAACGCAACCCTGAGCCAGCATCACCCAGGCCCAACACCGGCCAACGCGATTTGAATGTCACGGCCACCCCGCGCCCGGCGTGTTGGCGAAAACGCTCGATGGCCACGGGCTCGCTCGACAGCAAATGGTTGGCGATGAGGGTGATGCGCTCGTCGATGAGCGGTCGAATCCAGAGCGGGACAGCGTTCATTCGCGGGATTGTAGGGGGCTAGGGTCTGCACCAAGAGCGCGCGCACCGCACCACGCTGCTGCAGCGCAATCCCCACCGGAATGCCTCTTTTGCCCCGCGTTTAAGTGCCAAAGCCGTCACATTAAATTTGCGACAATGCCCCGAGAACAACGACGCGGTAGGGAGCTGCCAACGCACCGGGCAGGCCACGGAACTGTTCTTGCTTTTCGCGTTCACAAGTTCAACTTGATCCGTCGCAGTCCGCTGCCAACCGGGGTTTTGCGCCTTTACTTTGGCGCCCCGCATCTGGCGTCCGTCGTTATCACAATGCTAGAAAACCGAACCTACGACCGAACGTTCTACAGCGCACCGCAATCGGTAACCTCGCTGGTGGCCGCGTTTCTCGAGCCGATGCTCACCGTGCTGGTGTTTTTGCTTGCCAACCAGTTTTTTGATGAGCCACTGCATCGCGCCCAGCTCACCTTGTGCTTGCTGGTTTTTGCCCTGACGTTTCCGGGCACCAACCGCTTCAAAGACAGCAAACTCACCGCCGCTGTCGACATCCTCAACTCATGGATCGCCCTGGCCACGATCTTGTGGCTGTGCGGCTACGCCACCGACAGCCTGCACTACTTTGATGAGCGCGTACTGATCGCCACCGGCGCCATCACACCCATCGTGCAGTGGCTGGCGGTGATCATTGGGCAATATGTGCTCAAGTACCGCGCCTCGCTGCCCCAGGCCCGCCGCCGCGTGATCGTGGTGGGGGCCAGCGCCCTGGGCGTCAAGGTTGCGCGAGCCATGCATGGGCGGCTGGATCACATCTCCGAGTTCAGTGGCTATTTTGACGACCGCACCGATTCACGCATCCACCCCGACGCCCTGCCCCAGCGCCTGGGCGGCCTCAAAGACATTGCCAGCTACGTGTATGCGCATGGCATTCAAGAGGTCTACATCACCTTGCCGCTGGGCTCTCAGCCGCGCATTCTTGAGCTGCTCGAATCCCTGCAGGGCACCACGGCGTCGTTGTATTTCGTGCCCGACGTATTTGGCATCAGCATCATCCAAGGCCGCCTGCAAGATGTGAACGGCGTGCCCGTGGTTGGCATCTGTGACACCCCCTTTACAGGCACCAATGAGCTGGTAAAACGGGTATCAGACATCGTGCTGGCGGCGGTCATCCTGGTGCTGATCTCGCCACTGCTGCTGGCTGTAGCTATCGGCGTCAAACTCAGCTCACCGGGGCCAGTGATCTTCAAACAAAAGCGCAACGGGCTCGATGGCGAAGAAATCATCGTCTACAAATTTCGTTCAATGCGAGCCATGGACAACGGCGCCGTGGTTAAACAGGCCACCAAAGACGACCCGCGCATCACCAAATTTGGCGCTTTCATTCGCAAAACGTCGCTCGACGAACTGCCTCAATTCATCAACGTGCTGCAGGGCCGCATGAGCATCGTTGGCCCACGCCCTCACGCCGTGGCCCACAACGAGCAATACCGCAAGCTCATCAAGGCCTACATGGTGCGCCACAAGGTCAAGCCAGGCATCACCGGTTGGGCGCAGGTTAACGGCTACCGAGGCGAAACCGAAACCATCGAAAAAATGCAAGCCCGCGTCGAATACGACCTCGAATACCTACGCAACTGGTCGCTGGGGCTTGATCTGCAAATCATCGTGCGCACCATCCGCCTGATGCTCTTTGATCGCAACGCTTACTGAGTTTCACCGCAAAGATTTACCCCGACCACGCATCGCATAACAACAAACAAACCATCCACCATAGAGGACGACACACCATGCGCAAGCCGGCCCCCGCCAAAACAAAAAGCCTCATCCGCATTATCTGCCCCGTGGTTGGAGCACTGATGTGCGGGCATGCACAAGCCGAAAACTGGCCGGTATCGCTGTCGGTTACCGAAACACTCAGCCGTGATTCAAACCTCTACCGTGTCGAGCCAGGCGAATATGCCGTGGCCGATACCGTATCGAGCACAGGCCTCAAATTTGCCATCGACAAACCCTATGGCCGACAGCGCTATCGCGCCAGCCTAGGCACTGCGGCGAATTTATATCTCGACTCAGAAAATCTTAACAACACCAGCTACGACCTTGATTTGAGCGCATCAAGTGAATTCTTAGATAAAGGCAATTTTTATCTTAGCGCTGGCGCAACGCAAAACCTCGCACGCTTTGATGTAGCAGGACAGAATACAGTTTATTCCATCAAAAACACACAAAACACCAGCTATGCCAGCGGTCAGGTTTCTTACGGTGGGTATGGCGTTCTCACACCATACGCAACAATAAATCATTTTCAACAGGGTTTTACGTACACCAATAGCAATTACCAAACAATGAATCAGAACACGGTTGGCTTGGGGGTGTACTACGCGGTCGTACCCCAACTTCGCCTGGGATTCGGCCCGCGCCTGACGCGAGGCAATATTGATTATGCAGATGGCGCGGGTGGAATGATCAGCAACAACATGCGCCGACGAGATCTTGATGCCACCCTCGATTGGATTGCCACCGGTTTATCCAAACTCAATGCCCGGTTGAGTTCGACACGAGAAACCGATCACTACGAACCCAATGCCAACCTTCTACTTGAAACAGCCAAATCCAACGGCTGGACCAGTGAAATCGATTGGGAATACACACCACAAGGCCGGCTCTCTTATTCGCTCACCTTCACCCGCGACCAAGGCAACGTCGGGAGGAATTACGACCTCTCGAATACAGAAATCATCTCAGGCCTGGGAACAACATGGGCAGACAGTGGCACCTCCGTACGACAATTCTCCGAGAACAACCGCCTTTCCAATACCCTCAAAGGGAAAGTAACATGGGATTTCTCTCATAAAGTGAAATTCAACTTGGCAGCCCAATATACAAAATACCACCTAGACCGAGATCAATACGTAACGACCACAGCCTCCGATGGCTCTCAAATTGACCCAACAGCGCTCCCATCCCAGCACAGCCAATTTACACAATACAGCATCGGAGCACAGTATCAATATTCACGTTGGCTGAATTTATATTGCGACTTCAAACGACTCAAACGCACCAACGACGCCGAATACAGGGCTTATAACGCCATGGTGACCGCCTGCACGGGGCAGTTCACGCTTAATGGCATGAATTGATTCTGCCAACCGCAATAACGATAGCCTCTCCATGAACTGCGTTCTGCTCACCGGCGCCACCGGCTACATCGGCTCGCACACTTGGCTGGCCTTGCAAGCGGCGGGCTATGCCGTGGTGGGTATCGACAATTTCGTCAACAGCTCACCCAAGGTGCTTGATCGTCTGCAGGCGTTGGGCGGACACGCGCCGCGTTTTGTGCAGGGTGATGTGCGACATGCCGCCGATCTCGATCGGGTGTTTGCACTGGCACGTGAGCACTTCGGCGGTGTCGATGCCGTGGTGCACTTTGCTGCGCTCAAGGCTGTGGGCGAGTCGACGCAAATTCCGCTGGATTACTTTGAAAACAATCTGGGTGGCCTGCTGGCTGTGGCCCAGGCCATCAAGCGGCACACAACACCAAACGCGCCGCGGCACTTGGTGTTCAGCTCTTCGGCAACGGTGTATGGCAGCCCTGAGCGCCTGCCGATCCGCGAAGATGCGCCATTAACGAGCACCAATCCCTATGGCTCAACCAAGCTGATGGGCGAGAACATTCTGCGCGAACTTGAGCGCTGCGATCCGCTCTGGCGCGTGGCTTATCTGCGCTACTTCAACCCGGTGGGGGCGCATCCCAGTGGGCAGATCGGCGAAGACCCACGTGGCATCCCCAACAACTTGATGCCCTACGTGGCTCAAGTGGCTGTGGGCAAACGCGAACACCTCAACGTGTTCGGGCGCGATTACGACACGCCCGACGGCACGGGCGTTCGCGATTACATCCACGTGTGCGATCTGGCTGAGGGCCATGTGGCAGCTGTGCGTTATCTGATCGAGCAGCAAGCATCGCTCACGGTTAATCTGGGCACCGGCCAAGGCTATAGCGTGCTCGATGTGGTTCAGGCCTATGAGCGCGCCAGCGGACGGCGTGTGCCCGTTGCTTTTGCGCCGCGCCGCACCGGCGATGTGGCGGCTTGTTATGCCGATCCCTCGCTAGCCGCACACTTGCTGGGCTGGCGTGCTCAGCGCGGGCTCGACGATATGTGTGCCGATTCATGGCGCTGGCAGCATCACAACCCTCAAGGCTTTGAGGGGTAGCGCCACAAGCCGGCCACATTGAGCGCGTATAAAAACGCCGGCGCTCCGCCTTTCGTTTCCTTCCAACTTCTGTGATCTTTTTATGAGCCTGCACATCCTTCCCGTGATCATGGCCGGTGGCTCCGGCACCCGGTTGTGGCCACTGTCGCGCGCGCTGTATCCGAAACAATTTTTGGTGCTGCAGGGCAACCAGAGCCTGTTTCAGCAAGCGCATGCCCGTTTGCAGGCGCTTGCTGGCGAGGGTGTCGATGTGGCCGCACCGTGCGTGGTGGGCAACGAAGAGCATCGTTTTTTGGTGCTCGATCAACTGCGCGAGCAGGGTGCGGCGCCGTCGTCTCTGTTGCTCGAACCGGTGGGGCGCAATACCGCGCCGGCGGTGGCTTTGGCCGCTCATGCGGCCGTGGCCCAGGGGCAGGATCCGATCATGGTGGTGGCACCCGCCGATCAAACCGTGGTTGATCAGGCTGCGTTTGTGCAGGCTGTGCGTGATGCCGCACGCGCAGCCGAGAGCGGCGACATCGTGATCCTGGGCATACAACCCGACAGCCCACAAACTGGCTACGGCTATATCCGCACCTCAGCCACCGATGGCGATGTTGCTCGCGCCGTGGCGGCCTTCGTCGAGAAACCCGATCTCGAAACCGCACAGCGCTATCTGGCCGAAGGCGGGTATTTTTGGAACAGCGGCCTGTTTGTGATGCGCGCCTCGCGCTGGCTGGCGGCGCTGCAGCACTTCCGCCCCGACATCGCGCAAGCCGTAACCGCTGCCTGGAGCGTGCGTCAGACCGATGGCACGTTTGTGCGCCCTGGCAAAGCCGAATTTTCGGCAGTGCCCTCTGAGTCGGTGGATTACGCCGTGCTCGAAAAATGCCCCGAACAGCCGCAAGCCGGGTTCAATGTGCGCATGGTGGCGCTGTGCGCAGGATGGTCTGATCTGGGCGCGTGGGATGCCGTCTGGCAGGTGAGCCCACACGATGCACAAGGCAATGCCTCGCATGGCGATGCCCTTGTGGTCGACAGCCACAACACGCTGGTGCACGCCACCAGCCGCCTCGTGAGCGCCGTGGGTGTCGACAACGTGGTGGTGGTTGAAACCCCTGACGCCGTGCTGGTAGCCGATCGCAGCCGCAGCCAAGATGTGAAGAAGATCGTCTCGACGCTGCAGGCTCAGGGCCGCCACGAAGGCACGCTGCACCGCCGAGTGCATCGCCCCTGGGGTTGGTACGACTCGATCGATGCCGGCCCACGGTTTCAGGTGAAGCGAATCATGGTAAAGCCCAAGGCCACGTTGAGCCTGCAGATGCACCACCACCGCGCCGAACACTGGATCGTGGTGAGCGGCACCGCCGAGGTTACTTGTGGCAACAAGGTGACGTTGCTGGGCGAGAACCAATCCACCTACATCCCCCTGGGCGAAACCCATCGCCTGGCTAACCCGGGCACGATCCCGCTCGAAATCATCGAGGTGCAATCGGGCAGCTATCTGGGCGAAGACGATATCGTGCGCTTCGAAGACAAATACGGACGCTGAACGCGCGCACCGGCCCCGCGGTGCGGTTCAGCAGCGGCTGTCTTGCACGTGCAGCGTGCGCGTGACGCCGTCTGAGGTTTCGTCCAGCCCGATCTGTTCGAGGTGGGTGGTGTCGGCCCAGCCTACGAGGTTGAGCCCCAGCGGGGTGTGCAGCAGCCGGTTGATGCTGGCGTTGGCGACCTTCCAGGTGCGCGGCGCCTGCAGATCGATGCGGGCGGCTGCGCGATAGAGACAATCAAGCACGCCGCCGTGCGCTACCAGCACGATGGTCTGGCCCGTGTGCTCTTGCGCCAACCGCTCGGCGGTGTTCACGCAACGGGCATAAAACTCGGTGAGCCGTTCGCCACCATCAGGCCCAAAATCGGGCTCGCGCGACCGCCAACGCCGGGCGGCATCAGGCCATTTGGATTCGATCTCGGTTTGCGTGAAACCCTCGAAACACCCAAAAGCGCGCTCGCGCAATCCCGGATCAGGCCGTGCCAGCAACCCCAGCATCTCGGCCAAGTGATTGGCTGTTTCGTGAGCGCGCAGCAGATCGCTGGTGTAGATGGCATCAACGGGCTCATCAGCCAGCGCCTGGCTCAAACGCTGTGCCTGCCAGCGCCCGTTGTCGTTGAGCGGGATGTCGATCTGCCCCTGAAGCCGGGTGTCGACGTTCCAGGCTGTTTCGCCGTGGCGAATCGCCAGAATGCGTGTGATCGGGTGGCTGGGCATATGCAGATCGGGGCGGTGCGGGATCAGGCCGCGATAAGGCGACTGTTGAGCGTATAGATCCCCGTGAGGCACGCCTGCGCCAGCACATGCCCACGCATGGCGTCGAGCACCTGCGAGCCGGTGAACCCCCCCTCAACCGGGCAACGCTCGATATCAAGCGCATAGAGCATGAAGATGTAGCGATGCACGCGAGCATCGTTGAAGGGCGGAAACGGGCCGTCGTAGCCAAAGTATTGCCCCGCGTTGTCGGGATCGCCTGCAAACCAGCCGGTGTAATCGTTGAGCCCATGGCGTGCGCCGTGCAGTGTCGCCGGGCCGCTCTTGCCGCGCGGCGTAAATCCGGAGCAGAACTCGCCCTCAGCGATCTCGCGCAACACGGGTGGCAAATCAACCAGCACCCAATGGAAAAAATCGGTGCGCGGCAAATCGGCCGGCACTTCGCGATCAGGCTGGTTGACGTCGGTGCTCACGCTGGGCAAATCAGGATCCTGGCACAGCAGCACCAAGCTGCGCGCCGACATCGGCACCTCAGACCACGCCAAGGGCGGGCTCAGATTGTCTGAAAAGCCCACCTGCCCGGCATCGAGCCGCCCTGCGGCGTACACCTCGGGGATGAAAGCTCCATCGTTCCAGGCACTGCTGATCAATCGCATGGATCACCACCTATCTGCTATTTGGCTACTGTTCGGTTGCTGTTCAAACCATTGCTTCAGAGCGATTCTCGATTTCAGATTCATATGCCCCACACCACATCCTGCCGCTCGGCCAGCGCATGCCGGATCAGATCCATCAGCGGCCATGCCCGTTGGCGCAACGACACCCGCGTGGGCGTGCTACGAGCCACATCCGCATCAGGCCCAGCCGCCCCGGCGGATATTGCATCTGGCGCTGCGGGCAACTGTTCTTCGGCCAACACCGCAGCTTCGAGCGCTTGCAGGGCGGCGGGCAGATCTTCAACGCACAAAACGCCCCGCACAGCGGGCTCTCGGCCCAGGCAGCGCAAGAGGCGATCTCCGTCGGGGCCGAGCATGATGACGTCGCCTGCTGCCTTGGATTTGAACTTATAGAGCATGGTCGCTGGCCTGTGATCTGCCCATTCAGGGGCTGATTGTTGTCAAGCCATTGTGCGGCGCAGCAAGAGAAATCTCAAGCAGCAAATGCGCCACCCCTTGATGCTCCCCTCACTTGGCAGCAGCCTGCAGCACCGCCGCCGCGCCTGGCCAGGCATGCCCGCCTAAAATCGCGTGCTTTCGCCGTCTGGCCGAATTCACCGAATCTCGCTCGCAGACAGCCCCCATTTGCTCCAACCGCCTTTAGCGCCCCATGACCGAGCTCGCCAAATCTTTTGACCCCGCCCCGATCGAAGCCCGCTGGGCCCCCGAGTGGGAGCAGCGCGGCCTCTACCAGCCCACGCTCGACGCCGCCAAACCTTCGTTTTGCATCCAGCTGCCGCCACCCAACGTCACTGGCACGCTGCACATGGGCCACGCCTTCAACCAGACCATCATGGATTCGTTGACGCGCTACCACCGCATGCTGGGCCACAACACGCTGTGGATTCCGGGCACCGACCATGCAGGCATCGCCACACAAATCGTGGTGGAGCGTCAGCTGCAAGAAAAAGGCCAGAGCCGCCATGATCTGGGCCGCAAAAACTTTGTCGCCCAGGTGTGGGCCTGGAAGGAGCAATCGGGCTCGACCATCACCCGGCAGATGCGCCGCATGGGCGATTCGGTGAGCTGGGAGCACGAATACTTCACCATGGACGAGAAGCTCTCGAAGGTGGTGGTCGAAACTTTTGTGCGCCTGTATGAAGAAGGCCTGATCTACCGCGGCAAGCGCCTGGTGAGTTGGGATCCGATCCTCAAATCGGCCGTCTCTGATCTCGAAGTCGAGAGCGAAGAAGAAGACGGCTCGATGTGGCACATCCGCTATCCCATCGAGGACAGCGATGAAACCCTGGTGGTGGCCACCACCCGCCCCGAGACGATGCTGGGCGACACCGCCGTCATGGTCCACCCCGAAGACGAACGCTACACCCACCTGATCGGCCGCCTGGTCAAGCTGCCCATCACCGGCCGCCTGGTGCCCGTGATCGCCGACGAGCACGTGGACAAGGACTTCGGCACCGGCGTCGTAAAAGTCACCCCGGCACACGACACCAACGACTATCAAGTGGGCCTGCGCCACGGCCTGCCGATGATCACCATCTTCACGCTCGACGCGCAGGTGGTGTCGCACCTGAGCGAAATTCCCGAGGCCTATCGTGGGCTGGATCGATTCGTGGCCCGCAAGGCCATCGTCGCCCAACTCGAAGCCGAAGGCCTG
>CAZUCW010000065.1:0-14421 GCA_964618825.1 uncultured Aquabacterium sp.
CGTGAACATCGCCACGCCGTTGTCCACGGTGAGCACCAGCGTGGTTTGCGGGCCATAAACGCAATAGCCCGCAGCCACTTGCGCCACCCCGGGCTGCAAGAAGCTGTTTGCCGACACCGTGCAGCCATCGCAATGCTTGAGCACCGAGAAGATGGTGCCAATCGACACGTTCACATCGATATTGCTCGAGCCATCGAGCGGATCGAAGAGCAACAGGTATTCGCCCTGCGGATAGCGGTTGGGCACGGCGTAGATGTCGTCCATCTCTTCAGACGCCATCGCAGCCAGATGGCCGCCCCACTCGTTGGCCTCAATCAGCACCTCATTGGCGATCACATCGAGTTTTTTCTGGACTTCGCCTTGCACGTTTTCGGTGCCGGCGGTGCCCAACACATCGCCAAGAGCGCCTTTGTTGACGTTGATGGCGATGCGCTTGCATGCGCGTGCCACCACTTCGATCAACAGGCGCAGCTGCGAAGGAATGCGCTCTTCTTCGCGCTGCTGCTCAATCAGGTATTGGGTGAGGCTAACTTGTTTGCTCATGATGGGCTCACGGTTTATAGGGATTCAATCTTGCAGCGCGCGCGTAACGATCTCGCGCACATCGTCGGACAGCTCGGTGCGCGCAGCCACACGGCCAATGGCCTCGCGCGCTGCCGTGCGATACGGCTCGGCGAGCTGCCGCCAGCGATCGAGTGCGCGCGCCAAACGGGCAGCAAGTTGCGGGTTGATGGCGTCGATCTCGATCACGCGTTCGGCCCAAAACACATAGCCCGCCGCATCGGTGCGATGGAATGCCGCCGGGTTCATGAGGCACAGGCCCATCAACAGGCTGCGGGCGCGGTTAGGCGTGCGCAAGGTGAAATCAGGGTGCTTCAGCAGCGCCTTGGCGCGCGCAAACACCTGCCCCTCATGCTCGGGCGCCATGGCCTGCAAGGCAAACCATTTATCGATCACGAGCGCTTCATCTTTGAACCACTCGCGGAACTGCTCGAGCGCGGGCTGCGCCAACTCGTGGTGCGCCTGCACCAACGCCGACAACGCGCCCAGGCGGTCGGTCATGTTGTTGGCCTCTTTAAAGCGCTGATAGGCACGGCCCGGCCACACCGGGTTGCCGCGCAGCGTCGAATCAAGCACCAGTTGCGACAGCGCCAGATTGGCCAGCGCACGCCGGCCCGCGTTCACGGGGTCGGGCGAATATGCGCCCAGCCGCTGATGCGCCTCAAAAGCGGCGGCCCAATCATCGTGCAGCGCATGGGCCAGTTGGCGGCGCATGGCCTCGCGCACGTGGTGAATGCGCTGCGGATCGACCACCTCAAGCTGCTCGGCCACGTAGCCCTCGCTGGGCAACGTCAGCACCAGCTCTTTAAAGGCCGCGTCGAGATCATGGTGGCGCAACACATGGCGCAACGCATCGATATAGCGCGCATCCAGCTCGATATGGCCTGAGCCAGACACCGCCCCCAGCATGCGACGCAGCGCCAGCTGCTGGGCGGCCTCCCAGCGGTTGAATGCATCTTCGTCGTGCGCCAACAGCGTGAAAAGATCGTCATCGCTGGCCTCGATATCGAGCACCACCGGCGCCGAGAAGCCCCGCAGCAACGACAGCACGGGCACGCCCGGCACATGAATGAACGTAAAGCTCTGCTCGGCCTCAGTGAGCACCAGCACCCGCTGGCTCGCCCCCGGCATCAGCTCGCCAGCCATATGCAGCAGGTGGTTGCAGCCATCGTGCGTGAGCAGCCCCACCGACACGGGGATCACAAAGGGCTGCTTGCTCGGCTGGCCCGATGTGGCCGCGCAGTGCTGGCTCAAGGTGAGCGTGTAGGTGCGCTCTTCGGCGTTGTAGCTGCCACGCGCCTTGACGCGCGGCGTGCCAGCCTGGGCATACCAGCGCTTGAAGGCATCGAGGTGCTGCGCCAGCGCGCTATCGGGGTTGGCATCGGCAATCGCCTGGGCAAAGTCGTCACACGTTACGGCTTGGCCATCGTGGCGCTCGAAGTACAGCGCCATCCCTTTGGCAAAGCCCTCACGGCCCACCAGGGTGTGCATCATGCGCACCACCTCGGCGCCTTTTTCGTACACCGTGGCGGTATAAAAGTTGTCGATCGCCAGATAGCTGTCGGGGCGCACCGGATGCGCCATCGGGCCGGCATCTTCAGGAAACTGAAACTGCCTCAGTTGACGCACATCTTCAATGCGCTTGACGGCACGAGCCGAGGGGCTGCCGGCCATATCCTGGCTGAACTCTTGATCGCGAAACACCGTGAGGCCCTCTTTGAGCGAGAGCTGAAACCAATCGCGGCAGGTGATGCGGTTACCCGTCCAGTTATGAAAATATTCGTGGCCCACCACGCTCTCGATATTGGCGTAATCGACATCGGTGGCCGTGGCCGGATTGGCCAGAACGAACTTCGTGTTGAAGATGTTCAGGCCTTTGTTTTCCATGGCGCCCATGTTGAAGTCGCTCACTGCAACGATCATGAAACGCTCGAGATCAAGTGCCAGGCCAAAGCGTGCTTCATCCCAAATCAGCGAGGCGATGAGCGAGTTCATCGCGTGCTCGGTTTTATCGAGATCGCCACGGCGCACATACACCTGCAACAGGTGATCTTTGCCAGATCGCGTGCGCACATGCTGCTCGCGCGCCACCAGATCGGCAGCCACCAGCGCAAACAGGTAGCACGGTTTGGGATGCGGATCGTGCCACTTGGCAAAGTGGCGCCCGCCATCAAGATCACCGCCCTCAACCAAATTGCCGTTCGACAGCAGCACGGGGTATTTGGCCTTATCGGCCTTGAGCGTGACGCTGAACGTGGCCATCACATCAGGGCGATCCAAAAAATAGGTGATGCGCCGAAAGCCCTGCGCTTCGCACTGCGTAAAAAAGCCCCCGCCCGAGGTATAGAGCCCCGAGAGCTGGGTGTTTTTTTCGGGGGCGATGGCGGTGCGCACCTCGAGCGTAAAGCGCTCATCGGGCAGGTTATCGAGCACGAGCTGATTGTTTTCAACGCGAAACGACACCGATTCGTCGTTCACCAACACGCGTGTGAGGTTGAGCTCTTCGCCATCGAGCCGCAAGGCATCGGGAGCCGCCGCCGGGTTGCGCTCGACGCTCATCTTGTTGATAACCAAGGTTTTGGCCGGATCGAGATCAAACGTCAGATCAACGGTTTTGATCCAGTAAGCCGGGGCGACGTAATCGGCGCGGCGAACAAGGGTAGCGGTGCCTTCACGCATCATGGTGGTGTCTTCGGTTTGGATTCGTTGAACGTGCAAAACGCAAGGGCCCCTCAGGCGCCCTGCTTCAGGCTCGCTTCGATAAAGGCGTCGAGATCGCCATCGAGCACTTTTTGGGTGTTCGAGATTTCAACACTGGTGCGCAGATCTTTGATGCGGCTCTGATCGAGCACATACGAGCGGATCTGGTGGCCCCAGCCTACGTCGGTCTTGCTGTCTTCGAGCTTTTGCTGCTGCTCCATGCGCTTGCGCATCTCGTGATCGTACAGGCGCGAGCGCAGCCGGCGCCACGCCACATCGCGGTTGCTGTGCTGGCTGCGGCTGTCCTGGCACTGCACCACGATACCGGTAGGGATGTGCGTCAAGCGCACCGCCGAATCGGTCTTGTTGATGTGCTGGCCGCCCGCGCCCGAAGCGCGATAAGTGTCGGTGCGCACATCCGCCGGATTGATGTCGATCTCGATCGAATCATCGATTTCGGGGTAAACAAAAACCGACGCAAACGAGGTGTGGCGCCCCCCCGCCGAATCGAATGGGCTCTTGCGCACAAGGCGGTGCACGCCGGTTTCGGTGCGCAAAAAACCAAAGGCGTAATCACCTTCAACCTTGATCGTGGCACTCTTGATGCCGGCCACATCGCCTGGGGTTTCATCTTCGAGCTCGGCCTTGAAGCCTTTGCGCTCGCAATAGCGCAGATATTGGCGCAGCAACATGCCGGCCCAATCGCATGCCTCGGTGCCGCCAGCGCCCGCCTGGATGTCAACAAAGCAGTTGCTCGGATCAGCCGGGTTGTTGAACATGCGGCGGAACTCAAGCCCTTCGACCTGCGTAGCGAGTTGGGCCACATCGTCGGCGATGGCCTGCAGGCCAGCGAGATCGTCGTCGGCCTTGCTCATCTCGAAGAGCTCGGTGTTGTCGGCCAGATTGCTGGTGAGCGAATCGATCACCAGCACCACGTCTTCGAGCGATTTTTTTTCGCGGCCCAGGGCCTGGGCGCGTTTGGGATCGTTCCAGACGGAAGGATCTTCGAGCTCGGCGTTAACCTCTGCGAGGCGGCGGGATTTTTCATCCCAGTTAAAGATACCTCCGAAGATCTTGGGTGCGCTGCGTGAGGTCGGCCAGTTGGGTGCCCAGGGCGTTGATGTGTTCGATGTCCATGTTCGGTGTCCTTAGCCGGCTCGGTCGAGCCGCAGTGAAGCCGAACATTTTCTCACGCGACACACGGCCAGCGCAGCGCTCAAACGGCGTCGGCCCAGAAGTTTTCGAGCAACTCGGCCAGCGCTTGTGGCTGATCGTGGTGCAGCATGTGGCCCGCATCTTGCACCGTGGCGCAACGCGCATCGGGCACCACCTCGAGCCGCTCATGAAACTCGCTGCGGGGGTAGGCATTGCCCCACCAGCGCGGGGTTTCGTCGATGCTGGCCTCAACCACCAACATCGGTGCGGTGATCGCCGCCCAGCACGCCAGCGCTTCTTCAACCCGGTAGAGCTGTGGGTTGAGCCGCTTGTGGGCCGGATCACCGTTGATCACCCAGCGGCCCGCCTCAGTGCGGTGTGCCCAGTGGTTGGCGAGCCAGCGGGCGCGGTCGAGTGGCAGGCGCGGGTTGTTTTTTTGCATGCGCGCGGCCACGGCATCGAGGCTGTCGTAATCCTTCAGCGCCACAGGGTTCTTGAGTTGATGCAGCCACCCCGCATAACGCCCGCGCGCGTCTTTGGGATCGGTGCGCGGCATGCCAAAGCCTTCAAGGTTGATCAAGGTGCGAATACGCGTTGGGCACACGCCGGCGTAGATCATGGCGATATTGCCGCCCATGCTGTGGCCCACAAGGTCGATGGGCTGCTCGGGTGAGCCCAGGCCCAACGCATCGAGCAGGCCATCGAGATCACCCAGGTAATCGCCAAACCAGAAGTTGTCGGCCACCAGGCCTTGCGTGAGGCCAAACCCCCGCCAATCGGGCGCGATCACGTAGCGATCATGCGCCAACGCATCCACCACAAACTGAAACGACGCGCCCACATCCATCCAGCCATGCACCATCACCACAGGCGCTCGCTCGGGCGTCACCAGGCTCGCGTCGCCCCAGGTGTGCAGGTGCATATTGAGCGTGCGCACCTTGACAAACTGGCTGCGCGCTACGCGGCGGGGGTGATAGGCAGACGGTGCAGCAGCGTTCATCGGCATGTTTTACAAGGGGTGGTGGAAGGGGTTAGTGGGGCGATTTTTCGGGGGATCAGCAAAGGGCCGGCAAAAAAAGCACGATCGTTCGATAATGTGCCCGAAATCTGCAAACCGCGTTTGCCACACCGGCTCTCGCGCGGCAAAACCAAAGGATCTCGCCATGCCCAATGCCGCCACCGTTCACCTGTATGCGCTACTGCAACAACGCCAAGTGCAGGGGCAGACGATGCGTTTTCCGGTAACCGCCTGCTGGCAGCAGGGGCGCACGGTGTTTGGTGGTTTGATGGCCGCGTTGGCCGTGCAGGCCATGCGCGATATTGCCGGCGCCGCATGGCCCGCCGATGTAGCTTTGCGTGCGCTGCAAACCAACTTTATCGGCCCGATGGGCGCAGGCACGGGCGAGATCGAGGTGCACACCTTGCGCGAGGGTAAAAACGTGCGGCAGGTGCAAGCCACGCTGCGGCAAAACGGTGAGATGGCTGCCGTGTTCGTGGGCGTGTTTGGCAGCCCGCGCGACAGCCGCCTGCCCGCGCTCGAGCCCGAGATGCCCGCCTTGCCCGCCGCGCCAGAATCCCTCACCCCTTTGCCCTACATCCCCGGCCTCACGCCGGCTTTCACGCAACATATCGACTTTCGCCTGGCACAGGGCTCGCTGCCTTATATGGGCGGCAGCGGTTGGGAGACGAGTTTTTATATGCGGCTGCACGATGGCGAGATCGACCCACGCACGGCGCATCTTGATGAGGTGCTCGCCGTGATGTTTGCCGACGCAGCCCCCACGCCTGCACTCAGCCGCTTGAGCGGCCCCGCGCCGGCCAGCTCGGTATCGTGGGCGCTTGAGTTGCGCCCGCTGCGCCCTGGCGTGGCAGCACAGGGCTGGTGGCGTGTCGACAAAGAAGCGCTCGCCGTGCGCGAGGGCTACGTCAACGAGCGTTCAGCCCTGTGGGCGCCCGATGGCACGCTGGCGGCCTACGGCTATCAAGTCGTTTCGATATACGGTTAAAGCCCCACGCTCGAGGATCATCATGACGCTGCCCCCTACCCGCTTCGACATCATCCACAACCCTGCCCAGCAACGGTTCGAGACCACCATTGAGGGCCTGCTGTGCCGCGCCGATTACGAGCTTGACGGCACCGTGATGGCCATGACGCACACCGTTGTGCCCACTGCACTCGAGGGCCGCGGCATCGCTGCCGCGCTGGTGGCCACGGCGCTGAGCTGGGCACGCGCACAAGGCCACACGATCAGGCCCGTGTGCTCATACGTGCAGGCCTACCTGAAACGCCACCCCGAAACGCAAGATCTGTTGGCAAAGTGAGCCTCAGGGCTGCATGGGCATGAGCAAACCTGTGCGCGTGCCCAGGCGCGCGCCTGCGCCCACCGCAATGGCCATCAAGGCAACCGCGTCAGCGCTTGCATATAAGGCGCGTGCAACATCAGCTCATCCCAGGTGAGCGGTGCGGTTTGAGGCAACAGATCGAGGCGGCGCGATTCGCTGAGCGGATCAGCCTGCCACTGCCCACGCGCCAGAGCGCGATCCAGGCCATCGAGCAGCGCATCGACCGGCTGGCCGCCATTGAGCGATTGGTTGCACAGCAGCACCAGATCGCAGCCCGCATTGAGCGCCGCCAGTGCAGCTTGCGTGTGGTTGCCGGCCACGCTGGCCCCTTCCATGCTCAGATCGTCGCTAAAGATTGCGCCCGTAAAGCCCAACTCAGTGCGCAAAATATCTTGCAGCCAACGCCTTGAAAAACCCGCCGGCGCGCTGTCGACCTTGGGGTAGATCACATGGGCTGGCATCACGCTGGCAAGCGCGGTGCTGAGCCACTCATACGGCTTGGCGTCATCCGCAAGAATGGCCTTGAGGCTGCGCTTGTCCACCGGCACTTCGGTGTGCGAATCGGCTTTAACAAAGCCGTGCCCCGGAAAATGCTTGCCGCAATGGGCCATGCCCGACAGCAGCAGCCCGTGCATCAAACTCTTGGCCAGCAGCGTGGCCACGCGCGGATCGCGGTGAAAAGCGCGGTCACCAATCACCGAACTCTCGCCGTAATCGAGATCAAGCACCGGCGTAAAACTGAGATCAACCCCGCAAGCGCGCAACTCTGCACCAAGCACATAGCCACAGGCCGTAGCGGCATCGGTAGCGGTGAGCGCCTCTTGCATCCACAGCTCACCCAAGGCCCGCATCGGCGGCAAATGCGTAAAACCATCGTTCTTGAAGCGCTGCACGCGGCCACCTTCGTGATCCACGCAAATCAACACATCCGGGCGCAGCGCCTTGATCTCGGCACACAGCTCAATCAATTGCGCTCGGCTGGCCCAGTTGCGCGCAAACAAGATCAAACCACCCGTGAGCGGATGCTGCAGGCGGCGCCGATCGTCGGCATTGAGCGCCAGGCCCGCCACATCGAGCACCACAGGCGAATGAACAGAAGCAGCAGAAGTCGTCATGGTTGGGTGTGAGGTGTGAGGTGTGAGGTGTGAGGTTAGATTTGCAGGCAAGAGATATGGATCACCCCATCATCCAAAAGCCCGCTGAATGCAGCGCTGGTAATCGCGCACGGTTTCGGTGTAGCCCAGCTCAAGCGCATCGGCAATCAGTGCGTGGCCGATGGACACCTCGCTCACACCGGGCACGGCACGCAAAAAATCGGTGAGGTTCTCGCGGCTCAGATCATGGCCCGCGTTCACCTCAAGCCCCGCAGCCAGCGCAGCCCGCGCCGCCTCAGCGTAACGCGCCAGCGTGGCTGCTTCATCGGGGGTGCCGTGCGCACGCGCATAGGCCTCGGTATAGAGCTCAACGCGATCAGCACCTGCGGCACGTGCATGCGCCATCGCCTCGGGGGTCGGATCCATAAACAAGCTCACCCGCACCCCCAACGCCCGCGCCTCGTCGATCACCGGACGCAAGCGCTCGATATCCGCCGGCAGGCTCCAGCCGTGATCCGAAGTGAATTGCCCCACGGTATCGGGCACAAACGTCGCCTGATGCGGACGCACCTGCCGCACGAAATCCATCAGGTTATGAAACGGATTGCCCTCGATGTTGTATTCAGCCTGAGGCCACGCGCGCATCAAATCAGCCAACTCAAACACATCGCTGCCGCGAATGTGCCGCTCATCAGGACGCGGATGCACCGTGATGCCCTGCGCTCCTGCCTGCAGCGACAGCGTGGCGGCACGCATAACGCTCGGAATGCCCAAGTGCCGCGTGTTGCGCAGCAGCGCCACCTTGTTGACGTTAACCGACAAAGCGGTGCGGCCATCACGGCCCATAACATGTGCGGCGATCAGAGGATTCATGGCAAAAAAACGTTGGGTGGATCAGGTTTGAGCGAGCTCGATCATCAACTGCCGCGTGCTCAGGGTTTGGTGCCCCAGATGATATTGAACCAACCCGCGCAGCAACCCCTTGAGCTCACCCAGCGCCAGCGCGCACAACCGCTGCAACGCGCCCCACTCATGCTGCGCCAGCGCGCGCTCAATCGATCGCCACAGTGCGGCCTGCACACCCGGCAAAGCGACATCCTCATCGCCCGTGCGCGCCAGCGCCATACCCACCTCGGGCAGCAACACATAGGCACGATCATCGGCCAGCGGCTGCAGCGTCTGCGTTACCTGATCAAGCGCTGGCAACACACCATGCTCACGCAAAAGCACCAGCTCAAAAGACCGCAACGCTGCCTGCACCTGCATCGCATCGCGCGCACCCAACCCAGGCAGCGTGTGGGCATACGCATCAAACAGCACCGGATGCGCATCGTTGCGCACGAGCAGCTTCATCAGCAACTCATTGAGATAAAAGCCCGAAAGCATGGCACCACCACCCAGCACCAGCCCCCCGCCTTGCCACTCAGCTGATCGCAAGGTTTGCACCTCGGCCTGCTCACCCCGCTGCCGCCCAAAGCTCACACTCAAACGCTGAAACGGCAACAACACCGCACGCAACTGTGAATAAGGCCGCTTGGCCCCCTTGGCCACCACCGCCACGCGGCCATGCTCGCGAGTAAACAAATCAAGAATCAGGCTGGACTCACTCCAATCGTAGTGATGCAGCACAAACGCCGCCTCGGCGGTGTGCGCACGGCCAAGCGCAGCCCGCGCACCAGATGTACGCGCCGCAGCCACGTTCACTCGTAGCCGTAAGTGCGCAGGTGCGCCTCGTCGTCGGCCCAGCCCGAGCGCACCTTCACCCACAGCTCAAGAAACACCCGCGCGTCCATCAGGCGCTCAAGATCCTGCCGCGCCTCAGAACCGATACGCTTGAGCCGCTCGCCCTTATCGCCAATCACCATGCCCTTATGGGCATCGCGCTCCACCACGATCGATGCCGAAATGCGCCGCAGCGCACCCTCTTCTTTGAACTCATCGATCACCACGGTCGAGGTGTAAGGCAGCTCATCGCCTGTGAGCCGAAAGAGCTTTTCGCGAATGATCTCGCTGGCCAGAAAACGCTCATTGCGATCTGTGAGCGCATCTTCATCGTGCCACCAGGCCTGCTGCGGCAAATAAGGCCGCACGATGGCAAGCAACCGTTGCACATCCGATTCATGTGTGGCTGACAGCGGCACAAATTCAGCAAAAGCATGGCGCTGCTGCATCTGCAACAACCACGGCGCCAGATCAGAGCGGCGCTTGATCGTGTCGAGCTTATTGGCAATCAAAATCACCGCCTTGCCCTGCATGCCCGGCGCCGTCAGCAACTCGAGCACCTGCTCATCGACTGCACCAAACTTGCCGGCCTCAACCACAAACAGCACCACATCGACATCCGCCAGCACCGCATGCACCGTGCGATTGAGCGTGCGGTTAAGCGCCGCCGCATGGCGCGTCTGAAAGCCCGGCGTATCGACAAACATAAACTGCGCATCCCCCTCAGTGCGGATGCCCACGATGCGATGCCGGGTGGTCTGCGCCTTGCGTGAGGTGATCGACACCTTCTGCCCCACCAGCGCATTGAGCAAGGTTGATTTGCCCACGTTCGGTCGACCCACAATGGCCACCAGACCGCAGCGCTGCTCAGGCGATTCGGCATCGCCACTCGGTGTGTTGTGATCATGCTGTGCGGTCATGACGCTGCCTCATCTTTCAGTTTCAGACTTGCCAACGCCTGGCGCGCTGCGTCCTGCTCGGCCGCACGGCGAGAGCGCCCCCGCCCGGTTTGTTGTATCGCGAATGCCGCGATCCGGCACTCAACCACAAACGTTTGATCGTGCGCCTTACCGTGCGTAGAAGCAATGCGGTATTCGGGCACCGGACGCTTGCGCGCCTGCAGCCACTCTTGCAGCTCGGTCTTTGGGTCTTTGCCCCACACCTCAAGCTGTGTCTGCGCCACGATGGGCTCAAACAGCCGCACAACCAGATCGCGTGCGGGCTCAAAACCTGCCTCAAGATACAGCGCACCGATCACAGCCTCAACCGCATCGGCCAGCATTGATGGGCGCTGCGCCCCGCCCCCTTTGGCCTCGGCCTCGCTCATGCGCAGCACGGCCGGCAGATCAAGCTGCAGCGCCACGCGGTGCAACATATCCTGCCGCACCAAATGCGCACGCACACGCGTCAGGCCCCCTTCGTCGCTGTGCTCAAAACGGCCAAACAACAGCCCCGAAACGGCAAGATTCAGCACCGCATCGCCAAGAAACTCGAGCCGCTCGTTGTTATCCAGCCCAAAGCTCTTGTGCGTCAGGGCACGCGCCAAAAGCGCTACATCTTTAAATCGATACCCCAAACGCTGCTGCAGCGCATCCAGGCCAGGCGTTACCAGCATCGCTTCGCGGGAGCCAAACTGCCTGCCCGCGTCCCTTCTTTACCCATCACTTCGACTGCCCGTGATACTTGATCACGAGATACACCGGATCCATCAGCTCGATTTCTCGGTCGTAAGCAAACTTGATAACAACCTTGCCGTTGTCTTTGCTGATCTCGAGATCTTTCGACGAAATTGAAATCCCGTACTCCACCGATTTCTGCTTCTCGAACGCCGCTCGCACTTCAGCCACGCTGCTCGCGCCATCTTGCGCGATCTTGTTCACCGCACGCTGAATCGTCGAATACTCGCTGATGGTTGGAAGCACCTTCATCACCACCAGCGAGAAGAACCCCAAGAAAATGGCCCAGAACATCAAGCCAAACAAGGTAACCCCTCTTTGCCGTGCGGCCCCGCAAGGCTGGGTAGCAGACGCTGAAACACGAAGAATCATGCACGCACTCCTATGCACCGTTGTCAGTGAAACGAACCGATTCTCTTGATATCCGAGAAATTCATCCAGATGAAAAACGCCTTACCCACGATGTTTTCGTCGGGCACAAAACCCCAATAACGTGAATCCTGAGAGTTGTCCCGGTTGTCGCCCATCATGAAGTAATGCCCGGGCGGCACCACGCACTCGACACCTTCGAGGCTGTAGTGACAATTTTCTTTAAAGGCAAAAGACTCCACGCCTATCCAATAGCCTGGGCTGCTGTTTTTATTGTTCAGGATGCGATGCTCTGTCGTGCCCAGCTGCTCAGAAAACTGCTGAAAGTAGCTCATCAAACCGCTGTCGTAATACTCGGGCAGAGATTGCATCGGCACGGGCTGGCCGTTGATTGTGAGGCGCTTGTTGAGATAAGCCACGCGATCACCCGGCACGCCTACCACACGCTTGATGTAATCGACGCTCGTGTCGCTGGGGTACCGAAACACCATCACATCACCGCGCTGAGGGTCGTGATTGGCAATGATTTTTTTGTTGATAACCGGCAACCGAACGCCGTAGTGGAACTTGTTCACCAAGATGAGATCGCCCACCAGCAACGTAGGAATCATCGACCCCGACGGGATCTTGAACGGCTCGAACAAGAAAGAACGCAACAAAAAGACCGCGATGATCACCGGGAAAAGCCCCGCCGTCCAATCGAGCCACCAAGGCTGCTCAAGCACCTTTCGCTTGGCCTCTTCGACATTGCCATCCACCTGTGTGATGCCCTGGCGGCTCAACTCGGCACGCCGTGCAGCGTCGCCCGATTCAAGTGCCGAAGCCGCCCGCTGACGCTGCGGCAAAAACACAAAACGCTCGGCCAGCCAGTAGACAAAAGTCACCACCGAGAGGATCAGCAACAGCAACGAAAAATTGCCATTCCACTTACCCACATACCAGCCCCCCAAATACACCAACAGGGCGCCGTACAACAGTCCGGTAATTGTGCTCATTCGATAGGTCAATCGTCGACTTGAAGGATGGCCAAAAACGCTTCTTGGGGCACCTCGACGGAGCCAATTTGCTTCATGCGTTTCTTGCCGGCTTTTTGCTTTTCAAGCAACTTGCGCTTGCGGGTGATATCGCCGCCGTAGCATTTTGCCAGCACGTTTTTGCGCAACGCCTTGATGTTCTCGCGGGCAATGATGTTGGCGCCAATGGCCGCCTGAATCGCCACGTCGTACATCTGACGCGGAATCTGCTCGCGCATCTTGGCCGCCACGGCGCGCCCTCTGAACTGGCTCTGTGATCGGTGCACGATCATTGCCAGCGGGTCGACGCGATCTCCGTTGATCAAAATGTCGACCTTCACCACATCGGCCGCACGGTACTCTTTGAACTCGTAATCCATCGAGGCATAGCCGCGGCTCACCGATTTCAGTTTGTCAAAGAAATCAAGCACGATCTCGGCCAGCGGCAGCTCGTAGGTAAGCATCACCTGCTTGCCGTGATAAGCCATGTTGAGTTGGATGCCGCGCTTTTGGTTGGCCAGCGTCATCACCACACCCACGTAATCCTGCGGCATATACAGATGCACCGTAACGATGGGCTCACGGATCTCGCGGATGCGCCCCAGCTCAGGCATCTTGCTCGGGTTCTCTACCTCGATCACGTTGCCATCGTTGAGCTCAACCTCGTAAACCACGCTGGGCGCGGTCGTTACCAGATCTTGATCGAACTCGCGCTCAAGGCGCTCTTGCACGATCTCCATGTGCAGTAGCCCGAGAAAACCGCAGCGAAAACCAAAACCCAGCGCCTGGCTCACCTCGGGCTCGAAACGCAACGAGCTGTCGTTGAGCTTGAGCTTTTCGAGCGCATCACGCAGCTGATCGTATTCGCTGGCTTCGGTGGGATAAAGGCCAGCAAAAACCTGCGGTTGAATCTCTTTAAAGCCAGGCAACGGCTCAGTTGCTGGGCCTGCGTTGTTGGGCAATTTTTTTTCGAGGGTGATCGTATCGCCCACCTTGGCAGCGGCAAGCTCTTTGATGCCGCAGATCACAAAACCCACTTCGCCCGCCTTGAGCGCATCGCGGTTCTCGCTCTTGGGCGTAAAAACGCCCAGGTGCTCAATGCCGTAAACCGAATTGGTAGCCATCAGGCGGATGCGTTCACCCTTGCCGATCTGGCCATCAACCACACGCACCAGCATCACCACGCCAACGTAGTTATCAAACCAAGCGTCGATGATCATCGCCCGTGGCGGGCCTTCAGGATTGCCTCGGGGCGGTGGCATGCGTGTGATCACTGCCTCAAGAATGTCGTCAATACCCAAGCCCGTTTTGGCCGAACACGGAATTGCATCACCCGCGTCGATACCGATCACATCCTCAATCTCTGCCTTCGCGTTATCGGGGTCTGCCTGAGGCAGATCCATCTTATTGAGCACCGGCACCACCTCAACACCCAAATCGAGCGCGGTGTAGCAGTTGGCCACGGTTTGCGCCTCGACACCCTGGCTGGCATCAACCACCAACAGCGCCCCCTCGCACGCCGACAACGAGCGACTCACCTCGTAGCTGAAATCGACGTGCCCCGGGGTATCAATCAGGTTCAGGTTGTAGACCTTGCCATCGCGTGCTTTGTATTGCAGCGCGGCGGTCTGCGCCTTGATCGTGATGCCGCGCTCACGCTCGATATCCATCGAATCGAGCACCTGGCTCTCCATATCGCGCTTCGTCAAAGTGCCAGTGATCTCAATCAAACGATCGGCGAGCGTGGATTTCCCATGGTCTATATGAGCGATGATGCAAAAATTACGA
>CAZUCW010000066.1:0-14237 GCA_964618825.1 uncultured Aquabacterium sp.
GATCTCGACCGCATGACCGCCGGCCTGCAAAAGGGCGATCTGATCATCTTGGCGGCGCGCCCTTCGATGGGTAAAACAGCGTTTGCACTCAACATCGGCGAGAACGTGGCCGTGAGTGAAGGCTTGCCGGTGGCGGTGTTTTCGATGGAGATGGGGGCGTCGCAACTGGCGCTGCGGATGGTGGGTTCGCTGGGCCGCATTAACCAGCAGCGGCTGCGCACGGGTGCGCTGCAAGACGAAGAGTGGGGGCGGCTGAGTGATGCTGTAGAGCAGCTCAAATCGGCCCACGTTTTTATCGACGAAACACCAGCGCTGTCGCCTAATGAGTTGCGTGCGCGCTCGCGCCGGCTGGCACGCCGCTTTGGCGGCACGCTGGGCCTGATCATCGTCGACTATTTGCAGCTCATGAGCGGATCGAGCAGCAACGAAGAAAACCGCGCGACGGTGATCGGCGAGATTTCGCGCGGGCTCAAGGCGCTGGCTAAGGAGTTGCAGTGCCCGGTGATCGCACTGTCGCAGCTCAACCGCAGCGTTGAAACCCGCCCCGATAAGCGACCGATGATGAGCGATCTGCGTGAATCGGGCGCCATCGAGCAAGACGCCGATGTGATCATGTTCATCTATCGCGATGAGTACTACAACAAAGAGAGCAAAGAGGAAGGCATTGCCGAAATCATCATCGGCAAGCAGCGTAACGGCCCGGTGGGCACGGTGAAGCTGGCCTTCTTGAAACCCAACACGAAGTTTGAAAACCTCGCCCCGGGCAGCTACGGCGGCGAGTATTAAAACGACACACCGCGCACCGGGCGCAGCGCTTGTCGACAAGTGCACACCCGCAGTGTTGCGAACGAGGCAAAGCGGCAGGCCACGCACTGGCACGCCGGGTTCCCTGGTGCTAGATTGGCCGGTGCCGCCAGTGCGTTGTATCGGGCGGCCTTTGCGATCATCCCTTCAACCTCTGAGGAGCCCGCCTTGCGTTCGTTCAAATTCACCACTCTGCCTTTTGTTGTGTGCGCGCTCTCGTTGGGCGCGTTGAGCGTTCAGGCTGCCGAGCCTGCGGCAGCATCGGCCACGGCCACATCCGCAACCATCGCCGGCGTGCACAACGCCAAGGTGACGTCGCGCGTCGTTGCCGTCGATACATCAGCCCGCACCCTCACGCTGGCTTATCCGAAAGGTGAGCAAACCGTGATCGAGGTGGGCGAGGAGGTGAAAAACCTCGCCAAGATCAAGGTGGGCAGCTTGGTGCTGACGCGCTATGCCGACTCGCTGAACATAGCGCCGGCCAAAGATCCGTCTGCCAAGAGCGTCTACACCGTGACGATCAAAAACCCGGTGGCACGCGTGGCTGATCTGCATGGCCCTGCCGGGCTGATCCGTGTGAAGATTGCCGACACCGCCGGCTACGATGCCCTGAGCATCAATCAAAAACTCGACGTAACGAGCACCAAGCGCGTGGCCAGCGAGCTCTCAACCGTGGCACGCCGCAAGGCTGCTGCTGCCCCTGCGGCGCAAGCGTCTCAATAATCTCGGCGCAGCTGCCTGCGCGCCTGAGCCATCAACCCGGTTCGCCTCGTGCGGATCGGGTTTTTTTATACCCGCGCAAGGCCCGTGGCTGCCTGTTTAAGTGTTTAAGCCATCGTCAACCAGGATCGCGCCCCATCAGACGCACCTGCGCCATCAGGCGCTCAGAGATCTGCCCGCAGACGAGATCGCACAGTTGATAGGTGCGCTCATCGGCCATGCGGTAGTAAACGCAGTTGCCACGCGATTCGCGCTCGGTGAGCCCGATTTTTGTCAGCACCGTGAGGTGTTTGGATACGTTGGCCTGGCTGCATCCCAGCAGATCAGTGAGATCGCTCACGTTGCGTGGCCCATCACGCAGTGCGTTGAGGATTTTCAGGCGCAAGGGCTCAGAGAGCGCCCGAAAGTATTCGGCGATCTGCTCAAGCGCACGGTCGTCGAGAGACTGCATGGTGGTGGTTGAAGCGTTGGAACAGGGGTGCGCGAGCATAACCTTTGCCTCACTTGCGTCTATAGCCATATGGTTATATTATGATCATAAAACACCTCTTGCGATACAGACACACCATGAACGCCTCAACACGCCTGCCTACGTTTGTTGTGATTTGGGGGATGCTCGCGCTTGGTTCAGCACAGGGCCGCGAGCCGGCGCAGCCTGCATCCGCGGCGACATCCACCCCGCTGGCGTCAGCCCTGAGCACGTATGTGGTGCAGCCCGCTCGCAAAGGCGAGGGTTATGTGGTGGACGGCACGGTTGAGGCGTTGCGCGACAGCCGGGTGGCGGCTCAGGTGAGCGGACGCATCACCGAGGTGGCTGTGCATGCGGGTGATCGCGTGCAGGCGGGGCAGGTGCTGATGCGCATCGATCCGGCATTGGCTGCGCAGCAGGTGGCAGGCAGCCAGGCGCAGGTGGCACAGGCTCAGGCGTTGTTGACGGCTGCACGTGCCGATCTTGAGCGCGCGCAGCATTTGCGTGCCAAGAATTATTTGAGCCAAGCCGCGCTCGATCACGCTCAGGCACAGTTTGCTGCTGCCAGCGCCCAGGCGCGTGCGCTGCAGGCACAAGCAGCTGCAACGCAGGTGCAGGCGGGGTATTTCACGGTGAAAGCGCCTTATGCCGGTTGGGTGGCTCAGGTGCCGGTGTCGGTGGGGGATGTGGCCGCGCCGGGGATGGTGCTGGCACAGGTGTACGACCCCGCAGCATTGCGGGTGACGGCATCGCTGCCCGAATCGGTGGCAGTGCGCCTGGATCGCGCCGCACCGGCGGTGATTGAGCTGGGCATATTGCCCGCCGATACGCGCCGCCAGACGATCAGCCGGGTAACGGTGCTGCCCGCGCTTGATGCCGGCACGCACAGCGCAACGGTGCGCATTGCGCTGCCGCCGCAGCCTGCCGCAGTGGTGCCAGGGCTGGTGGCGCGGGTGCGTTTGGCACTCGCGGGTGGTGCAGCGGGTGGTGCAGCGGGTGGTGCAGCGGGTGGTGCTGCGGGTGGTGCTGCAGGTGGGCGGATGCAGGTGCCAACACGCGCGGTGGTGCAGCGCGGCGAGATGAGCGCTGTGTATGTGATGACGCCGCAAGGCGCGGCGCGTTTGCGGCAGGTGCGGCTGGGGCGGATCGAGGGCGATTTCGTCGAGATCCTGGCGGGGGTGTCGGCGGGCGACGCTGTGGCGCTGGACCCCGTGGCTGCGGCCCGCGCCACGCTGCCCGCATCCTCACACTGAGTTGCTTGCTGTTTTCGCAAACCGGAACGCACCCATGAACGATCTCTCGCCCGGCCCGCACGATGCCCCCTCTGCCAATGAGGCGCCCGCACACCTGGGTGTTTCGGGCCGTATCGCGCGCTATTTTTTGAGCGCGAGCATCACGCCGCTGCTGGCGCTGGTGGCGCTGTTGCTCGGTGTGTTTGCGGTGATGGTGACGCCGCGCGAAGAAGAGCCGCAGATCGATGTAACGATGGCCAATGTGATCGTGCCGTTTGCAGGCGCATCGGCCAAGCAGGTGGAGCAATCGGTGGCGGTGCCGGCCGAGCAGGTGTTTTCGCGCATGCCGGGGGTTGAGCATGTGATGTCGCTGTCGCGCCCTGGCATGGCGGTGCTCACGGTGCAGTTCAAGGTGGGCGTGCCACGCAGCGAGGCGGTGGTGCGGCTGCACGATACGGTGGCTGCGCATCGCGATTGGCTGCCGCCGGGCCTGGGCGTGGGTGAGCCGATCATCAAACCCAAGGGGATCGACGATGTGCCCATCGTGTCGCTCACGCTGCATGGCCGCCCAAGTGCCGCAGAGGCCGGCAGTGCTTTTGATCTCGAACGTGTGGCGCATGCGATGGAGCTTGAGCTCAAGCGTGTGCCGGGCACCCGCGATGTGAACACCATCGGCGGGCCGGGGCGGGCGATCAATGTGGCGATCGATGCCGAGCGCATGCGCGGGCATGGCGTTACGGTGGCCGATTTGCGCGGCGTGCTGCAAGGCGCAAATCTGGGCCTGCCGTTGGGCGAAACGGTGGCCGGCAACCAGAGTGTGTCGATCGAATCAGGGCCGTTTTTAGACAGCGCCGAGGCCGTGGCCGACATCGTGGTGGCCGCGCGCAACGGGCAGCCGGTGTATCTGCGTGATGTAGCCACGGTGAGCGATGGCCCGCTGCCGCCGGCGCGCTATGTGTGGTTTGGCCAGCGCGCAGCGTCGTCGCCCACACCGCTCGAATCCCCCGCCGTTACGCTGTCGATCACCAAAAAACCGGGTGAGAACGCGGTGGATGTGGCGCGGGCACTGGTGCAGCGCGTCGATGAACTCAAGAACACGGTGATCCCGGCAGACGTTGAGGTGAGCATCACGCGCAACTACGGCGAAACAGCCAACGACAAAGCGCTCAAGCTGATCCAGAAGCTGCTGTTTGCCACCGCCTCGGTGGTAGCGTTGGTGTTCGTTGCGCTGGGCCGACGCGAGGCGGCCATCGTGGGGATTGCTGTGGCGCTCACGCTCACGGCCACGCTGTTTGCCTCGTGGGCATGGGGCTTTACGCTCAATCGGGTGTCGCTCTTTGCGTTGATTTTTTCGATTGGCATCTTGGTTGATGACGCCATCGTGGTGGTCGAAAACATCCATCGACATCGTGCAATATCGCCCGATACGCCGCTGCGCAAGATCATTCCTGCTGCCGTCGATGAAGTGGGCGGCCCAACGATCTTGGCCACGCTCACGGTGATTGCCGCACTGCTGCCGATGGCTTTTGTGAGCGGCCTGATGGGGCCCTATATGAGCCCGATCCCGATCAATGCCTCAATGGGCATGTTGATCTCGCTGGCAATTGCCTTTGTGCTCACGCCCTGGCTGGCCAACCGCTGGCTCAAGCACACGCATGGCGATAGTGCACAACACGGCGCCGCATCGGGGTTGTCGGGCCGCTTGCTGCCAATCTTTACGCGGGTGTTCTCGCCCTTTGTGCATGCGCAGCGCGGGCACGCCAACCGAATCAAGCTGTGGCTGGGCATCGTGGCGCTGATCATGGCCTCGGTGGCACTGCCGGTGGCACAGCTGGTGGTGCTCAAGATGCTGCCCTTTGATAACAAATCTGAGTTTCAGATCGTGGTGGATATGCCCGCCGGCACGCCACTTGAGCGCACAGCCAGTGTGCTGCAGGCCATGACAAACCATCTCGCCACCGTGCCCGAGGTAACCGATTGGCAGGCCTATGCCGGCACCGCCGCGCCGATCAACTTCAACGGCCTGGTGCGGCAATACAACCTGCGCAGCGGTGGCGAGGTAGGCGACATCCAGGTAAACCTCGTCGACAAACACCACCGCAGCGAACAAAGCCACGCCATCGCGCTGCGTGTGCGCCCAGCGCTGCAAAAAATTGCTGCGCAATACGGCGCGCGCGTCAAGGTGGTTGAGGTGCCGCCGGGGCCGCCCGTGCTCTCGCCCATCGTGGCCGAGATCTACGGCCCCAGCGATGCTGATCGGCTCGCAGCGGCGCGTGCCGTGCGCAGCGTGTTTGATCGCACAACGGGCATCGTCGATATCGACTCATCCGACATCGCCACGGCGCCCAAGCAGCTGCTGGTGGTGGATCGCCGCAAAGCCGCTTTGCTGGGGGTGCCGCAAGCCGCCATCGTGAGCACGCTGCGCGCCGGGCTGGCCGGTGAGGATGTGAGCTATCTGCACGATCATGCCAAATACCCCGTGCCGCTGCATCTGCGCCTGCCCACCAGCACACACGGCGATACCGATGAACTGCTCAAGCTCACCGTGCGTTCAGCCTCAGGCGAGCTGGTGCCGATTCGCGAGCTCGTGCGCGCCGAAGCCGCCAGCGTCGATCAACCCATCTGGCACAAAGACCTGCTGCCGGTGAACTTTGTGATGGCCGATATGGCCGGCGCCCCCGATGCACGCACGGGCAAGATCCGTGGCCTCGACAGCCCGCTCTACGGCCTGTTTGGCATGCGCACAGCCATCGCCGACATCCCCGTGCCCGGTGGCCGCATCGAAGAGCACTTCATCGCGCAACCCACTGATCCCTATCGCGCCGTGTCGCTCAAGTGGGACGGCGAGTGGCAGATCACCTACGAAACCTTCCGCGATATGGGGGCCGCCTATGGCGTGGGGCTGATCCTCATCTACCTGCTGGTGGTGGCGCAGTTTGGCTCATACACAACGCCGCTGATCATCATGGCGCCCATCCCGCTCACCATCATTGGCGTGATGCCGGGCCACGCGCTGCTGGGCGCGCAGTTCACGGCCACCTCGATGATCGGCATGATCGCGCTGGCCGGCATCATCGTGCGCAACTCGATCCTGCTGGTTGATTTCATCGAGCTGCAATTGCGCCAGGGTGTGGATCTGGCCCAAGCGGTCATCCGCTCGGCTGCCACCCGCGCACAGCCCATCGCGCTCACAGGGCTGGCCGCCATGCTCGGTGCCTTTTTCATCCTCGACGACCCCATCTTCAACGGGCTGGCGATCTCGTTGATCTTCGGCATCTTCGTCTCGACCCTGCTCACGCTGGTTGTGATTCCGCTGCTGTATTTCCGCACCTATCGCCATCGCCACGGTGCCTGACGCACCCAAACTCATCCGCTTGTTTTTCTTCGCAACCACAAAGGAGTTTTCATCATGACATCTTGGCAACTTACCCGCACCGTTGCTGGCCTGTTCATCCTGCTGTCGCTCGCTCTGGGCACTGAAGGCAGCCCGATTTTTCAGAGCGGCAACTGGTTGTGGTTCACCGCCTTCGTGGGCGCAAACCTGCTGCAAAGCGGCTTTACTCGCTGGTGCCTGATGGAGCGCATGTGGCGCCGCCTGGGGCTACGCGCCGCCGATTAAGGCGTTGAGACGGCCTGCGTTTATGCCGCTGCCCGCGCCGAACACGAGGCCGGGCAAGCCAAGGCGGATCAGGCCCGCGCGATGTCAACTGGTTCAAAAAAGGCAAATGGGTTCACTTGGCCAAGATTGCATTCGAAAAATACTTCATGCATAAGACGAAGAGCTACACCTCAGAGCCTGTCCACAAAAAACACGTACTCACAGCACTGGGCATCGAGCAACTCGAACGCTAAACCAAGCACCATGAGCGACGACACCACCCACTCCATCTCGCTGTATCAATCGCAGCAAAAAATCTATCCGCGTGCCGTCAAAGGCCGCTTTGTGAGTTGGCGTTGGGCGCTCGTGTGGCTCACGCAGATCGTGTTCTATGGCCTGCCATGGCTCGTCTGGAACAACCGGCAGGCCGTGCTGTTCGATCTGGGCGCGCGGCGTTTCTATATCTTTGGTGTGGTGTTCTATCCGCAAGATTTCATCTACCTCACCGCGCTGCTCATCATTTCGGCCTATGCGCTTTTTTTGTTCACCGCCGTGGCCGGGCGGCTGTGGTGCGGCTATGCCTGCCCGCAAACGGTCTACACCGAGATCTTCATGTGGATCGAGCGCAAGTTCGAAGGTGATCGCGCTGCCCGCATGAAACTCGACGCCCACCCCTGGAGCCTCGACAAACTCTGGCGGCGCGGCGGCACGTTCGGCGCATGGGCCGCGCTGTCGCTATGGACGGGCTTCAGCTTCGTGGGGTACTTCACCCCGATCCGCGAGCTGGCCCAAGAGCTGTCCACGTTCAGCCTCAGCGGCTGGGAGGCTTTTTGGGTGCTCTTTTATGGCGCTTTCACTTTTTTAAACGCCGGCTACATGCGCGAGCAAGTGTGCAAATACATGTGTCCCTATGCACGCTTTCAAAGCGCCATGTTTGATCGCGACACCCTCATCATCAGCTACGACGCCGAACGCGGCGAGCCGCGCGGATCGCGATCCAAAAAAGCCGATCCCAAGCAACTCGGCCTGGGCTCGTGCGTCGATTGCAATCTGTGCGTGCAGGTGTGCCCTACCGGCATCGACATTCGCAAAGGTCTGCAATACGAGTGCATCGGCTGCGCCGCCTGCGTTGACGTGTGCGACGACGTGATGCGCAAGATGAACTACCCACGCGGCCTCGTTCGCTACGACACCGAAAACGGCCTCGAACAGCACCTCAGCCGCGCGCAGCTCGTGCGCCGTGTGTTCCGCCCCCGCGTGCTTATCTACGGCGCCATCCTGCTAGCCATCTGCGTGGCCGTGGGCTACAGCATCGCCACCCGCCCACCCATGCGCGTCGATGTGATCCGTGATCGCAGCACGCTGGCGCGGCAGGTCGACGATGGCGACATCGAAAACATCTACCGGCTGCAAATCATGAACGCCACCGAACAGCCGCAGCGCTACACCATCACCGCCGAAGGCCTGCCCGGCCTGCGCACCAGCGCCCCCGTTTCGGTCGACATCGGCGCCATCGAATCTCACTGGGTTTCTGTGGCGCTGCGCGTGCCAGCCACCACCGCCGCACAAACCTCGCCTGGCAGCCACGACATCCGTTTCATCATCGAGCAAACGGCTCCTGGGGCCGCGCCCACCCCCAGCAAGGTTTACACCTTGCGCGAGAGCACCACCTTTATGCTGCCGCGCTAAAACGCGCCCCCCTCACGCCATGCCGCCCACCCTCACCCGCAATGAACTCACCGTGCTCGAATCCCTCGTGCCGCTACGCGACGCACGCATCCTCGAAGCCGGCTGCGGCGCCGCACGGCTGGCACGCGATCTGATTGATCGCTACACCAACGCACACATCGTTGGGCTTGAAATCGACGAGCGACAGTTGGCCAAAAATCTGGCCGAACCCTCGCTTGAGCGGCTGCAATTCGTGCGTGCAGGGGCACAAGCCATCCCGTTGGGCGACGCACAATTCGACGGCGCGCTGATGCTCAAGTCGCTACACCATGTGCCCATCGATGTGATGGATCAAGCCCTGGCAGAGCTGCGCCGCGTCGTGCGCCCCCAAGGCTGGCTGTATATATCTGAACCTGTATACGCCGGCGAGCTCAATGAGCTGATCCGCCTGTTCAACGACGAAGGCGCAGTGCGCGCCGCAGCACAAGCCGCGCTTGATCGCGCCATCCAGGCCGGCCTGTGGCGCCAAACCACCGAGCACCGCTTCGACATGCCGGTGCGATTCAACAGCTTCGAAGATTTCGAACAACGCATGATGCGGCCCACCTTCGCCGATCACCACATTGATGCCGCCAAACTCGAACATGTGCGCCGCCACTTTGAGCCCAGCTGCGGCCCCGACGGCGCCAACTTCATGCGGCCCATACACGTGCGATTGCTGCAGCGCGCCTAAAAAACAAAACGGGCCAGCTCTTTTGAAGCTGGCCCGTTGATTTCATTGGTCGGGGCGGCGGGATTCGAACTCGCGACCCCTTGCACCCCATGCAAGTGCGCTACCAGGCTGCGCTACGCCCCGACTGAAGCTGGCATTCTAACCCGAAAAAACACTCAATTCGCCAAGAGCTGTCGAATCGACAACAACTCTTCGCGCAGCTGCTGCATGGCCATGGCTTGTTGCTGCGCGGCAGCGGGCGCGATGGCGGCACTCGACACGGCTCGCGCATCAATGGCCAGCGCAGCCGCAGCCACACCGGTTGCGTGATCCATGGCGGTGAGCTCTTCTTCGGGCTCAAAAGATGGCGCCGCCGCCTCTTTGTGCCCCAGCTCGGCCAAACGGTTACGCGCCCCGCTGATGGTGAAGCCTTGATCGTAGAGCAGCTCGCGAATGCGGCGAATCAACAGCACCTCATGGTGCTGGTAGTAGCGCCGATTGCCGCGCCGTTTCATGGGGCGGAGCTGCGAAAACTCCTGCTCCCAATAGCGCAGAACGTAAGATTTGACGCCACAAAGCTCGCTCACTTCACCGATGGTGAAGTAGCGTTTGGCTGGGATGGGTGGAAGCGCGTTCTCCATTGGGAATCAACGAGATCGGCAAGGGATCTCGACTTTACTCGAAGTCTTCTGGCGCGGGGATATCGCCTTGCACCAAGCCCTTGAGCTTGTGGCTGGCATGGAAAGTCACCACCTGCCGCGCCTTGATCGGGATGGCTTCACCCGTGCGCGGGTTACGCCCCGGGCGGGGAGCCTTGCGCCGAATCTGGAAGTTGCCAAATCCCGAGAGCTTCACGTCGCTCCCTCGCACCAAACTGCCATGAATCAGCTCAAAAAAAGCTTCAACCATGTCTTTGGATTCGCGTTTATTCAAGCCCAGCCGCTCAAAGAGCAGATCGGCCAGCTCAGCCTTGGTGAGCGTCGGGGTTTCGAGCGTGGGCAACATGATGCCGGCGCCCGGATCTTCGTGATGGTTGGATGCGTTCATGCCCCCTCACTCCTCTTGGCTCAAGCGCGCTGACGCACACCCAATTGCGCCTGCAGCGTGCCCAACACGGCCTGCACTGCGGCCTCGATGCGCTCATCGGTGAGCGTGGCCTCATCATCGAGCAGCTCAAGCCTTACGGCCAAGCTGCGCTGGTGTGCCGAGATATCAGGCGTCGGCGCCTTGGGTTTGTAGATATCAAACAACGTGGCCTGCCGCACCAGCCCTTGCGTCGGCGCAGCATCAATAGCCTGAAGCAGCCGCTCGTGGCTCACATGATCGTCTGCAATCACAGCGATATCACGCCACACCGATTGCTGGCGCGGCATACCGGCAAAGGCAGGCACAGGGCGCGCAATCAATGCCGCAGCATCCAACTCGAACAGCACGGGCGCAGCCGGCAGCTCATAGCCCTGACGCCAACGTGGGTGCAGTTCACCAACAAAACCCACCACTTGGCCATCGATCTCGATGCATGCACAGCGGCCCGGATGCAACGCCGGATGCTCGGCGCGCACAAAGCGCGCCTGGCGCGGAGCCAGCAGTGCTTCGATATCGCCTTTAACGTCGAAGAAATCCACCGCGCGTTCAGCACAACCCCACTGCAACTCATCAATGGCGCCGTAAGCCAGCCCCGCCACCCGCAGCGGCTGCGACAAACCGCCTACAGTGGCATCGGTATCGGCCACGGTAGCATCGCGCAAAAACACGCGCCCCACTTCAAACACCCGCACACGCGACGCTTTGCGAGCAAGGTTGTAGCGCAACACCTGCACGAGCCCACCCAGCAGGCTGGATCGCATCACGCTCAACGGGCTTGCAATCGGGTTGAGCAGGCGAATGGGTTGATCGTTGCCCGCCAACTCGCGCTCCCAGCGCTCTTCAACAAAGCTGAAGTTGATGGTTTCTTGATAGCCTCGCGCGGCCACAGCACGGCGCACGGCATACGCACCGCGCACAGCCTCAGGGCGCACACGCGGCGACACCGGCGCCAGCGGCGCGCGGCGGGGCAGCTTATCGAAGCCGATCACGCGCACCACTTCTTCGATCAGATCTTCTTCGATCTGCACATCAAAACGCCAGCTCGGCGGCGTAACTACGAGACGATCGCCATCAACCGTGCAAGGCAATCCCAGGCGCTTGAACACAGCCTCGCACTGCGCCTGGCTCACCGGCATGCCAATCACGCGGGCGGCGCGATCCAGCCGCATGGCCACAGGCTGAGGCTGTGGCATGTTGACACGTTGATCATCTACCGGGCCTGGCTCACCGCCGCAGATCTCGATGATCAGCTGCGTAATGCGATCCAGACGTTCAACGGTCTGGGCCGGATCCACCCCTCGCTCAAAACGGTGCGAGGCATCGGTTGAAAAATTAAAACGGCGTGCACGCCCAGCTATCGATTTGGGCCACCAAAACGCCACCTCGGCATACACATTGCGCGTGTCATCCGACACCGCCACCACCTGCCCGCCCATCACACCGGCCAGCGATTCGACACGCTCATCGTCGGCAATCACACCCACGTGCTCATCGACTGTCACGGTCTGGCCATTGAGCAGTTCAACCGTCTCGCCCACTCGGCCCCAGCGCACCTGCAGGCTGCCGCAAATCTTGTCTAAATCAAAAATGTGCGACGGCTGTCCCAGCTCGAACATCACGTAGTTCGAGATATCCACCAGCGCCGACACCGAGCGCTGCCCGCAGCGCTCTAACCGTTGCACCATCCATGCCGGCGTCTTTGCCAGCGGATTGACATTGCGGATCACGCGCCCCGTAAAACGCCCGCACAGATCAGGTGCTTGCACCTGCACCGACAAACGCTCGTCGAGCGTGGGTGCCACCGTCTGCGCAGCCGGCACGTTCAGCGGCGCGCCCGTGAGCGCAGATACCTCACGCGCCACGCCCAGCACGCTCAAGCAATGTGCCAAATTGGGCGTGAGCTTGAGTGTGAACAGCGTGTCATCAAGCTGCAGATACTCGCGCACGCCCACGCCCACCGGCGCATCGTCGGCAAACAGATGCAGGCCCGAAGCTTCGGCAGCGAGGCCAATCTCTTTGGCCGAACACAACATGCCCGAGCTCTCAACGCCCCGCAGCTTGCCCAACTTGATCTTGAACGGCTGCCCGTTCTCACCCGGCGGCAACTCGGCTCCCACCAACGCGCAAGGCACCTTGATGCCCGGGCGCACATTCGATGCGCCGCACACGATCTGCAAAGGTGCGCCGGTGCCAGCGTTAACCTTGCACACATTGAGGCGGTCCGCACCGGGATGCTTGGCCACCTCGAGCACCTCAGCCACCACCACACCAGAAAACGATGGTGCCACCGGGCGCAGCTCTTCAACCTCAAGGCCCGCCATCGTCAACACATCGGCCAACGCCTGCGTCGACATGGGCGGGTTGCACAGCTCACGCAGCCATGATTCGGGGAATTGCATACCAGACTCCTCTTCCCTCTTCTCTCTCAAACCTTGAATTGCGACAGAAAACGCACATCGCCATCAAAAAACAGACGCAAATCGTTGACGCCATAACGCAGCATCGTCAACCGATCTGGCCCCAGGCCAAATGCAAAACCAATGTAGTGCTCGGGATCAAGCCCAAAATTACGCACCACGTTCGGATGCACCTGCCCAGCCCCCCCCACCTCGAGCCAACGCCCCTTGAGCGGCCCCGAAGCAAAAGCGATATCCACCTCAGCCGATGGCTCGGTGAACGGAAAAAATGACGGCCGAAAGCGAATATCAAGCGCCTCAGTTTCAAAGAACGTCGCAAAAAATCCACCCAGCATCGCCTTGAGATCGGCAAAGCTCACGCTCTCGCCAATCCACAGCCCCTCGCACTGATGAAACATCGGCGAATGCGTGGCATCGCTATCGACGCGATACGTGCGCCCCGGGGCAATCACGCGAATCTCAGGGATGCGCTCACCGCGCGACAACATCTCAGCGTGCCGCTTCACATGCTGCACCGCATAGCGCACCTCCATCGGGCTGGTGTGCGTGCGCAGCAAGTGGCCACCTTCAACATAATACGTGTCGTGCATCGAGCGCGCCGGATGATCCGATGGCGTGTTCAGCGCTGTGAAATTAAACCAATCGGTCTCGATCTCAGGGCCATCGGCCACATCAAAGCCCATCGAACCAAAAATCGTCTCGATACGCTCAATGCTCAACGACACCGGATGCAGCCCGCCCTCACCACGCCGCCGCCCAGGCAGTGTCACATCAAGCGCCTCAGCCTTGAGCTGCGCCTGCAACTCATCCTCAGCCAACGCCTGGCGCCGCGCATTGAGTGCCGACTCAATCTGCTGCTTGATCTGATTAATCGTTGCGCCGCGGTTTTTTTTCTCTTCGGGCGACAGCGTTCCTAAGCTCTTGAGCAGCTCGGTCACGCGCCCTGCCTTGCCCAAAAATCGGGCCTTGGCATTTTCGAGATCAGCCGGCGTGGCAGCACGCGCAAATTCGTCGCGCGCATCGATAACCAAAGGATCGAGATCGTTCATGTTGTCAGCACATCAAAAAGAAAGGCCGCACACAAAGTGACGGCCTTTCATAAGCCCGACGCAGCCCAAAGCGGGCCTGCCGAGTCAAAGAACACGCAAGCGGATCAAGCCGCGAGCTGCGCCTTCACCTTGGCCACGATGCCACTGAAAGCAGCAGGATCGTTAACTGCCAGATCGGCCAGCACCTTGCGGTCGAGGTCGATCGCTGCCTTTTTCAGGCCGGCGATGAATTTGCTATAGCTCAGGCCTTCCTGACGGCTGGCCGCATTGATACGCGCAATCCACAAGCGACGGAACACGCGCTTCTTGGCACGACGGTCACGGTAGGCATATTGCCCAGCCTTCATCACCGCTTGCTTGGCAATGCGGAAGACGTTTTTACGGCGACCGCGGAAGCCTTTGGCCAGAGCGAGCACCTTCTTGTGACGGGCACGAGCCGTTACACCACGTTTGACGCGAGGCATGTGATTTCTCCTTCAAAC
>CAZUCW010000067.1:0-14235 GCA_964618825.1 uncultured Aquabacterium sp.
CCGTGCAACTGCCCTCGGGCGGCGCCATCGTGATTGATCACACCGAAGCGCTGGTGTCTGTCGACGTGAACTCGGCACGCGCCACCCGTGGCGGCGACATCGAAGAAACCGCCACGCGCACCAACCTCGAAGCGGCCGACGAGATCGGACGCCAGATGCGTCTGCGCGATCTGGGCGGGCTGATCGTGGTCGACTTCATCGACATGGAAGAGAGCAAGAACCGCCGCGAGGTGGAGCAGCGCCTGCGCGACGCGTTGCGCTCTGACCGCGCCCGCGTGCAGATCAGCTCGATCAGCAAGTTTGGGCTGCTCGAACTCAGCCGCCAACGTCTGCGCCCTGCACTGTCCGAGGGCTCGCACATCACCTGCCCGCGCTGTAACGGCACGGGCCACATCCGCGACACCGAATCGAGTGCGCTGCAGATCTTGCGCATCATTCAAGAAGAATCCATGAAGGACAACACCGCTGCCGTGCACGTGCAAGTGCCGGTTGAGGTGGCGTCGTTCCTGCTCAACGAAAAGCGCAACGAGATCACCAAGATCGAGCTGAAGCAGCGCGTCACCGTGCTGCTGGTGCCCAACAAGAGCCTCGAAACACCTAACTACAAACTTGAGCGCCTGCGCCACGATGATCCGCGCCTCGAAAATATCCAGGCCAGCTACACGATGATCGAAGAGGCCGACGACGACGTGGGCATCACCCGCCGTCGCGACACCAACGAGCGCACCAAACCCAAGCAAGAGCCGATCATCAAAGGCGTGCTGCCCGATCAGCCCGCCCCCGTTGCGGCCCCCAAGGCCGAGCCGACGCCGCAAGCAGCTACACCCGCTTCGCAAGCTGCTGCGGGCAACACCGCCTCGGGCGGTGGTTTCTTTGGCTGGATCAAACGGCTGTTCTCGTCGGCCCCTGCAGCCGAGGCCCCCGCCCCTGCCTCGATGGCCAAACCCACACCGAGCGCGCCCGCCACCGAAGGCCGCAGCGAACGTGCCGGACGCCGTGGCCGCGGCGGTGATCGTGGCGGCGAGCGTGGTGATCGTGGCGGCGAACGCAATGAACGCGGCCCGCGCGGTGAACAACGCGAAGGCCGTGGCGCACGCAAAGGCGGCGAACGCAACAGCACTGATCGCAACGAAAGCCGCGCCGACAACCGTGGCGAAGAGCGCACCGAAGGCCGCAGCGACCGCAACGAAACCACCCGTGAAGGAGGCCGCGCCGAACGCCGCCCCCGTGGCGAAGGCCGTGGCCCACGCGAAGAGCGCCGCAACGCTGCTGCCGATGCCGACGCCGCCTTGGTACCCGAAAACGCGTTTGTCGACACGGTGCCCACCTTCCCGTCCGATCCGCAAGCCGAGGGGGATGAGCGCGAAGGCAACCGCCGCCGCCGCCGCCGTGGTGGACGCCGTGGCGAGCGCACTGACGAAGCTACGCTGACGGCCAATACCCCCGAAGGCAGCATTGAAGCTACCGCACTGCCCACCGATGGCCTGAGCCCAGACGACGCCGCAACAACGGCAGCATCAACCACCGACGCCACGGCTGACACCGAGCAGAGCGACACCGCCGAGACGCGCGATGGCAGCCGCCGCCGTCGCAGCCGCGATCGCTACCGACGTGATCGCCGTGAACGCAGCGACACCGATGAAGCCACCAACGCCGTGCCGGACGCCGCACCGGATGCCGAATCAGCCGCAGCCCCATCCGACACAAACGGGCGCTCTGCTGATGTTGGCGCCGATGTTGGCGTTGGCATCAATGCTGGCGCGCAAGCCCAGGCTGCCGCCACAGACACCCCTGCTGCTGCGCACGCGCCTGTCGCGCCATCTGCCGCCGAGGTGCCTCCCACCGCTGTCGCCACACCAGCTGCCGCGCCGACAGCCACTCGCGCAGAAGCGCCGGCCAGCGATGCGCCTTATGCACTGCCGTTGCTCGCGCTTGAAGCCCTGGCGCGCGATGCGGGCCTGGTGTGGGTTAACTCGGATGCCGAAAAAATCGATGCTGCCCGCAAAGCCATTGCCAGCGAAGTGCGCGCACCGCATGTTCCGCGCGAGCGCAAGGCAGTGATCCGTATCGATGAAGGCCCGCTGGTGCTGGTTGAGACCCGCAAAGATCTCAGCCACATCAAACTGCCCTTTGAAGCCTCGGGCGATCACTCGCAGCACGCGCACTGATCGTATCGATCGAAACAAAACAAAACGCCGCTCAGGCTCTTGGCCTGGCGGCGTTTTTTTATGCGCAGCGCGTGATTGATGCGCAGCGCAATCAGCGCGAAGGCATCGACATGCCGCCCGTTAAACCCACGGACGGTTGATGCAGCGCGCCGACATCACCCAGCGCCCGGCCATTGAGAAACCGCGTAAACACTTCGGTGCCGCCCATCATGTCGGTAACGAAAAGCACCTCGATGAGCATCAGCACGAGCGGCAGCACATGGCCTGCAGCGCGTGTGAGATGGGCGGCCCAATACAGCTTGAGGCGCGGCAATCCCGACACGTAGTAATCACGCACCATTTCGAGCGTGGCAAAACGGTAATCGTTGCGGGTATGGTTTTCAACATCACGCACGATATCGGCATAGCGTTGCTGAAAATCGTTGAGCCGATCTGGGGGGATCACGCCATACGGGTGATGCTCTCGCTCTTTATCGAGCTCACGCACCAGCTCTTTGAGCTTGTCGCCACACTCGTTGAGCTGGGTGGCGCGCACCTCGTAGCGCGCCGTGCCGATCACCACCGAAAACACCAACACCGCCACGGCCAAAAAGATCTGCATCATGTTGAGCACGTTGGTGGCAAAGGCCAGTTGCACACCAGCGTTTTGCATCAACGGGATGAACACCAACCCCAACGCCATGAACGACGTGGCAAAAAACGCCACCCGAGCCTTGTGCTGCAAGCGCACCGAAGCGTTGTAGCGACACTTGGCCGTGGTGTTCATGCTCATCAATAGTTTGTCGGCGGCATCTTTCACCGCTCGCTCCCGAGGCCCGCGGGCCAACAGCCAAGCCAAAAAACCATCTGCCTGTCGTTTGTTGCTGGCGAGCTGGGTGGTCATCGTGGCTCCTCATGGGTTGAATCTGAGCCGCCGCCTGGGCTGGGTGAATCGCGTGTCAGGCGGCGCGCGTTTGGCCGGCAGTATGGGGCGAGAAATCGTGAAATTTCAAGCCTCGTAGAACCCTATTTTTTCTTGCCGGCTGCAAATCTCAGAGTGATCCCGCCCAGCAGCACATCGATCATGGCCTCGACATGCTGATCTCGCGGCACCGGCGGCATCCAGGTGTCGTCGAGCCCCATCACGAGGTGCCGCGCCGTCAGGCCGTGGATGCCCTCCCAAAAAATCTGCGTCATCAAATCGATGTCGACCTCGTTGTGGCTGAGCCCGGCCTCACGCGCCAGATCAACCCACAGCAGCCGGGCAAAGGCATAGGGGTCTTCTTGGGGATCGCCATGTTGCACCCGCGCCGATTCGTTGGGCGCGTGCGGACGCTGCTGCATGAACACAAAAGCGTATTCAGCAGGGTGATCAAAACCAAACTGCACATAAGCCCGCGCCATGGCCCGGATGCGCTCGAGTGCCGAGCCCTGCCGCGCCACAGCCCCAGACAGCACGCGCGTGAGCTCGAGCAGATCTTCATCCATCGCCTGAGTGATCAGCGTGCCTTTGTTTTCAAACAGCGAGTAAACGACGGTGGTTGAGTACCCCGCCATTTCGGCCACCTTGCGCAGCGACACATCAGACAAACCGCCTTTTTTGATCAGCTTGCGCACGATCTTGATGATGGCTCTGCGCCGTTGCTCGGCTTCGCGTTGTTTGCGTGCCTCGGTGGTGGATGTGGTGGCCACGGATGCGATCTCCGGCATCGAAGTTGTGCGCCCGCAGCATGGCCAATTACCACGCTGGAAGCGCCCAGGGTTTCTCTGAATGACTCCCGGAGTCTACCCGGACTATTCTGATAACACTGTTTTTTTATGACACGTTGTTTCCAAAAAATGAAAGCTTTCTACAGAGCACGTTGGTGGCCAGCGTTGTGCTGCTCACTGTTGCTCGCCGCCTGCCACGATGCCCCGCCCAAACCGCCATCAGATCAAGACGTGGTGCGCGCCGAATCGCTGCGCCCCGCCGATGCGCTGCTGGCGGCCAAATATGAGCGCTCGTGCCTGAGCTGCCACGGTGTGCGCAGCGCTGCCCCACTCACCGGATATACCCCCGAATGGGCGCCGCGCCGCGCCAAGGGCGATGAGGCCCTGCTGCGCAACGCCCGCGATGGCTTTAACGGCATGCCAGCCAAGGGGTTGTGCAGCGATTGCAGCGACGACGATTTGCGCCGCCTGATTGCGTTTATGAGCCAGCCTCAACCCTGAAATGAATGAGCCTCGATATGTCTGATCTTTCTTCTTCGCCGTCTCTATCGGCGTGCTCACGTCGCCGTTTTGTAGCAGCTGGCGTGGCCTCGGGGGCAGCCTCTGCAATGGGTGGATTGCTGTTGAGCAGCACGGTGGTGAGCAGTGCAATGCCTCGGCTTGCACAAGCAGCACCAGCCGTAGCCTCGGCCACAGGGCAGCGACACGCGTGGCACAACTGGTCGGGGCTGCAAAAGGCATCCCCGCTGGCGCTGCCCACGCCGGGGTCTGAGGCTGAGTTGCAAGCATTGATGGCATCGGCGCAGAGCGAGGTGCGAGCGTTTGGCTCGGGGCATTCGTTCACGGCGCTGGTGCCCACACCGGGCAGTATCGTGTCGCTCGACCGACTCTCGGGCGTGATCTCGGTGGATAAGCAAGCCCTGACGGCCACGGTGCATGCAGGCACGCGGCTGGGCGTGTTGTCGCGTGCGCTCGACACCCACGGGCTGGCTCTGCGCAATCTGCCTGATGTGGATGTGCAGACGGTTGCCGGCGCGATTTCTACCGGCACACACGGCACGGGCCTGGGCCTGCCGGCGCTGCACGCCGATGTGGTGGGCATGCGCATCGTTACACCAGGCGGCAAGATCGTCGATCTGCACGAAAACAAAGACCGCGATCAGTTGGCCGCAGCGCGGGTTTCGCTGGGCAGCCTGGGGGTGATCTCGCAAGTGACGTTGCGGGTGGTGCCGGCCTACAACCTGCATCGCAAGGTTTGGCTGCTGCCAATTGACGAGTTGCTGCAGCGGGTGCCGCAGTTGGCGCAGCAACATCGCAATTTCGAGCTGTATGCGCTGCCCTTCACGGGCTACGGTGCGGCCATCACACACGATATCTACACCGGCACCGATCTGCTGCTGCCTAATCCCAGCGACGATGAGGTGTTGGCCGATTTGCGCAAGCTGCGCGATTGGCTGGGACGCATACCCAAGATGCGGCGCTGGGTAGCGCAAAAACTCATTGATCCAAGCATGACGGATGAGGCACGCCACCGTGCGTTCAAGTTGCTGTCGTCGGTGCGTCCGATCAAGTTCAATGAGTCTGAGTGGCATGTGCCACGCGAACAGGGTGTGGCCTGCCTGCGCCAGATCCTGGCCGCCATCGAGAAACACAACGAGGCGTTTTTTCCGATCGAGTTCAGATTTATCAAGGGCGACGATGCCTGGCTGAGCCCTTTTCATGGCCGAGACAGTTGCTCGATTGCCGTGCATGCCGCAGCCGATGAGGCGCACGATTACCTGATTCGCGATTGCGCCCCCATTTATCGCGCGCATCAAGGGCGACCGCACTGGGGCAAGTTGCATGAGATGGGATACGCCGAGCTCTCGGCGATGTATCCGCGCTGGCAAGACTTTCTGGCTGTGCGCCAGCAGTTTGATCCGCAAGGACGCATGCTCAACGCGCATCTGCGCAAGCTCTTCATCAAGGCATGAGCGGAGCCCGACACATGCCATCGATCAGTCGACGTCATTTCATTGCGGGCGCGGGCCTGGCGGCGGTGGGCGGCGCTGTTGTGCTGCGCCCCGCCGACCGCGGGCAGCCGTATGAGCCGTATTTCGCCCAACTGGCGCGAGCACTCAAAGCCGCCGGCATCGGCACACCCACCATGGTGATCGACCGCAGCCGCCTGCACGCCAACGCCGAGCAGGTGCGTGCGCATGTGCAGCGCAGCCAAATGCAACTGCGGCTGGTAAACAAATCACTGCCCTGCCTGCCGCTGCTCGACGCCCTTGCCACCCTCACGGGCACGCAGCGGCAGATGGTGTTCAACCTGCCGTATCTGCAACAAACCTGCCAGCAGCGCCCCGACTCACAAATCTTGCTGGGCAAACCGCTGCCGGCGGCTGCAGCGGCCCGTTTTTATGCCTCGCCACCCACCTCGGGCTTTGATGCAAGCCACCAGCTGCAATGGTTGATCGATACCCCTGAGCGGCTCAAGCAATACCGCGATCTGGCGCGCGCGCAAGGCCAGACGATGCTCATCAACATCGAGATCGATGTGGGGTTGCATCGTGGCGGCGTGCCATCAACCGAGGTGCTCAAAGAGATGATCCAGCTGCTGATCGACGAGCCCTTGCTGCGTTGGTCGGGCTTGATGGGATACGACGCGCACACCGAAAAAATCCCCACCATCGGCTCGCTGCGCGACAACGCCCGTGCTCACGCCAAACACGTCTATCAGCAGTATTTCGAGTTCATGCAAAGCAGCCCCATGGGGGCGCGGCTTGATCGTCGGGCGCTCACGCTCAACACGGCGGGCTCGCCCACGTTCAGGCTGCACGACGGCAGTGGTGCAGCCAACGAGGTGGCGGTGGGCTCGGCAATGGTGAAACCCACCGATTTCGACACCCCGTTGCTCAGCGCGTTGCAGCCCGCCGCCTTTATCGCCACGCCGGTGCTCAAGTCGGGCCCTTTTATAGCGCCCAACGGGGTCGAAGCGCTCAGTGCGCTGGCCGCGCGGTGGGATGTCAACCAACGCCATGCGGTGTTCATCTACGGCGGGCACTGGCTGGCGCAGCCAGTGGCGCCGGCGGGATTGAGCCCAAGTGGGCTGATCGGGCTGTCATCCAACCAGCAAATTTTGTTGGGATCGGGGGCCCAGGGCTTGCGGCCCGACGACTTTGTTTTTATGCGCCCCACACAGAGCGAAGCAGTGCTGCAGCAATTTGGCGATATCGCCGTCTACGACGAAGGGCGCATCACCGAGATGTGGCCGGTGTTTGCCGCGCAAGCCTGATCCCACACCCAACGACACATCCCACACGACACGCTCACCCTACCGCAGCAGCTTTTGCGCTGCGATCTTCACTGCCACGGAGTTGACGATGACGTTTTTTTCGCGCTCGCACCATGTGCTGCTCTTGACGCTGGCACTTGCCTTGACACAAGCCCACGCGGGCTCACCCAACGATGCCAAGGGCTACTGGCAGGTGGCTGACAAATCTGCCGTTCTTGAATTCAAAGAATGCGTCGATGCCGCCAGCGCCCTGTGCGCCGTGATCGTGTGGGACAAAGACGCCGGCACACCGCAAGACACCTGTGGCATGCAGATCGCCAAGCTCAAAAAGTATGAAGACAACGCCTGGCGCGATGGCTGGGTGCACGACCCACGCACCAAGAAAAACTACAAAGCCACCGTGCGCGTGAACGCCGACACGCTGGCCCTGCGCGCCTACATCGGCACCGAGCTTCTCGGCGAAACCGAACAGATGAACCGCGTGGCCACCGTGCCCACCGGCTGCAAAAGCCATTGAACCCACGACAGCAACCACCGAAGACTGATTTTCTTGCCCCTCAACGACACACAACGGAGACACACACCATGACACTCGCACTCAACCGCATCACGATGGCTGCCTTGCTCGCCGCCACGGGCGCCATCACCGCCATCCCGGCCCAGGCTGCCGCGCCGGGCGAACCCGAAACCCAGAGCTACTCGGTCGACATGGAAGCCCGCATCGCCTCAGATCGCCGCACCAATGGGCTGTCGGACACCTATCGCCGCCCCGGCGCCGAATTCACCATGACAGCCGCTCACGAATCCGGCGTGCTGGGTTATCTGCAATTGGGCACCGTAGCCAAAGAGAGCTTTCCGGACGGCAACAAAACCACAGCCATCGCTGCACTGGGCTACCGCTGGGGGCAATCCGACGGTTGGCACTTTGGCGTGGGCGCGGCGCACGAGATGTTTCCCGGCTCATCGGTTGAGGCATATGACAACGAGATCGCCAACGCCATGGGCTATCCCGCCGAGCTCATCAAAACCGACTTCAACACCACCTTCGGCCTGTTTGAGTTTGGCTACGGCATCATCGAAGGCCGCTACATGCTGGTATTGAGCAAAGACTTCCGGGGCAACAACACCTCGGTGGTGTGTGGCGCTGCCACGCAAATTGCCATGATCGAAAACGGCGGTGCCGACCTCACTGAGGCGATGAACTGCTACGACCGTGGCTACCACAACAGCCGCGGCTCACACCTGCTGCAGGTTGAGGCCAAGATCCCCGTGAACAGCACCACCAAAATCCTGGCGCACCTGGGCTACACGGCGGTGCAAAACTTCTCGTTTCTCAACACGCTCGATTACAAATTTGGCGTGATCCACACCCGTTGGGGTTTTGATTTCGAAGCCGACGTGGTGGGCGGCTCGATGCGCAACAGCTACTACGGCAAAACGGCCAATCTTGAGCTGACATCCGTAAAACGCATCGACACCCCCTCACTGATGGTGAGCGTGGCCAAGCGCTTCTAAAAAAAGACGCAGTTGCCAAGCCGCGCGCCATGTGCCTATCATCGACGGCCACATGGCGCGCTGCACCAATACCACAGGCATGCTGCGCCCAAATGGCGTTCTGGCAAGAACCCCGGGGAGGCAGGCATGACCGAAACCACGTTCTATGCACAGGCCGAGCGCGCCTCACACGAGGTCTTGTTGGCTCAACTGCGCACCATCACCGCCAGCCCGGTAACCGGTGGCATTCTGCGCGCGGTCGATGGCCTGCTGGCCATCCTTAACGAACAGCGGCAAGTCGTCAGCGTCAACGAGCAGTTGCTCACGTGGCTGGGCGTTGAAGACGCAGCCACCCTGTTGAGCCTGCGTTTGGGCGAGGTTATTGGCTGTGTGCACGCCTGCGAGCCCCCTGCTGGCTGCGGCACCACCCGCCACTGCGCCTCGTGCGGGCAAGCCATTGCCACCGTTACCGCCTTGAGCTGCAACACAGCGGTTGAGCGCAAATGCGTGATGCAAGTAAACCGCGAAGGCGCCCCCGCCGATCTGTGCCTCTCGGTGCGCGCCTGCCCATTTGAGATTGAGGGCGAGCGCTTTTTGGCGCTGCTGCTGCGCGACATCACCGAAGAGCAGCGGCTGGCCGCCTCTGAGCGGGTGATCCTGCACGATTTAGGCAACGTGCTCAACGGCCTGCACCTTGCCGTGCCCGAAGGGCTCAACGCCGCCGATGCCGACAAAGCCCGCCAGCGCGTGGCCGCACTCAACCGCATGATCGAAGGCGTATCGCGCACACTGAAGCTGCATCGCGCCATCATCGATGGCCACATTGATCACTACGCCCCAACCCACGAAGAAGCTCTCTTCGATCAGCTCTTCAATGATGTGCGCACACTCATCGAGCAACACCCCGCCGCCAGCAACAAACGCCTGGTGGTGGGCACGATGCCGCATGCGGCAATACGCACCGACACCCCTGCCGTAAGCCGGGTGCTGCTCAACATGCTGATCAATGCCTTTGAAGCCACCGATGCCTTTGGCGAAGTGCGCGCCGAAGCCCGTGATGAGGGCGACTGCATCATCTTCAGCGTCTGGAACGCGCGCGCCATTGCACCCACCCTGGCGTTGCGGGTGTTTCAGCGCAATTTTTCGACCCACGACGAACCCGGGCGCGGGCTGGGCACCTCATCGATGAAGATGCTGGGCGAACAACTGCTGGGCGGACACGTTTCGTTCATCAGCAACGAGCACGATGGCACCACCTTCGTGTTCACGCTGCCAAAAAAGCTGCCCCCCATCCACTGAACCCCATCGCAGCTTGGCCGGCAGGCTTGCCGGGCTCCGGTAGCATTCAGCCTTTGAACGTTCACCGCCGCTGCTGCGATGCGCCTTTGCTGTCGTGCCACGGCCAAGCCGTCCTGCCATGATCTCTGCCCCCTCTGGCGCCCCTTCGGGCGGCGCCATCGAATACGACTACACCCTGCAAGATGCCTCGGGCCAATCGTGCGTGGCCCACGCCTGGGCCAAGGTGCCCGCAGCCCTCTCGATCAAGCAACGCGCCGAGCGCAAAGAGCGCATCAAAGCACTGCTCAATCAACATCGGGCCGTGCTCATCGCCCACTACTACGTAGATGGTGATCTGCAAGATCTGGCGCTTGAAACCGGCGGCTGCGTGGCCGATTCTCTCGAGATGGCCCGCTTCGGACGCGATCACGCCGCCCAGACGCTGATCGTGGCCGGCGTGCGCTTTATGGGCGAAACCGCCAAGATCCTCAGCCCCGAAAAACGCGTGCTGATGCCCGATCTCGATGCCACCTGTTCACTTGATCTCGGCTGCCCCGCCGACGACTTTGCCGCCTTTTGCAACGCCCACCCCGATCGCACCGTGGTGGTCTACGCCAACACCAGCGCGGCCGTTAAAGCACGCGCCGATTGGATGGTGACGAGCTCGTGTGCGCTGGCCATCGTGAGCCACCTCAAGGCCGAAGGCAAGAAAGTGCTATGGGCGCCCGACCGCCACCTGGGCCGCTACATCCAAGAACAAACCGGCGCAGACATGCTGCTGTGGAACGGCGCATGCATCGTCCACGATGAATTCAAAGGGCTTGAGCTCGATCTGCTGCGTCAGCAACACCCCGACGCCAAAGTGCTGGTGCACCCCGAATCCCCCAAGAGCGTTGTCGAACAGGCCGATGTGGTGGGCTCGACCTCGCAGATGCTGAGTGCCGTCATCCATCTGGAAGCTCAAACCTTCATCGTTGCCACCGACAACGGCATCTTGCACCGCATGCGCCAGATGGCACCCCACAAAACGCTGATCGAAGCGCCCACCGCCGGCAACAGTGCCACTTGCAAGAGTTGCGCGCACTGCCCCTGGATGGCCATGAACGGCCTGCAAGGCGTGATCGATTGCCTCGAATGCGGCGTGGGTGAGATCACCGTGCCCGAGCCCATCCGCACTGAGGCCAAGGGCTGCATCGATCGCATGCTCGATTTTGTGGCCCGCAACCCCAGCGCCATCGCCAAGCCCGCGCAAGGCTTCGTGCCCAATGTAGGCGCAGCCTGAGCCGGCCTGCTGCTTATCTGCCTGAGAACCCGAGATGTTTGATCACAACGAAACCCTCGAAGAAGCCCGTGCCCGCAACGTCCGCGATGCCTTGTTTGAAGACATCGGCGTGGCTGATTGGACAGGCCAACTCGCCCCCGCCGGTCGCCGCGTTAAAGCCCGCGTGATCGTGCGCGAAGAGGCTGTATTGTGCGGACGCGAGTGGTTTGATGCCACGCTGCACACGCTCGACGCCCAAGCCCAGGTGAGCTGGCACTACGCTGATGGCAACAAAATGCGTGCCGACACCCCCGTGTGCGAGATCGAGGCCGATGCGCGCGCTCTGCTGGCCGCCGAGCGCCCTGCACTCAATTTCTTGCAGCTGCTCTCGGCCACAGCCACGCTCACGCGCCGCCACGTTGATGCCATCGCTGGCGCATCACCCAATCCGGGCGGCTGCGCCGTGCTCGACACGCGCAAAACCATCCCCGGCCTGCGGCTGGCGCAAAAATACGCGGTGCGAGTGGGCGGCGGGCAAAACCAGCGGCTGGCGCTCTACCACGGCATCCTGATCAAAGAAAACCACATCGCCGCCGCCGGCAGCGTGAGCGCCGCGCTGCAAGCGGCCCAGGCGCTCAATGCGGGCGTCGACATCCAGATCGAGGTTGAAACCCTGGCCGAACTCAACGAAGCCCTGGCCGCCGGCGCCACCAGCGTGCTGCTCGACAACTTCAGCAACGCAATGATGCGCGATGCCGTGGCCATCAATCAGGGCCGTGCCCTGCTAGAGGTGTCGGGCGGCGTCACCCTTGATCAATTGCGCGATATCGCTGCCACGGGCGTGCATCGCATCTCGATCGGCAAACTCACGAAAGACATCAAAGCTGTCGACTTTTCCATGCGCGTGCTCGAACGCTTGTAACGCGCCCAACCGCGCGGCTCAATCCGGGCGACACAATTGCCGATATCGCTTTTGCCATGACACGAAGCCGCAAAACCCCCGCCATGCCGCCCGATTTCAGCTCGATCCGCAACTACCACGAGCGGGCCGTATTCGAGGCCGTCGCCGAGGCTGGCCCACGCTATCCGCTCATCGCGGTCGAGCAGTACCCCGATGTGGCCTGCGTGGCGCTCAACCGACTGCTGCCGCGCTACATCCGCCACGAAGTCGATCTGGCTTTTTATCTGACCGAAAACGAGCGCCTCGAAAACGAGCGCTCGGTTAAAGAATCAGTGCAGTTTGCCTTTGAGTTCGTGCAGGCACGCACCTTGATGAAGGCGCGGCGCTGATCCTTAGCATCAAAGCCCATCCGGCTCAAACACATCGCCCCCTGCATCAGGCAACAGGCGCTGCGACTCTTCAGACGGCAAGGCCTCAACCACGCGCAGCTCACGCGTCATCACCCGTGTGCGACGCTCAGCCATCTCGATGCTGTTGCTGGCTTCGTCGAGCTTCTTTTTGGTTTTGGCCAGCACCTCGCCAAACTTGCCAAACTCGGTCTTGACCGCCCCCAGCACTTTCCAGACTTCAGACGAACGCTTTTCGAGCGCCAAGGTGCGAAAGCCCATGTGCAGGCTGTTGAGCATGGCCAGTAGCGTGGTGGGGCCGGCCAGCGAAACGCGGTGCTCGCGCTGCAGCGCCTCAACCAGCCCCGGGCGGCGCAACAGCTCGGCATAGAGCCCCTCGGTGGGCACAAACAACACAGCGAAATCAGTGGTGTGCGGGGGCGCCAGATATTTGGCAGCGATGGTTTTGGCTTCGTCGCGCACGCGCAGCTCAAGCGCCTTGGCCGCCGCCTCGGCGCCCTCGCGGTCGGCACGGTCTTGAGCATCGAGCAGGCGTTCGTAATCTTCGCGCGGAAACTTCGCATCGAGCGGCAACCACACCGGCTCGCCCGAATCGTTGCGCCCCGGCAGCTTGATCGCAAATTCAACGCGCTCATTGCTGCCCGGCACCGTGGCCACGTTGACGGCATATTGCTCGATGGTGAACACCTGCTCGAGCAACACCGCCAATTGCACCTCGCCAAACACGCCGCGGCTCTTGACGTTGCTGAGCACGCGCTTGAGATCGCCCACCCCCTGCGCCAGCCCCTGCATTTCGCCCAAGCCCCGGTGCACCTGCTCAAGCCGCTCGGCCACCTGTTTGAAGCTCTCGCCCAGACGCTGCTCGAGCGTGGCGTGCAGCTTCTCATCCACCGTCTGGCGCATCTGCTCGAGCTTTTTTTCGTTGTCGGTCTGCAGCGATTGCAAGCGCACGTCAACAGTGTGGCGCACCTCGGCCAGCCGCCGTTCGTTGGCCTCAGACAGCTGGCGCAGCTGCTCGGTTAGGCCTGTGGTGGTTTGGCGCAGCGTATCGGCCAAGGCCTGTTGCAAGGCCGCAAGTTGCACGCGAAAACTGTCGAGCTGCTCGTTTTGCGAGCGCAGCACATCACCTTGCTGCGCAATCAGCGTTTGCTGAAAATGCGCCAGCGTCGAGCCCAGCTCTTGGCGAGTGCCTGCTGCGCTACGGGCCACCTCATCGCGCAAGGCACGGTCGAGCTGCTCAGTGCGGTTGCGCGCGTCGGTTTGCAGATGGGCCTGAAGATCAGACAAAGGCACAGACAACTGCGCGGCCAGATCAGCCGCCGCGGCATTTGACGCGGCACGCCGCACCAGCCACAACACGGCCACAAGATTGAGCGCCAACAGCGCCAGCATCAGCCAATTCATCATGGCCGGGATTGTCGCAGCGCGCGACCCTCACGCGCTGCGCGGCACTCAAGCAACCAAGTGCGACAGATGCACGTGAGCGCCTGTTTTGGTGCGGATCTCTTCGGGCGTCACGCCAGGTGCCATCTCAACGCAACGCAGCCCCTCGGGTGTCACATCGAGCACGCACAACTCGGTGATGATGCGATCGACCACACCCACGCCCGTAAGCGGCAACGTGCACTTTTGCAGCAGCTTGTGCTCGCCGTTTTTGGCAGCGTGCTCCATCAACACCACCACGCGCTTCACGCCAGCCACCAGATCCATCGCGCCGCCCATGCCCTTGACCATCTTGCCGGGGATCATCCAGTTGGCCA
>CAZUCW010000068.1:0-14119 GCA_964618825.1 uncultured Aquabacterium sp.
ATCATGAAAATCGCCAAGGAGCCGATCTCGATGGAAACCCCCATCGGAGACGACGACGACAGCCACCTGGGCGATTTCATCGAGGACACCAACAACACGGCGCCGATCGAAGCCGCCATGCAGGCCGGGCTGCGCGATGTGGTGAAAGACATCCTCGACAGCCTCACGCCCCGCGAGGCCAAGGTGCTGCGCATGCGTTTTGGTATCGAGATGTCTACCGACCACACGCTCGAAGAAGTCGGCAAGCAGTTCGACGTCACCCGCGAGCGCATCCGCCAAATCGAGGCCAAGGCCATCCGCAAGCTCAAGCACCCGAGCCGCTCCGACAAGCTGCGCACGTATCTGGATAATCTCTGAGATTGAGCCCCCCTGATCGGGCCGCACATCAACTGCGGCACCACACCACAAGCCCGGCCATGAGCCGGGCTTTTTTGTGCGTTATTCAACAGATCAGCCCTGGCGAAAGTGCCGAAGATGCAGGTGTGTCTGATGCCTTTGCATCACCCAGAGCACACCCATGAATCTGTTTTCGAAATCATCCACCGATCGCAGCGGCCCCATCACTCAGCCGGGTGCCGGCTCGGCGCAGCCCGAGGCCACATCGGTAGGCGAGCCACGCACCATTTTGTTTGTGGATCTGCGTGGCAGCACATCGCTGTATCTGCGTTTGGGCAACGCCCAGGCGGCGCTGGTGGTAACGCAAAGCCTGACGCTGCTCAGCCATATCGTGTCGCACGGCGGCGGGCGGGTGGTGAAAAGCCTGGGTGATGGATTGATGGCCGAGTTCACCGATGTCGAGCAGGCCGTAGAGGCCGCCGATGAAATGCACGAATCGCTCGAACGCATCATCGATGTGCCCGGCGGCGCACAGAGTGCGGGCAACGCGCTCAAGCTGAAGGTGGCGATGGCTCGCGGTGAGCTCATCGAAATGGATGGCGATTGTTTTGGCGATGCTGTCAATGTGGCCGCACGGTTGTTGGATCTGGCTGGCGATAACGAAACGCTGGCCACCGCGAGCCTGGTGGATGTGTTGCCCTCGGATCAGCGTGAGCGCTTTCGCAGCCTTGATCGGCTGCATCTGCGTGGGCGCAGCGAGCCGGTGGGTGTCTACCGCATGGAAGGCCGCCGTTTTGGCGACACCGTATCCACCCAATTTCAAGAGCCCCAAGCCAGCGATTTGCCTGATGGGCTGAGGATGAGCACGCCTGACGATTGCCGCATTCACCCCGCTGCGTGCGCACCCATCGTGATCGGGCGCAGCCCGCAAGCCACGTATTGCCTGGATGACAGCCGTGTGTCGCGCACGCATGCACGCATCGAGAGCCACAGCGGCCATTTTCAGCTCACCGACCTGAGCTACAACGGCACATATGTGCGCTTTGGCAACGAGGATCAGGTGGTGGCCCTGCGCCGTGGCACATGCACGCTGCACGGCAGCGGCGTGATCAGCCTGGGCGCACCGCCAACCGATCCCACAGCGGCATGTGTGCGTTTTGAAGTGCTGTCGTTTGCCGACACCGTGCCGCGGCACGACGATTGAGCGCTGGCGCCGGCTGAACGGCCCCGTTTTAGAAGGTGAGCGTCTGCACGCCCGAGGCCGTGCCCAGCAAACACACGCTGGCTTTGTGGCGCGCAAAAACGCCCACTGTCACGACGCCCGGCCACTGGTTGATTTCGGCTTCGAACGCCAGCGGATCGGTGATGCGCAAACCGCTGACGTCAAGAATGGCTTGGCCGTTATCGGTAACAACACCTGAGCGCAACTGCGCCGTGCCACCCAGCGCAGCAAAACGGCGCGCAATTTGCGCCGCAGCCATCGGTATCACCTCAACAGGCAAAGGAAATCCGCCAAGCACGTCGACACGCTTGGATGCGTCGGCGATGCAGATAAAACGCTCGGCCAGATCGGCAACGATTTTTTCGCGCGTGAGCGCGGCGCCTCCGCCTTTGATCATGAAGCCTCGGTGGTCGATTTCGTCGGCGCCATCAACATAGATGGGCAGCCGCTCGACGCTGGCAGCATCGAGCACCGCGATGCCATGAGCACGCAACCTCTCGGTGCTTTTGATTGAGCTCGACACGGCGCCGACGATGCGCTCTTTGATGTGTGCCAACGCGTCGATAAAGCAGTTGACGGTAGAGCCGGTGCCCACCCCCACGATGCTGCCGGGTTGCACGTATTCGATGGCGGCCTGGCCAACCAGGGCTTTGAGTTCGTCTTGATTCATGGCTGAATTATCTCGCTCTGAGAAAATGCCGGATTGCCGACACGCGCGCGGCGCCTCTAGCTTTGCAGACTTCACCATGGCCCTCGTTCCTTACGCCCTCACCCGCCCGTTTCTTTTTGGACTCGATCCTGAGCATGCGCACGAGCTCACGCTCGGCTCGATGGCGCGGTTTCAGAACACACCGCTGCAGTGCCTGTGGGCACAGCGTAAAGTGAGCGATCCGGTGCAGATTGCGGGGCTGCGTTTTGCCAACCGCATCGGGCTGGCTGCAGGGCTCGACAAAAACGGCTGCTGCATCGATGGCCTGGGCGCGATGGGATTTGGTTTTATCGAGGTGGGCACCGTAACGCCCAAGCCGCAACCGGGCAACCCGAAGCCGCGCATGTTTCGCCTGCCTCAAGCCGAGGCGCTGATCAATCGGCTGGGTTTTAACAACGAGGGGCTCGACAGCTTTTTGGCCAATGTGAAACGCGCGCGCTTTCGATCGCAAGGCGGCATCCTGGGCCTGAACATCGGCAAAAACGCCACCACGCCAATCGAGCGGGCAGTTGATGATTACTTGATTGCACTTGAAGGCGTGCTGCCGCATGCCGATTACGTCACGATCAACATCTCTTCGCCCAATACGCAAAACCTGCGCAGCCTGCAAAGCGATGAGGCGCTCGATGCGCTGCTCGGCGCGCTGCAAGATCGTCGACAGCAACTCGTTGCGGGCCTGGGCCGCAATGTGCCGATGTTTGTGAAGATCGCGCCTGATCTCGATGAATCACAGATCGCCGTGATCGCCACCACGCTCAAAAAGAACGCGATCGATGGCGTGATTGCCACCAACACGACGATTTCGCGCGAGGCCATCAAGGGCCTGCCGCATGCCGATGAAACCGGTGGCCTGAGCGGTCGCCCGGTGTTTGAAGCCAGCAACCGTGTGATCGCACAGCTGCGCGCCGCGCTGGGGCCGTGCTATCCCATCATCGGTGTGGGTGGCGTGCTCAGTGGGCACGATGCCCGCGCAAAAATCGAGGCGGGCGCCGATCTCGTCCAGATCTACACGGGGTTGATCTACCGCGGCCCAGCGCTGGTGCCCGAGTGCGCCCAGGCCGTGCAACGCTGAGCACCGCTGGCCAGATGGCCCGTTTGCTTGGCACCTATTGACGGCTTTAAGTGCCTTTTTTTGTGGCACCACGCGCGCGATCAGGATGATGCAATCAGGGCAGACACCCGCATCCTGCCTGTGCACACATGAACGCGCCCGAGAAGATTCCGCCACGGCCCCGCCCTTGCGTGCTGCTGCCCACGTGCCAGCGGCAGCTTGATGGGCATGTGTTTCATGCGGCGGGGCGCAAATACGTTGAAGCGGTGCGGCTGGCCGGTTGCTTGCCATTGGTGGTGCCAGCCACCGAAGCCGAAGCCATCGATGAGTTGTTGATGATGGCCGATGGCATCTTGCTCACCGGATCACCATCCAACGTGCACCCCAGCCACTTTGGCGAGGCGGTGCACAACCCTCGCCTGCCGCTCGACCCCGATCGCGACCGTCTCACGTTGGGCCTGATCCCGCGGGCGCTGGCGTTGGGCGTGCCGCTGATGGCGATCTGCCGTGGTTTTCAAGAGATGAACGTGGCGCTGGGCGGTTCGTTGCATCAAGCGGTGCACGAAGTTGAGGGTTTTATCGACCACCGAGACGACGACACGCAAAGCGTTGAGGCACGCTATGGCTCGCTGCGCCACGAGGTGAACGTGGTGCCTGGCGGCCTGCTCGATCGCGTGGTGGGGCGCACATCTTTTATGGTGAACAGCCTGCACGGCCAGGGCATCAAGCAACGGGCGTCGGGGCTGCGTGTTGAAGCGGTGGCGCATGATGGGCTGATCGAGGCGATCAGCGACGAAACTGCACGGGCATTTAATTTGGGGGTGCAGTGGCATCCCGAGTGGATGGCCTCAAAGAATCCGGTGTCGATGAAGCTGTTTGAGGCCTTTGGGCAGGCCTGCCAAAAACGCCAAACCGAGCGTCAGGAGGCTGAGCGTGCGGCAGCCGAGCGGGCTGCTGCCCCTCGCTGATCAGCCGATGCCGAGAGCGCAAACTCGACGCTGCCATCATCGATGAACTTGCGCGCTGATTGCAGCGCCTCTTGCACCTCTTTGAGCGTGATGTCGATGGCGCGGGCATAGCGCTGCACCACCTGAGCCATGGCCGGGCCTTGCTTGGCAAGGGGCAAATCGCTGGCCAGCAAAGCCTCGTTGGCTGCGCTGGCTACGGCGCGCAGGATGTCGGCGCGATCATCGGGCTTGCGCACAGGGCTTTGCAAATTGAGCGGGCGCATTGCCTGCACCAGGCCATCGTCGAGCCCCCAGTGCCGCGCCACGGCCAGCCCCAGCGCCTCGTATTCGATGCCCAGCACCGCGCCAGTGGCGGCTGATTCACTCATGCCGGGGGTTTCGGGCATGCCGGGCACCTCAGGGGGGTCTGGCAGCGTCAGGCGCACGATTTGCGCCGCTTCTTCAGGAAAGTGATACAGCACGAGCAACCGCCCCAACTGCTGCAACATACCCGCACTCAGGGCCTCGTAGGCATCGGATGTGGGCGGGCACAGGGCGTAGGCGATGCGGCCTGCCACGCACGCGCGACGCAAGGCTCGCTCAAGCAACATCGCCGCTTCGCCCCGCTCGCCGCCAAGCAGGGCACCGGGCCAGTGTCGCAAGCTTTGTGCGGCGGTGTACACGCCGTGCATGCCCACCAAAAATACCGCGCGGCGCACCGAGCTCACCGGGCCGTCGCCATGGCCATGAAACTGCACGGCATTGATCATGCGCAGCATCTCGCACACGAGCGCGGGATCCTGCACGATCAGATCAACCATTTCGTCGACGCGCTGTGCCTCCATGCGCGCCAGGCGAGCCACGCGCACCGACAACCCCTGCCGGCCCGGCAAGGCACCAACGCTGTTGAGCCGATCGAGCAGCAAGGCCAGCGGGCCGGCTGAATCTTGCGCGTTGACATCAAGCCAGCCGTGCAAAGCCCGCAGCAAAGTGCGTGCGTTGAGATAGCGCTGGCGCGGCTGGCGATCGGTGGCACGGTTGATGATGGCGCGCAACGTGTCGGGCACGGTGTGCGGCGTGGTCCAGGGCAGCCGCACGATCTCGCGGCCCACGCGCGTGGCAGCTTGAGCCAGATCGGGTTCATCAAGCGCCGGATGGCCGGCCAACAGACGGTGCAGCAGCAGGCCCATGGTGAGCAGATCGCGCTCGCCTGATTCGCGTTGATTGCGCAGCTGCGCCACATCAAGGGTGGCGCCGTGGCTGTGATGCGCACCATGAGCCTCGGCAGCAAATAGCCCTACCGACAAACCCAGCAAGGTGGCACGCCCCTGCGCATCGATCACCACCTGCTGCAAGCCCAGATCGTGGTGGCTCACACCTGCTTCGTGCGCATAGGCCAAGCCTTCGAGCAGATCACATCCCCACTGTGCAACATCCCACGGTGTGGGTGTGCCGGTGGCAAGCTGCTCGGCCAGCGGCGTGAGCTGGCGGCGGTCGTACAACACAAAAGGCCAGTGTTCTTCGACGCCGATTTCGATGGGCGAGAGCAAGCGCGGGTGGTTCAGGCGTGCAGCGCCGTGCACGGCATCGAGCCAGGTTTTGGCAGCGTGATCGTGCGGCGCAACGCGAGGCAAACACAGCAACACCTCGGCATCGAGCCGCGCATCATGGCCGATCCACACCATTGAGCGCGCACTCTTGCCCAGCAACTGACGCAATTCAAAGCGCCCGAGGTGAGAGGCTAGAGGGCGGGCAGTGGCAACCATGGGCACCAGGCGAGCACGAGGGATCAGCGATCAAGCAGTTTGGGGGCGACAGCAACACGTTTTACGCCCATTGGACGCCGCCACCGCAGAGCGCAAAACGTGAATAAACCCTTGATCGGCCGCATTTATCGCAAGGTGTGCGCAGCGCCCTGCTACTGATCTTCTGGCGGCATCTCTACCAGCTCGCCAACGCCGGTAATAAAAGCAGCCCGCACGCGATCGGCAGGCTGCAGCGCCTGCACGGCGCGGCGGTAACGCGCCAGTTGCTCGCGATACGCAGGCAGCGTCTGCGGATGGTGCTGCAGCTTGTAATCAAGCACCCACCACTCAAGCGTGCCGGCAGGCAAGGCCTCGCTGCGCCTTGCCACCAAACGATCAAGCCTCAGCACGCTGCGATCGTGCGGATCAACCAGCTCGATCTCGTTGCCTGCCCACACCAGACGCTCGGGGTCGAGCCAATCGGCCACGGCGGCGCTGTGCAACACACGGGCAGCCAGCGTGGATACGGTCGAAGCATCTTCGGCACTGAGCCCCAACGCACCCGCTGCGGCACGCGCCGCCTGCCCCAGCGCGACATCGTTGCGCTGCGCCACGGGCCGTGCCGTGAGCCATTCGAGCACGCGATGCACCGCACGGCCCAATTGCGCTTGATACGCATCGGCGGCAGCAGCATCTTCTGCTGGTGGCGCTGCCGTTGGTGCAGCACGGCCTGATCCCCAACCTGAGGCTTGCGGCACAGCCGGCAGATCGATGAACGCATGGCCCGATGCCAAAGGGGGTTCGCCCGTGGCGGATGCGCCTGCCAGCGCCTCGGGCCCCGCCTCGGGCACGGACACGGGGGGTTGCCACAGCTCGATGGCCGGCGCAGCAGGCGTGGTCTCATCGGCACAGGCCGGGACCGCCGAAACGCGCTGCCACCAACTGGGGGCGTCGCCGCGTTGATGCGGCTCGATGCGGCTGAAGATGATGTGCTCGCGTGCGCGCGTGATCGCCACGTAGAGCGCATTGAGCTCTTCGCGCCGACGCATCTGACGCTCGTGCTGCATGGCCTCATCGAGCGATGGCGGCGGGCTGCCTTCTGAGCGCACAAACGCGCAGCAGGTAGGGTGCGCAGCATGCGCGGGCCAATCGATGAGCAAAGTGTGGCTGCTGGTGCGTGCGGGCGGTGCATCGGCATCAACGATAAACACCGCGCGTGCCTCAAGCCCTTTGGCGCCATGCACCGTGAGCAATTGCACCGCATGGCTGTGCTGCGGCACGCCCAGCCCGAGCGGACGGCGCTTGAGCGCACGCACAAAGCCATAGGGGGTGAGATAGCGCCCGCCGTCGAGTTCGAGTGCCTGAGCGAGCACGGCATCGAGCGCGCTCAGCGCCAAAGGCCGCCGCGCCGCCGGCACGGCGGCAGCCAGCCGCTCACGCCATTGCCCTTGCGCCACGATGCGATCCAGCCAATCGTGCGGTGGCACATCGTGGGCAGCACGTTGCCACTGCGGCAGCAGTTTGCGCGCACGCTGCAGCGCGGGGTGATTGGGCCAACCATCGCACCCATCGCCTTGCAACAAGGTGGGCCACCACATGCCACGCGAGGCCCGCGCACCCAGGGCGAGCAGCTCATCATCGCTCGCGCCAAACAGGGGGCTGCGCAGCAAATGCGCCAACGACAGATCGTGCTGCGGCGAGATCAACGCATCGAGCAGCGCCACCACATCGCGCACCTCGGGAGTGTCAATCAAACGAAGGTCTTCGGTGGTGACGTGCGCAATGTGGCGCTCGCGCAATGCCTGAGCCACCCAACGCAGCGCCTCGCGGCGGCGGCTCAACACATAGATGTCTTGGGGCTGCAGCCCCTGGCCCAACAACGCAGCGATGGCATCGGCCACCTGGCGGCCTTCGAGCATGCGCAGTGCTTCTTCGGCCTCAAAGCGCGGCGTGGTGAGGCTGTCGCGCCAATATGCCGTGGCAGCCTCGGGTGGATCTTCGCTGCCCGGTGTGGCTGTGCGGTTTTTTTGTCGCGCAATGGGCGGCAGCGCCTGCACGCAGCCGGCCACGCCACCCTGTGCGTGCTCGGTGGTGTGCGAGCGAAATCCGACAAAGCTGCCATCGGCCTGCGCCTGATCAAACACGCGGTTGAGCAGTTGCAACACCGCCGGCGCGTTGCGGCGGGTGTGATCGCAAGCCAGCACATGCCCGCCCAGACCGTGTCTCACAAATGCTTGCGCGGCCTCAAACACGCGCGGCTCGGCACGCCGAAAACGGTAAATGCTCTGCTTGGGATCGCCCACGATGAACACCCCCGGCGGCGAGCGTCCGCTGGCCCCGCCCCCGGCTCCGGCATATCCAGCCAGCCAAGCGTGCAGCGCCTGCCACTGCAACGGGCTGGTGTCTTGAAACTCATCAATGAGCACCTGGCGCACGCGGGCATCGAGCCGCTCTTGCACCCAGCCCGATAAATGAGCATCGCGCAGCAGGTGCAGTGCACAGCGTTCGAGGTCGTCCATATCGGCCACGCCGCGCTCGCGTTTGATGTCGGCATAGGCCTGCAGCAACACGCGCGTCAGCCGCGCCATGCGAGCATGCAGCTCGTGCGCCTGCTGTTGATCGCGCGCGGCCTTGATGGCCTGCACAGCCTCTGCCGCAGCGGGCCACTCGGCATTGGCGGGCAAGACACGAGGTTTGCTCTTTGCCTCAGCGGTGAACAGCGCCCTCCAGATCATCTGAAAAGCCTCTTCGGCGTCCGACAAGCCCAGCCCCACCTCAAGCTCAGCTGCGGCCTTGAGGGCTTTGCTTTTGTCGGTGAGTTGCCCCCACAGCCGCGCCAGCCGCCACAGCTGCGCGTTCACATCGCCGCCCAACACCGCCTGCGCCGGATCAGCCAGCCCGGCCCACTGGGCCTGCCACTGCGCTGCCGAGGGCACGCATGCATCCACCACGCCGGCGGCATCAGCCATCTCGAACACGCTGCGGTTATCGAGTGCAGCATCCAACCAGGCTTGCGTGCTGTGTCGTCCCAGCTCACCCACCAGGCTCGAAAAATCATCGGTGAGCGTGGCATCGCGCGTTACGGCCTGCAAAAAACGCTGCCACACCTCGGGCCGCAGCTCTTCGTTGCTCTCAAGCAGCGCAGGCTCAGCGGGCAAGCCGATTTCGGCCAGCATGTCCATCGGCGCGGCGCGCAACAGGCGCGAAAACCATCGATGAAAGGTATGTATCTCGATGGCGCGTCCGCTGTCGAGCACGCGCCGATACAGGCCCAGCAAAACCGCCGCCTGCACGCGCGCCTGATCGGGCGGCACCCCACGCATCACCAATTCGCGAGCGCGGTCGTCGTCTGAGGCTGCCGAGGCAAAATCGCGCAACCAATCAAACAAGCGTTCGCGCATCTCGGCTGCCGCTTTTTTGGTGAAGGTGATCGCCAAAATCTCGTGCGGCTCGCAACCATCGAGCAGCGCCCGCAAGATGCGCGACACCAGCATCCACGTTTTGCCCGCACCCGCACAGGCTTCAACCACCACACTGCGCTGCGGATCACACGCCACGGCATAAAACGCCTCGCGCTCAACGCGCTGCCCATCCATCCAATAAGACGCCCGCGAGGCTTGCGTCATCGTGTCTCTCCTGCCGATGCATCGGCCCAATGATCGCGCCGGCACAGGCCACGGCAGCGGCAGTAATCGCACGCCTGCCCATCACCCAGCGCCGGCATCGCGTGGCCGTGGGCAATGCGCTGCATATCGTTGATCAAACCGCGCTGCAGCACCTGCGCACTGTGTTCGACATCGGGGTGCGGCACGGTCGTTACGCTGCGATCTTCGATGCTCAGATAAGCCGCCTCGATACCCGGCATGTGTTTTTCTTGCATCAACAGCATCGCCGCATAAAACGCCAGCTGAGTGTCTTCGGTAGGCTCTTTGACGCGATGCTTGAGCTGCGCCACCGAGGTCGTTTTGTAATCCACGATGCGCCACACGCGCGGCGCCACGCGATCAGTGCTGCGCACCGAATCAATGCGATCGAGCTGCCCCACCAGCGTCAAGCCCAGCGTCTGCAACTCATCACCCTCAGCCTGCACGGGCAGCTCCATGCGCAACACCTCGGCACCCTCGCGGCTGCGTTCATTCGCCCACCACTTCACGTATTCGCCGGCCACCCGCGCAAACGCCGCTTTAAACGGCAAAAAAGCCGCGTTGCGCTCAACGCCATCCCAACCTTTTTCGGTGATCACCGCCTCGGCGGCCTGCCACAAGCGATCAAGCTCGGCATCAATATCAAAAGCCGCACCGGGTGGATCATCGTGATGAAACCGCCGCAACACCTCGTGCAGCCAGGTGCCGTAATCACGCTTATCGAGCGCCTCTTCGAGCTCATCGTCTTCGCGCAACCCCAAAACCACTTCGGCATAAAAACGGTAGGGACACGAACGCAGCGATTCATAAGCCGTAGCCGTTAACCGAGCGGGCAAGCATGCTGCCGTTTTTTTGTGCCCCGAGGACACCGCCCGGCCCGAACTCAAGCGCGGCTGCGGCGCACACACCGGCGCAACAGGCACGGCAAGCACCTCACGCGCATCCGTGGCAGCCACCAACGCGCCCTCACCGTGAATGAGCTGCCAACGCTCAATGAGCGGGCTGCGCCCCAGCGGACGATCCCCATCTGATGCGCGCCACAGCAGCGTCACCCCCGGGTGTGCCATCAATAGCGCAAAGAGCCGCCATTGCTGCTCGCGCCGCTCGGCCCGCGTCAACAAGCCCAGCGCCTGAGCCACCGCTTGAGGCAGCAACGAGACATCAACCCCCGGCTCGCCCAAATGCTCTTCATCGGCCCCGGGCCACACCACGGCCGAAAACGGCCGCAACACCGCACGCGCCAGCGGCGTGATCACCACCTCAGCATCGGCTGGCGGCGTCGGCATATAAACCACCTGCTCAAGCACCTCATCCGCCCAACGAATCAACCCCTCAAGATCAATCCACGTTGCACGCGCAGCAGTGCTCCAGGCGTCATCGCCAAACGCACCCACCCGCCCCAGCTGCAAAGCCACCAGCGCCTGAGCCCCGGCATCGTCGGCCATCAACCTCGACAACATGCCCACACCATCGAGCGCCAAGCGCCACCGTGCAACACCGTCGATCAGCGTGCTGCCCTTGCCCGATCCACGCAACTCGGCTGCCATGCGAGCGGCGCGATCCCACAATGCGCGCGCCTGCTGCACGCGTGCGCGCACCTCGGGCGAACGCTCGGCATCCAGCGCCGGCCAATCAACGCTCCAGGCTCGCGTCCAGCGATACCGCCGCGCCAACGTTTCAAGTGCCTGCAGGCCCGACGCCAGCCCGGCATCCTCAGCACCCGCGCCATCCATCTCAGCCATTTCAGGGCCAAACCAGCCCGACTTCAGGCCATCAAGCAAATCATCAAAAGACGCCTGCACACGCGCCATGCGCAACACGCTCATCAACGCCGCACCGGCCCGAGTGGTTGAGAGCTTCCAGCCCGTTTCGTCGGCCACAGGCACCGCCGCACGCTCAAGCAACGCCCGCACACGGCGCACCAATCCGCGATCCTGAGCCACCAGCGCCACCGGCGCAGCCCCAGGCACACGCGCCTGCAAAGCGCGCATCACATGAGCCGCCGCACGCTGAGCCTCATCTTCAAAATCAAATGCCCGATCGATCCACACCACAGGCCGCGCCTGCGCACATGCATCCGCGCCATGTTCATCCGCACCATCCAGCGAACACGGCGCAGCATCCATCCACAACAGCGGCGCATTGCCGCGCTGCCGCGCCCGCGCCAACACCGCCTGCACGGCCGGCTCGGGCACAGCAGACGTCACCACCACCCACGCTGCGGGCCGCAATGCCAGCACAAGATCAGAAAGCGGCGCCGGCGCTGCCGCCGCCCACTCAAGCGCCAACCCCGCCAATAGCCGCTCACGCGCCCCCGCGCCACTGCCCTGCGCCAGCAAGGCCCGCCCCCGATCCCAATATGCCGCGCGTGCATCTGGCGCCACCCCCGCTGCTGCCCGCCACAACTGCTGCGCCGTATCCACCAGCCGATCCACCGCCTGCGCCCAGCCGCGAGCATCACGCCGCGCCCAATCCTTGGCCCACCCATAAGACGACAACATCGCTCGTGCCGTCAGCCGGTTAGTTAAGGGATCAAGCCCCAGCGCGCCCGCGCCGGGCGCATCATCAACCCCCAGCAACTCAGCCAGCGTGCGCAAGGTTTCGATGCGCGGCAACCATCCGCCCACCTCGTGAGCCCAGGCCCGACGCGCCAAAGGCAGGTGTGCAGAAAACGGCAGCAACACACACGCATCGCGAGCCGACACCCCCTGCTGTGCCAGCCAGCTCGACACCTCGTGCGCCCACGGCCCCCAGCCGGCATCGGGCAGCGCCGCTGCATGCGCCCAATGGATCACATCTGGCCAGACCCGATCAATGGCTATCGTCGTCATAGTTCGATTGCACGGTGCACAGCCCGTTCGCCTCTAGGCTTTGTGTCAAAATTCTGTCGACCAACGCGCTTGGCCCCCTTGGCGCACAAGGCGCTGGCACCAAGCACCCACAGGCCGCAACCCCGCCGGCCCCTTCAAGGATTTGAGCATGAGCAGCGAGTTGATCAAACACATCTCTGATGCATCGTTTGACGGTGACGTCATCCAGGCCAGCCAGCCCGTGCTGGTCGACTATTGGGCCGAATGGTGCGGCCCCTGCAAGATGATCGCCCCCCTTCTCGACGAAATTGCCGACACCTACAAAGGCCGGTTGAGCATCGCCAAGATGAACGTCGACGAAAACCGCGAAGTGCCCGCCAAGTTCGGCATCCGCGGCATCCCCACGCTCATGATCTTCAAAGGTGGCCAACTGGCTGCCACCAAAGTTGGCGCCCTCTCGAAAGCCCAGTTGACGGCCTTCATCGACGCCAATCTATAATCCGCCCCCAAGCGGCTGGCCGGCGCTCTTTGGCTTAAAACCAAAGAGCCCCCGCCGCGAAGACGCTGCCGATATCGGCAATCGCTTGAGCCCCGCCCCTCCACGGCCCCTGTGCCCCCAGACCATCCGGCGGCTCGCGATACCGGCCAGGCCACCCGCCTGAGCCACAACCTCTCCCCCAACCCTATGCTGTTGCGCCCGCCGACTCCCCTTGAGGATGCCGGCCTTGCTGGCTAAACGTCGCGAATCTCACTACTGTTTTTTGCGTTCGGCCACACCCCCGTTAGCGACCCTGAACCCCAAGGGCTGATTCATGCATCTGTCAGAACTCAAAGCGCTCCACATCTCAGAACTCGTCCAGATGGCTGAGACCCTGGAGCTCGAAAACACCAGCCGCATGCGCAAGCAAGAGCTGATGTTCGCCATCATGAAAAAACGCGCCAAAGCGGGCGAGCAGGTGTTTGGCGATGGCGTGCTCGAAGTGCTGCCCGACGGCTTCGGTTTTCTGCGCGCACTCGACACCAGCTTCATGGCGTCGACCGACGACATCTATCTCTCACCAAGCCAGATCCGCCGCTTCAACCTGCATACCGGCGACATGATCGAAGGCGAAGTGCGTGTGCCCAAAGACGGCGAACGCTACTTTGCGCTGGTGAAGGTGGACCGTATCAACGACCTGTCGCCCGAGGTCAACAAAAATAAAATCATGTTCGAAAACCTCACGCCGCTGTTCCCTAAAGAACAGTTCCGGCTTGAGCGTGAGATCAAATCCGAAGAAAACATCACCAGCCGCATCGTCGACCTCATCGCACCGATCGGCAAAGGCCAACGCGCCCTGCTCGTTGCGCCGCCCAAGAGCGGCAAAACGGTGATGATGCAAAACTTGGCGCATGCACTCACGGCCAATTACCCCGATGTGCACCTCATCGTGCTGCTCGTCGATGAGCGCCCCGAAGAAGTTACCGAAATGCAGCGCACCGTGCGCGGCGAAGTGATCAGCTCAACCTTCGATGAGCCCGCCGCCCGCCATGTGCAGGTGGCCGAGATGGTGATTGAGCGCGCCAAACGCCTGGTTGAGCTCAAGAAGGATGTGATCATCCTTCTCGACTCGATCACCCGCTTGGCTCGCGCCTATAACAACGTTATGCCCTCGAGC
>CAZUCW010000069.1:0-14031 GCA_964618825.1 uncultured Aquabacterium sp.
GCATGTTGATGCTCAACACCAACAACCCGCAAACGATCAAGATCGTGCGCAGCGCGTTGGTCGACGTGGCGATGCCGCTGCAGCGCCTGGGCAACGAGATCCTCAAGCCGCTGGGCCGCAAGCAAACCAGCGCGCCCCCCGCATCGGCCGGCGCTGCGCCAATCAAAGAGCAGATCATCCACTTCGTTAACAAAAAAATGCCCAGCGGCCTGCCCACCAAAACCGCTCGCGCATTGCTTGATATCGAAGACAAAGATTACGTGCCCATCATCCGCGATCCCCGAGCCACCACGGCCGACAGCGAAGCGGTGTTTTACTTTCCGGGCTGCGGCTCTGAGCGTTTGTTTTCGCAAGTGGGCCTGGCCACACAGGCCATGCTGTGGCATGCCGGTGTGCAAACCGTGCTGCCACCGGGCTATTTGTGCTGTGGCTACCCGCAGCGCGGCGCGGGGCAGGCCGACAAAGCCGAAAAGATGATCACCGACAACCGGGTGCTCTTTCATCGCGTGGCCAACACGCTCAACTACCTCGACATCAAAACCGTGGTGGTGAGCTGCGGCACCTGCTACGACCAACTGCAGGGCTATGAGTTCGACAAGATTTTTCCGGGCTGCCGCATCGTCGATATTCACGAGTTCTTGCTCGAAAAAGGCATCACCTTGCCTCGACCCGGCGGCTACCTCTTTCACGACCCCTGCCACAGCCCCATGAAGCAGCAAGACCCGATGAAAACGGTCAAGGCCCTGCTGGGCGATGGCGTGATCAAGTCGGATCGCTGCTGTGGCGAAGCGGGCACGCTGGCCGTTAACCGGCCCGATGTGTCGACACAAATCCGCTACCGCAAAGAAGAAGAAATCCGCAAGGGCGAGGCCGAGTTGCGCGGCAAGGGCCTCATTGGTGCGCAAGACAACATCAAAATCCTCACTTCGTGCCCAGCCTGCCTGCAGGGCCTGAGCCGCTACGTCGATGATGCGCAAACCGGCTTGCTCGAAGCCGATTACATCGTCATCGAAATGGCAAAGCAGATTCTGGGTGACGACTGGATGCGCAACTATGTGGATCGCGCCAACGCCGGCGGCATTGAGCGTGTGTTGGTATGAGATGCGAGCTGTGCGATCAGGATGGCGGCGTGCTCGTGGTTCGCACGCCGCTGTTGCGCGTGATCCGTGCGGTCGATGCCAACTACCCCGCCTTCTACCGCGTGATCTGGAACACGCACGTGGCCGAGTGGACCGATCTGCCACCTGAGCATCGCAGCCACATCATGCAAGCGGTAGCCAAGGTCGAGAGCGTGTTGCGCCACGAGCTGCAGCCCACCAAAATCAACCTCGCCAGCCTGGGCAATGTGGTGCCGCATCTGCACTGGCATGTGATTGCACGCTTTGCGTGGGATGCCCACTTTCCGCAGCCCATCTGGGGCGCCGTGCAGCGCAGCGTCGAGCCACAGCCCGCAACCCGTTTGCGCGTGCCCCTGACGGCGCTCGATGCTGCCGTGGCGCAATCCATCGCAACGCTCGAAGCCCCCGCAGCCAGTGGGACACTACCGCCTTCGAACCCCATGCCCTGACGGCCCGCGCGCCGTTATCCGCTTTTACCGAACATTTTTTCAATCGCACACACCATGAGCCAAACCCATTTCGGCTTCAAGACCGTTGACGAACAAGAGAAAGCCCGCCATGTGCGCGGCGTGTTCGATTCGGTAGCCAGCAAATACGACGTCATGAACGATTTGATGTCGATGGGCATGCACCGGCTCTGGAAGGCCTACACCATCGGCGTGTCGGGTGTGCGGCTGGGCCACCGGGTGCTCGATATTGCAGGTGGCACGGGCGATCTTTCGAAAGCGTTTGCACGCCGCGTGGGCGAGAGCGGGTGCGTCGTCCACACCGACATCAACGAGGCCATGCTGCGCCAAGGGCGCGAGCGGCTCACCAACGATGGCCTGCTGCTGCCCACCACGCTCTGCGATGCCGAAACCCTGCCCTTTGCCAGCAACAGTTTCGACATCGTGAGCGTGGCCTTTGGCCTACGCAACATGACGCACAAAGACAAAGCTCTGGCCGAGATGCATCGTGTGCTCAAGCCTGGCGGCAAGCTGCTGGTGCTTGAGTTTTCGAAGGTGATTGCACCGCTGCAAAAACCCTACGATTGGTATTCGTTCAACGTGCTGCCCAAGCTGGGCCGGCTCGTGGCGGGCGATGCCCAGAGCTATCAGTATCTGGCTGAGTCGATCCGCATGCACCCCGATCAGGCCACGCTCAAGGCCATGATGAAAACTGCCGGCTTCGGCCATGTGGATGTGCACAACCTCACTGCAGGGGTCGTGGCGTTGCACGTTGGCATCAAGTGCTGAACACGCTCGACGCCACGCCCCCCAGCCCAGGCCACACCCACGAGGTAGCGCCTGGCGTGCGCTGGGTGCGCATGCGGCTGCCGTTTGCGCTCGATCACGTTAACCTCTGGCTGCTGCGCGATGCGATCGACGGCCAGCCAGGCTGGACGATTGTCGATTGCGGCTTGGCCAACCCCGACACCCGTATGGCGTGGGATCAGATCTTCGCCAACGAGCTGCAGGGCCTGCCCGTGTTGCGCGTGATTGCAACCCACCTGCACCCCGATCACATCGGCAATGCGGCGTGGCTCACACAGCGCTGGAGCACCCCTGAGCGCCCGTGCCGGCTCTGGGCCAGTGCTGCCGAATTTTTGGGGGCGCACTACGCACTGCACCGCTCGGGCGGCTTTGGTGGCGAGGCCTCGGCTGCGTTCTTTTATGCGCATGGCTTAACCGACACCCATGCTCTCGATCAAATCCGCCAGCGTGGCAATTACTACGGCTCGATGGTCGATGCCCTGCCCGACAGCTTTGTGCGCCTGAGCCATGGACAGGCCCTGCGCATCGGCGATCACCTCTGGCAATGCATCGAAGGCCGGGGGCACAGCCCTGAGCACATCAGCCTGCACAGCCCGTCGCTGGGCGTGTTGATTTCGGGCGACATGCTGCTGCCGCGCATTTCAACCAACGTGAGCGTGAGCAACCTTGAGCCCGAGGCTGATCCGCTGCTGCAGTTTCTTGATGCGATCGAGTGTCTGTGCACCCTGCCTGCCGATACCCTGGTGTTGCCCTCGCACGGGCTGCCGTTTACCGGATTGCACGAACGCATCGATCAGCTGCAAGCGCATCACGCCGAACGGCTGGCCGACACGCTGGCTGCGTGCCAAACACGCCCCACCAGCGCCGCCGAGTTGCTGCAGGTGTTATTCAAGCGCACGCTTGATCTGCACCAAGCCACATTTGCCATGGGCGAGGCCGTGGCGCACTTGCACCGGCTGTGGCGCGATGGCCGTGTGCAGCGTCAGGCCGATGCGCAAGGGGTGTGGCGGTTTTCAGCGCAGCAAACGCTGCAGCAAACCGGCCGTTGACGCATCCAGCCCGCTGACGTCGCCACTGCCCAGGCGGGGCAGCAGCTCTTTGCACAGCGCCTTGCCCAGCTCAACCCCCCACTGATCGAAGCTGTTGATGCCCCACAGCGCGCCGGCGGTGAACACGCGGTGCTCAAAAAGCGCCACCAGCGCGCCTAGCGAGCGCGGCGTCAGGCGCTCGAGCAGCAGCGTGAGGCTGGGGCGGTTGCCCGTGAAACTGCGGTGCCGCGCGATGATGTCTGCATCGACACCCGCCGCAGAAACGCTCTCGGCTGCAGCCTCATGGGCCGTCTTGCCCCGCATCAGCGCCTGAGATTGCGCCAGCCCGTTGGCCAGCAACATGGCCTGTTGATGATCGAGCAGCGCGCGTTCGCGTTCGCTCCAGTGCCCGGCATGGGTGGCGCGCTTGACGAGAATGAACTCCACCGGGATCACATCTGAGCCCTGGTGCAACATCTGAAAAAACGCATGCTGCCCATTGGTGCCCGGCTCGCCCCAAATCACCGGGCATGTGGCAAAAGGCACCTCCTCACCCGCTTGATCGACGCGCTTGCCGTTGCTTTCCATCTCAAGCTGTTGCAGATAGGCCGGCAAGCGACGCAGCCCATGGTGATACGGCGCCACGCAGCGGCTGGTGTAGCCCTGAAAGTTGCGCTGCCACACATCAAGCAGCCCCAGCAGCACGGGCAAATTGCGATCCAGCGGCGCGGTGCGAAAGTGTTCATCCATCGCATGAGCGCCATCGAGCAACTCTCGAAAATGCGCCGCGCCAATCGCAATTGCCACCGGCAAACCGATGGCCGACCACATCGAATAACGGCCACCCACCCAATCCCAAAAACCAAAAGTGGTGGTGATGCCAAACTCGGCCGCAAGCCGGGCGTTGGCCGTGGTGGCCACGAAATGCTTGTCGATATCGACCCCGCCACGCGCCACAAACCACTCGCGCGCCAACTCGGCGTTGGCCATGGTTTCTTGCGTGGTGAATGTTTTTGAGGCGATCACAAACAGCGTGTGCGCCGGCTCAAGACGCCGCAGCACCTGCGCCAGATCGTGCCCATCGACGTTCGAGACGAAATGAAAACTCAGCCCCTCGTGCACAAAGGCATCGAGTGCCGGCACAGCCATTTGCGGCCCGAGGTCGGACCCTCCAATGCCGATATTTACGATATGGCGGATGCCGCTCGTGGCCGTGTCGCGCACCTGCTCGGCAAACGCCAGCATGCGATCGAGCACCTCGTGCACCTCGGCGTTGTGCGGATACGCATGGTGCGGCAGCCCCCCCGCACGCGGTGCGCGCAAAGCCACATGCAGTGCAGCGCGGCCCTCGGTGGGATTGACGATATCGCCCGCAAACATCGCATCGCGCCGAGCTTCGAGCCGGCATTCGCGCGCCAACTCAATGAGCAAGCGCGCGCTGATCTCATCAACCTGGATCTTTGAAAAATCAGCCCAGATCTCGGGCGCCTGGATGTTCAACCTTGCAAAGCGATCAGGGTGTCGATCAAAAGCTTTGCGCAGATCAAACCCACGCCCGTGAGCCTCAAAGTGATCGCGCAACGCGCCCCACGCAACGGTTTGATCACAACGCGGCGCGCCCGCTGGATACAGATGCTGGTTCATCGACAACCGCCGCCCAGCTCAACGCAGTGCACGCATGTGCGCATCGATCAACGCGTCGAGCTTGTCGGCATCGGCTGCAAACAGGCGGATGCCCTCGGCGAGTTTCTCGGTGGCCATGGCGTCGGCATTGAGCGCGTAGCGAAACGCCGCCTCGCCCAGCTCAATGCGCTGCAGCGCCGCATCGCGCGCAGCAGGATCGAGCGCACGGCTCACGGGCATCTCGCTGCCCTGCAGTTGCGCCATCAGCTCGGGGCTGATCGTGAGCAGATCGCAGCCTGCCAGTGCAATGATTTGGCCCACATTGCGAAAGCTCGCCCCCATCACCTCAGTGGCGATGCCAAACTGCTTGTAATACGCATAAATGCGCCGCACCGATTGCACGCCCGGATCGCGCTCGCCCGCGTTGGCCGTTTCGTCCCAGCTGCTGCCGGCGGCTTTTTTGTACCAATCGTAGATACGGCCCACAAAGGGCGAAATCAGACGCACGCCCGCTGCACCACACGCCACGGCCTGAGGCAGCGAAAACAACAAGGTGAGATTGCAGCAGATGCCCTCGCGCTCAAGCACGGCAGCGGCCTGGATGCCCTCCCAGGTGGCGGCAATTTTGATGAGCACACGGGCGCGGTCGATGCCAGCAGCCTCATACAACGCCATGATGCGGCGTGCGCGGGCCACGGTGGCTGCAGCATCGAAGCTCAGGCGCGCATCCACCTCGGTAGACACCCGCCCCGGCACGATCTTGAGGATTTCAAGCCCAAAACGCACCAGCAAGTGATCGACGATTTCGTCGTGCGGCGCGCTGCGATGTGCGGCCACGGTATCGGCCAGCAGGGGTGCGTAATCAGCCTTTTGCACCGCCTTGAGGATGAGCGACGGGTTGGTGGTTGCATCCTGAGGCGTAAATTGCGCGAGCTGGCGAAAGTCGCCCGTATCGGCCACCACGGTGGTGAACTGCTTGAGTTGGTCGAGCTGATGAGCCATGGTCGAGAGGGATGAGGGTCGGCCAGCGCGCTTTTCGGTGGATGCCCGCGCGCCAAAGGGCCTATTGTGGCGTGAGTGTGTGGCAGGCTGAAGACGCCAGACCCGCCATGGCGCGCCCTTCCCCCTCATACTCGGTGTTCAGCCCCTTTGCGGCATTCTTCTGCGGAACTTTTTCGAACCATGTCTTTCGACCTCGTTTTGTTCGGCGGCACCGGCGATCTCACCTGGCGCAAGCTCATGCCTGCGCTGTTTCAGGCCCACCGCCACGGCAACTTGCCCGCAGAGGGCCGCATCCTCGCCGTGGCCCGCGATGAACTCACCGACGAGGCCTACCGCGCCTGGCTCAAGCCACGTCTACAAGAAGCCGACAGCGCCAAGCGCCCCAGTGAGGATGAGTACAGCGCGTTCGCCCAGCGTCTGCACTACCTGCGCATGGATCTCTCGCAGCCAGCCTCGTATGCCTGCCTCAAGCAGTGGCTGGGCCAGCGCAGCGCCGACACCGTGGTGATGTATCTGGCAACGGCGCCAGCGTTGTTTCCGCAAATCTGCGCACAGCTGGGCGCAGCCGGGCTCAACCACGAACGCGTGCGCGTGGTGCTCGAAAAACCTCTGGGCCACGATTTGGCCAGCGCACAAGAGATCAACCGCATCGTGCGCTCAGCCTTCAGCGAGCAGCAGGCACTGCGCATCGATCACTACCTCGGCAAACCTTCAGTGCAAAACCTCATGGCGCTGCGCTTTGGCAATGTGCTCTTCGAGCCACTGTGGCGCCGCGAGAGCATTGCCAACATTCAGATCACCCTGGCCGAAAGCCTGGGCGTGGGCACGCGAGGTGATTTCTACAGCCGCACCGGCGCGCTGCGCGACATGATCCAAAACCACGCGCTGCAGCTGCTCACGATGATCGCCATGGAGCCGCCCTCAACCAACGACGCCGACGCCATCCGCGATGAAAAACTCAAGGTGCTGCGCTCACTCAAGCCCTACACGCCCAACAGCGTCGAGCGCGATGTGGTGCGTGGCCAATATCGCGCCGGCTCGATTGGCGGGCAGACCGTGCCGGGCTACCGCGACGAAGCCAAAGTGCCAGATGGCAGCACCACCGAAACCTTTGTAGCGCTGCGCACCGAGGTGCAAAACTGGCGCTGGGCCGGCGTGCCGTTTTATCTGCGCACCGGCAAACGGCTGGCCGCTCGCGAGGCGCAGATCGTCGTTAACTTCCGGCCCACGCCGCACAGTATTTTTCCGGGCACCAACCGCCCCAACAAGCTTGTGATCAAGCTGCAGCCCGAAGACGGCCTTGAGCTGCATCTGCTGGCCGCCAAGGGCGGTGTGGTGCGCAACGCGGGCAGCGCTGTTGCCGGATCAGCCAGTGGCGAAGCGCTATCGCCCGTATCCCTTGATCTGGATTTCGATCGGGCTTTTTTGAGTGAGCGCGTAGGCGCTTACGAGCGTCTGCTGCTCGATGCTCTGGCCGGTCGTCTCAACCTGTTTGTGCGCTCTGATGAGCAAGAGCAGGCCTGGCGCTGGGTTGAGCCCATCTTGCAAACCTGGGCCCAAGGCGGCGAGCCTCGCGGCTACGCTGCAGGCACCTGGGGCCCTGCCGCCGCGAGCGCTCTGGTGGCACGCGACGGTTTCGCCTGGGCCGAAGAAGAATAAGCCCAGCGCGCCGATCACCCCGAAATCAGCTCGGCCACGCCGTAAAGCCGCCCGAGTTCGAGCAACTTGGCCGGCAGCCCCCGCACCACAAAGGCCAGCCCACGCGCTTGCGCCAGCCGTTGGCACTCCATGATCACGGCCAGCGCCGATGAATCAAAGCGCTGCAGCGCCGAGCCATCAAGCACCAGCTCAGGCCCTTCGATGCGCACAGCCGATTCGCGAAACAGCCGCGCCGTATCGCGGGCCTGCTCGTGGGTGAGCGTTGCAGGCAACAGCAGCATGATCGTGACGCCCTTCAGCCTCAGCCCTTGGGCGACGCGGCCGGCGCGCTGCTGGCACTGGCCTTGTTGCGCTCAGCCAATTTGGCAATCAGGCCGTCGATGCCTGACGCCGCAATCTCTTGCGAAAAACTGTTGCGGTAGTTTTCAACCAGCCACGCGCCCAGCACGTTCACGTCGTAGATCTTCCAGCCCGAGGCAGTTTTTTCGAGACGGTAATCGATCTGCACCGGATCACCCTTGCCGCGCACCACACTGCGCACCACCACCTCGGTATCTTCGGGGCGCGAGCGCATCGGCTTGTATTCGATGGTTTGATCACGCACCTGCGACAGCGCGCCGGCATAGGTGCGAATCAGCAAACTTTTGAACTCATCTTGCAGGCGCTGCTTTTGCGCCGGCGTGGCTTGACGCCAATACTTACCCACAGCCGAGGCCGTCATGCGCTCAAAGTTCACGTGCGGCATGATCACCGTGTTGGCCAGCTGATTGAGCTTGCTCATATCGCCGTTGGCCAACCCCTTGTCGGCCTTGGCCGCATCAAACACCTGGGTAGCCAATTGCTTGATCAGCTCATCAGGCGCACCCTGCTCGGCGGCCGGCACGGCCTGTGGCACCACCAGCGCCAACATCAAGCCCAGCACCGATATCCAACGTTTGAACATGAAACCCTTCCTTTCTTGATCGACAAGCGTTGCCGCCATCAACGCATACAACGCAGCACGGCACATCGTGTTGACGTCCTCCGCCCACAACGGCCTCTGGCGCTCGCGCCGCGCACTCATGGCGCAGGCACAAACTCTGTGCGCTGCGGACGCTCTGTGCTCACCGCACCACCGCCCTGGCGCAAACGTGCCGTTGCCTGCACACGCGATTCTTGGCGTGCCTCGTGCGGCATGCGTGCAGCGGCATCGGTAGGCACGGCAGATTCTTTGGCCGCTGCCGGGCCTCGGCGCAGCGCCATCGCCCCCAAACTGCCGGCGCCCTGATCCTCCCAGGCCTGCAACTCAAGCGCACCACGCCAGCGCGACACCGACTCACCTTGCGCTGCGCCTTCAGCATCCTCTTCATCCAGCTCTTCGGGCGGGTTGCCGTCGTAAATCAGGCTGCGCCGGCGCTGCAGATACCCATCGCGCATAAAGGTATACGGATCAAGCGCAATCTCATCAAACAACTTGCCCGCATCCAAAAAACTGGCGCGTGCGCTCACGATATCGAGAGCGCGCACCACATTGCGTGTGGGGATCTCTTCGATATAGGGCTCAGGCGCCACTTTCCAGAGGGCAGGGATATCGAGCGAATCGCGCAACGTCGACGGTCCAAGAAACGGCCACACGATATACGGCCCCGGCCCCACACCCAGGCGGCCCAACGTCTGCCCGAGATCTTGCCGATTGCGCTCAAGCCCCATTTCAGAGGCCACATCGAGCCAACCTAACAGGCCAAACGTGCTGTTCACCCCAATGCGCAACACCTGGTTCAGCCCATCGGTGCCACGCCCCTGCGCAAACAGATTGGCTGCCGACCACACATCACGCACATTGCCAAAAAAGTTGCGAATGCCGTCACGAAAATAATTGGGCACCACCTTTTGGTAGGTGGTTGCCACTGGTTTGAGCACGTGATCGTCGAGTGTTTTATTGAACTCAAACACCTGCCGATTGATCGGCTCGAGCGGATCGTAAGCCTGCACCGCCGCCGCACCGAGCGACCACATGAGCATGAGAGTGCCCAGGGCCACGCCAAGCCACTGCAACACGCCGCGCTGCTTGAGGTTGCGCATCATTTCTTGCCCTCCCCCGCCTCCGCTGCCTTGCTGTAAAGAAATTGGCTGATCAGCGATTCGAGCACCAAGGCCGATTGCGTTTGCTTGATCGCGTCGCCGGCCACCAGATTCTTCTCGTCGGCCCCTGCCTCAAGCCCGATGTACTGCTCGCCCAACAACCCTGCCGTCAAAATCTTGGCCGAGGTGTCTTTAGGAAACACAAAGCGCTTGTTTAAATCGAGCTGCACCTGTGCCTGGTAGGTTTTATCGTCAAACGTGATCGCGGCCACACGGCCCACCACCACGCCCGAACTCTTGACAGCCGCACGCGGCTTGAGACCGCCAATGTTGTCAAAGCGTGCCGTCACCACATAGGTGTCATCAAACGAAAGATTGAGCAGGTTGCCGGCCTTGAGCGCCAGAAAAAGGATGGCCAACGCGCCGATCAGCACGAACAGCCCCACCCACACATCATGTTTTGCACGTTGCATTGATTGCTCTCCCGCTCTCACTCAGATCGAAAACATCATCGCTGTGAGGATGAAATCCAGCCCCAGCACACCCAGCGACGCGATCACCACGGTGCGCGTAGTAGCGCGCGACACGCCCTCGGGTGTGGGCTGGCACATATACCCCTGAAACAACGCCACGAAGCTCACGGTGATGCCAAACACCAGGCTCTTGATCATGCCGTTGCCGACATCCTGAAACACCTCAACGCCGTTTTGCATCTGCGACCAAAACGCCCCGGCATCCACGCCGATCATCATCACGCCCACAACCCAGCCACCCAGCACACCCACGGCGCTGAACACTGCTGCCAGCAGCGGCATGGCGATCACCCCCGCCCAAAAGCGCGGTGCCAGCACCCGCTGCATCGGGTCGACGGCCATCATCTCCATTGCGGCCAATTGCTCGCCAGCCTTCATCAAGCCGATCTCGGCCGTGAGCGATGTGCCCGCGCGCCCCGCAAACAACAGTGCCGACACCACCGGCCCCAGCTCGCGCACCAGCGACAGTGCCACCATCAAGCCCAGCGCCTCGCTCGACCCATAGCGCTGCAGGATGTAGTAGCCCTGCAAGCCCAGCACAAAACCAACAAACAGGCCCGACACCGTGATGATGGCCAGCGAGTAGTTGCCCAAAAAATGAATCTGCTCAGTAACGAGCCGTGGCCGGCGCAACACTGCGCCCAGCAAAACGAACAGCCGCCCAAGCATGCGTGCCGCCTGCCCCAGGCCAGCCAACCACTGCCGCACGATAAAACCCAGATGAGCCGGATCGAGCCACGTCATGCGCTACGCCCCAAAAAATCATCGCCCAAGCTGGCTGCCGGGTAATGAAAACGCACCGGCCCATCAGGCAGAGCGCGCACGAACTGCTGCACCAGGGGATCGGTGCTGTCGCGCATTTCTTGAGGCGTGCCCTGCGCGGCAATCGAACCATTAGCGATAAAAACCACGTGATCGGCAATCGAGAAGGTTTCTTCAACATCGTGAGACACCACGATGCTGGTAACACCCAGCGCGTCATTGAGATCACGAATAAGCCTTGCCGCCACCCCCATCGAGATCGGATCGAGCCCGGCGAAAGGCTCGTCGTACATGATCAGCTCAGGATCGAGCGCAATCGCCCGTGCCAATGCCACACGGCGCGACATACCGCCCGAAATCTGGCTGGGCATGAGATCGCGAGCACCGCGCAACCCCACCGCATTGAGTTTCATGAGCACAAGATCACGAATCATCGGCTCAGACAAATTGGTGTGTTCGCGCAGCGGAAACGCCACGTTTTCGAACACCGACAAATCAGTAAACAGCGCGCCAAACTGAAACAGCATGCCCATGCGTCGGCGCGTGGCCTGCAACTCAACCGGGCCGAGGCCGGCAAGATCAACACCATCGAACAACACCTGCCCGCGCGTTACACCCAGCTGACGCCCGATGAGCCGCAGCACCGTGGTTTTGCCGCCACCCGACGTGCCCATCAGCGCCACCACCTTGCCGCGCGGCACCACCAGATCGATATCGTGCAAGATGGTGCGATCACCGTAGCCGCACGACACACCGCGCAGCTCAACCAGCGGCAAAGCCAATGCGCTGGCATCGGGCGCGGAACAAGAAGATGAGGCACTCAGTGAAGACATGAAAACGTGGGTTCGTTCACCAGCGCCGATCATAGGAGATAAGCGACTTCTCCTCTTGCCACCACAACCGTTGCTGGCGAGTAAATGCACACCTCACGCAAGGGCGTGATCCCACCGGGCGAATTGAAACAAGCCCACGCATAAAAAAACCGCTCATGGCAGCGCGCCGTGAGCGGTGGTGAGCGGCAGAGGCCGGGGTTTCAGCGCGGCAGCGTGGTCGAGCCCATCAAAAAAGCATCAACCTCACGCGCGGCCTGGCGGCCTTCGCGGATGGCCCACACCACGAGCGATTGGCCACGACGCACATCGCCGGCGGCAAACACACCCGGCACATTGGTTTTGTAGCCGCCCATATCGGTGCTTGCCTTGGCATTGCCACGCGTGTCTTTCTCAACGCCAAAACCTTCGAGCAGCGTGCTCACCGGATTGGTGAAGCCCATGGCCAGCAACACCAAATCAGCCTTGTAGGTTTTTTCAGTGCCGGCGATCTCGCTGAACCTGCCGTCTTTGAACTCCACATGCACGGTTTTGAGCCCTGTGAGCTTGCCCTTTTCGCCGATGAACTCTTTGGTAGCAATGGCGAATTCGCGCACACAACCTTCATCGTGGCTCGACGAAGTGCGCAGCTTGATCGGCCAATAGGGCCAAGTCAACGCCTTGTTCTCTTGCTCGGGCGGCATGGGCATCACCTCAAACTGGGTGACGCTCTTGGCGCCGTGGCGGTTGCTGGTGCCTACGCAATCCGAGCCGGTATCGCCACCGCCAATCACGATCACATCCTTGCCCGTAGCCACGATTTGATCCTTAACCTTGCCACCGGCATTCACACGGTTTTGCTGCGGCAAGAATTCCATGGCGAAATGCACCCCCGCCAGATCACGCCCAGGCACAGGCAGATCGCGCGATTGCTCAGAGCCACCTGTCAGGATCACCGCATCAAACTCTTGCCTGAGTTGCTCAGGCGACACCGAGGCCTTGGCCCAGTTGGTGACCTTCGAATCTTTAGGCATCTCGCCCACCAGAGTGTTGGTCTTAAAGACCACGCCCTCGGCTTCCATCTGCTTGACGCGACGGTCGATGTGGCCCTTGTCGAACTTGAAATCGGGGATGCCAAAACGCAGCAAGCCGCCGATGGTGTCGTTCTTCTCGAACACTGTCACGGCATGGCCCACGCGAGCCAATTGCTGAGCCGCCGCCATACCTGCCGGGCCAGAGCCCACGATAGCCACTTTTTTGTCGGTCTTGACGGCTGCAGGCTGAGGCTTAACCCAACCCTCGGCCCAGGCACGGTCGATGATGGCGTGCTCGATCGACTTGATACCCACCGCATCATTGTTGATGTTGAGCACACACGCCGCCTCGCACGGCGCCGGACAGACGCGGCCCGTGAAATCAGGGAAGTTGTTGGTGCTGTGCAGCACCTCGGTCGCATTCGCCCAATCGCCCCGATACACCAGATCATTGAAGTCGGGAATGATGTTGTTGACGGGACAGCCGTTGTTGCAAAAGGGCGTGCCGCAATCCATACAGCGCGCACCTTGCTGCTTGGCCTGCTCGGGCGTCAAGCCAATAACGAATTCTTTGTAGTTCTTCAGGCGTTTCTCGACGGGCTCGTAGCCCTCTTCGAGGCGTTCAAATTCCAGAAAGCCGGTGACTTTTCCCATTTCAAACTCCTAACGCGGCTCAGGCCTTGGCCTTGGTGGCGGACTTGGCCTTGGCAACCGCAGCCGTGGCTTCTTGCTTGGCGCCCATCTCGGTGAGGGCGCGGCGGTATTCGTGCGGGAAGACCTTGACGAACTTGGACAGCTGCACAGCCCAGTTGTCGAGGATCTCGCGGGCGCGCAGCGAACCCGTCCAGCGATGGTGGTCTTCGATGAGCTTCTTGAGCAAGGCTTCGTCGGCCTGCCCTTGGTGCATCGGCACACCCGTGTCGGCCTGCTCTGCCGCAGGCAGCACCTTCTCGAGCGCCACCTGGGCCGTGTTGACGCGCTTGGCGAACTGGCCATCTTCGTCATACACATAAGCCACGCCGCCAGACATGCCCGCAGCGAAGTTGCGGCCTGTTTTGCCCAGCACCACCACGGTGCCGCCGGTCATGTATTCGCAACCGTGATCACCAACGCCTTCAACGACGGCAGTGGCACCAGACAGACGCACGC
>CAZUCW010000070.1:0-14015 GCA_964618825.1 uncultured Aquabacterium sp.
GAGTTACGCCATGATCAAGAAGCTGAAGGTGTACGCGGGGCCGAATCACCCCCACACCGCCCAGCAGCCCAAGGTTCTGGACATCTGAGGACGCGCCCATGACTATCGGAAATTGGAATTACGGTACGGGCCGCCGCAAATCGTCGGTCGCTCGCGTGTTCATCAAGAAGGGCACGGGCCAGATCACGGTTAACGGCAAGCCGGTACAAGAGTACTTCGGCCGCCAGACCTCGATCATGATCGTCAAGCAGCCGCTGGTGTTGACCAACAACGTCGAGGCTTTCGACGTTAAGGTCAATGTGCACGGTGGCGGTGAGTCGGGCCAGGCAGGCGCAGTGCGCCATGGCGTGACCCGCGCACTGATCGATTACGACGTTGCGCTCAAGCCTGAGTTGAGCAAGGCAGGCTTCGTGACACGCGATGCCCGTGAGGTTGAGCGTAAGAAGGTCGGTTTGCACGGCGCTCGTCGCCGCAAGCAGTTCAGCAAGCGCTGATCGAGCTGCTGTCTTCGCAAGAAACCCGCTGTGGTGCAAGCCCAGCGGGTTTTTTGTTGCTGCGCTCGTGCCGCGCCGCCTGTTGCCAGGCTTCGGGCTTGTGAAAGAGGTAGCCCTGGAAGTTGCGTACACCCAGTTGGCGCAGCGCATCAAGCACGGCTACGGTTTCGACGCCTTCTGCCACGAGTTTGATCTGTAGCCGGCTGGCCAGGGTGACGGCAGCTTGCACGAGGGCTTGATCGACGGGGTCGCGCATGTAATCTTGCACCACGGTGCCGTCGAGCTTGATGCCGTCGACCGGCAGCCGTTTGAGTAGCTCGAACGAGGCGTAGCCTGAGCCGAAATCATCAAGATAGATGGCAAAACCCATGGCGCGTAGGGCATCCAGCAGGTTGAGTTCGTCGCTGGCGACTTGAAGCTTTTCGACTTCGGTGATTTCAAAACGCAGCCGTCCAACAAGATCGGGGCGGTCGCGCAGGGCGCTCAGTAGCCAACTGGAAAATTGTTTGTCGGATAGGCTGCTGGGTACGAGGTTGACCGAAACGTAGCCCGGCAGCTCTGGGTTTTTGGTGAGCCGTGAAAAGGCTTCGCGTGTCACCCATCGGTCGATGGCTGTCATGAGGCCCAGGCGTTTGGCCGCCGGCAAGAAAGCACCTGGCGGCACCATGGCTCCGTCGTCGCCTTCGAGGCGCACAAGGGCTTCGTGGCCCTCGAGAGCGCCATCTGCGTTGACGATTTGCTGCAGGTAGAGACGGAAGCGGTTTTGGTCGAGGGCGCGGCGCAGGCGCTGGCCCCAATCGATGGTGCCGTGCGCCTGGGCGATGTCGGCGTCGTCGTGGCGGTAGTGGTATTGGCGTGCGCGTCCGGCGTGTTTGGCGGCGTAGCAGGCAACGTCGGCATAGGCCATGAGATCAGACATTTGCCGCGAGCGTTCGTGATCCAGGGCGACGCTGCCGATGCTGACGGCCACGGCAAAGGTGGTTTGATCGTGTGAGAGGCGGTAATCCTGTACGGCTTTGATGATGTTTTCGCCGATGGTGTGGGCGGTGGCTTCGTCGGCATCGATGATGATGACGGCAAATTCGTCGCCGCCAAGCCGGGCCATGAAGTCGTCGGGCCTGAGTTGGGCTCGCACCACCACCGAGATTTCGCGCAGCAGGCGGTCGCCCACGGCGTGGCCGCAGGTGTCGTTGACGGTTTTGAAGTGGTCGAGATCGAGGTAGAGCAACACGTCGGTTGTCGTGGGCGGCGCGCTCGCGGCCAGTTGCATGCGGTGCTGCAAAAACTCTTCGAGTGCCAATCGGTTGGGCAGTCGGGTGAGGGGGTCTTGCCGGGCGCGGCATTCTTCGCGCAGGCGCAGCAAGTAGGCGCGGCGCTCGTCGTGTTCAAGGCTGTAGAGCGCGGCCAGGGTCATGAGGGCTGTGGCCGAGAGGGTGAGCAGCACGTTTTGGCGCACGCCCGCTTCAATGCTGGGCATGGCATGCAGGCCAAGGGTGACGACCGTGAGCAGGGTGATGAGGCTGGCTGCAGCATGCCAAAAGCGCACGCGCTGCACGATGGTGGCAAACAGCACGATCACGGGCAGCCCTACGTAGTAGTGCGATGCGCCAGGGCTGTGGCTGCGCAACATGATGGCCACGAGCGAGCTGCCCATCACCACCACGGCCAGGCTCACGAGGCTTTCGCGCACAAAGGGGCCGGTAAAGCGCAACGCCAGCAAGGCCAGCAGCGCCAGCGGGGTGATCACGCCCAGCCGCATCCAGGTGGCCCATTCGAGCACGTCGGGCACGAGCATGCGGTCGCCCAGCAAGAAGGCGTCGAACAGCAGCACGCCCAGCAATCCAAACAGGGTGTGATGGCGGATGCGCGCGGCGCGGGTGTCGGCTTGAAAGCGTTGTTCGAGCGCACGCGCAAAGCGCAGCCGTGCGTAGCCCCGGCTCAGGGCCGCTTCGATGCCGGCCAACAGCTCGGGTGGTGCAGGGGCGGTGGCGCTGTGGGGCGCGTTCATGGGGCGAGCGGGTAAAGGGTTGGTGCGGGGTAGGGCTACAGCGAGGAATCAAAACGCACGACAAAGAACGCCGCCGCTGAGCCGCTCGCAAGGCTCTGGGCGTCGTCTGCAGCTTTTCGGCAGGGTGGCATCGAACTTGAGCCGGGTATGCCCTCAAGGGGCGCTCGCCAGGGGGGGGAGATGGGGGCTTCTCTACAATGCCGCGATCTGGTTGGGATCGTGTTTGGATCGTGTTTGGATCGTATGGCCGCGTGGTAGGCGCGCCAGCGGGTAAGGAGCAGCAGATGATCGATGTGGGTATTGTTGGCGGCACGGGCTACACCGGGGTGGAGCTGTTGCGGTTGCTCGCACAGCACCCACAGGTGCGCTTGCGGGCCATCACCTCGCGCAAAGAGGCGGGCATGCCGGTGGCGGATATGTACCCAAGTTTGCGGGGCCATGTTGATCTGCGCTTTGTGACGCCCGATGAGGCGCCGCTCAAACAGTGTCAGGTGGTGTTTTTTGCCACGCCGCATGGAGTGGCGATGGCGCAGACGCGTGAGCTGCTCGATGCCGGTGTGAAGGTGATCGATCTGGCGGCAGATTTCCGCCTCAAGGATGTGGCTGAGTTCGAGCAGTGGTATGGCATGGCGCACAGCTGCCCGGATCTGCTGGCCGAGGCGGTTTATGGGCTGCCCGAGCTCAATCGCGAGGCGATTCGGCGTGCGCGCATCATCGGCAATCCGGGCTGCTATCCCACGTCGGTGCAGCTGGGTTTTGCGCCGCTGTTGCGCGCCGGGTTGATCGAGCCTACGCATCTGATTGCCAATTGCGCATCGGGGGTGTCGGGGGCGGGGCGCAAGGCCGAGGTGCACGCTTTGCTGGCCGAGGCTGCCGATAATTTCAAGGCGTATGGCGTGAAGGGACACCGCCACGGCCCCGAGATCAACCAGCAGCTGCGCGCGATTGCCGGCGACGCCAGCGTGAATTGCTTGTTTGTGCCGCATTTGCTGCCGATCATTCGTGGCATCCACTCAACGCTGTATGCGCGCCTCAACAGCGCCGGGCAGGCGGCAGATTTGCAGGCGGTGTTTGAGCAGGCGTATCGCGGTGAGCGGTTTGTGGATGTGCTGCCGGCCGGATCCGCCCCCGAAACGCGTAGCGTGCGCGCCAGCAACACCGTGCGCATTGCCGTGCACAAGCCGCATCCCGATACGGTGATGGTGCTGGTGGTTGAAGACAACCTCACCAAGGGCGCCTCGGGCCAGGCTGTGCAGTGCATGAATCTGATGTGCGGGCTGGATGAATCCACCGGCCTGACGCAAGTGCCGGTGCTGCCCTAACGGCACGAGGGCACCGCCGCGATGCGCTGGAAGCTGTTGCGCCGACGCTTGTCGATCAGTGCGCCGCGCATGATTGTGCGCAGCCACCTGCCGTGGCCTTTGCGCTGGGCGGTGGTGGCGCTGATGGTGGGCTTTTCGGCTGCGCTGGCGCTGTGGGCATTTGAATTCGGCAAAACGCTGGCCGGACTCGATGGACGGCAGGGTGAGCGCATGCGTCGCGAGGTGGATGCGCTGCGCCGCGAGGTGCTCGAGCTGCGCGAGGATCGCGATAAAGCACAGGCCGTTGCGCATTCGGTCGACACGCTGCTGCAAACCGAGCGCGCAGCCCAAATCAAGCTGGCCGAGCAGATCAAGCAACTCGATGCCGAGCGTTTGGCCTTGCAGGGTGATCTGGCGTTTTTTGAGCGCTTGCTACCCGCCGGCGCGGGCGGTGGGATCACGGTGCGCGGCTTGCAGCTTGAGCGCGAGGGCGAAGCACGTGTGCGCTACCAACTGCTGGTGACGCAGCAACAGGGGCGCGCGCAGGCCGAGTTTGTGGGGCGGTATGAACTCACACTCATCGGGCTGTTGGACGGCAAACCTTGGTTGCAACTGGCACAAATCAAGCAAACTCGCTTGCAGTTCAAGCAGTATCAGCGGGTGGATGATGCGGTGAGCGTGCCGCCCCGGGTGGTGGTACAACGCATTCAGTTGCGCGTGCTTGATGCGGCGGGCAATGTGCGCGCCACACAGGGCGCAACGCTCTGAGCAGCGTTGCAGCCGCATCCTCACACCATCGTCTCTTGGCAGACGGCCACATCCAAGGAGGGCTCATGATGTTCGGATTCAAACGGCAGGTGCCGATTCGCACGCTGGTGGGCGAAGGCACGGTGATTCATGGCGAGTTGCGCTTTGCGGATGGTTTGCGCATCGACGGCGAAGTGCAGGGCGATGTGTGTGCCGCCGAGGGCCAGCGCAGCCTGCTGGTGATCAGCGAAAAAGCCAAGGTTGTCGGCAAGGTCAGTGCAGGGCATGTCATCATCAACGGCACGGTTGTCGGGCCGGTGACGTCTGCCGAGCTGCTTGAGCTGCAGCCCAAGGCACGCATTGAGGGCGATATCACCTATCTGGCGCTCGAAATGCATCAAGGCGCGACAATAGAGGGCGAGCTGCACGCACTCAAATCCAGCGAACAGCCGGCGCTCAAGCTGGCGTCGAACAACGGTTGAGCAGGCTCGTGTTGCACTGCCTGCAGGCTTTTCGTTTGTTTTTGCTTCTTTATATTTCTTGATTCACGTTTCTCGGAGTTCACCATGAGCGCTTTGGCCGACACTTCAACCGCATCTTCTGCTTCTGGCGATATGCCGCCCGCCCCCATTCTCTTTACCGACGCGGCGGCGGCCAAAGTGGCCGAGCTGGTGGCCGAAGAGGGCAACCCCGAACTCAAGCTGCGCGTGTTTGTGCAAGGCGGGGGGTGTTCGGGCTTTCAATACGGTTTCACGTTTGACGAAATCGCCAACGACGACGACACGCAGATGCAGAAAAACGGCGTGACGCTGCTCATCGATGCGATGAGCCTGCAATATCTGGCCGGCGCTGAGATCGATTACAAAGATGATCTGCAGGGGGCGCAGTTTGTGATCAAAAACCCCAACGCCACCACCACCTGTGGGTGCGGATCGAGCTTCTCAGCCTGAGCCGTTCGCATCCTCATCAAACAAAAACCGCCCCGAAGGGCGGTTTTTTTCTGGGGCAAAAAGATCAGGATCAAGCCGCGCGACGGCGGGCAGTGAAGCCCAGCGCAGCCACACCAGCCAGCAGCAACGCATACGAAGCAGGCTCAGGCACGGCAGCGGCCGTGGTGATTTGCAGGTTGTCGAAGTTGCGGGCCGTGGCTGTCAACAAAATGGCGCTGACGTTGCTCACGGCGCCCGACGACACGATCAGCCCAGGGGTTTCGTAGGATTGAAAGTACAGCGACGAGCCGGCGATAACGTGGCCCGTGCTGTCCAGAAACTGGATCGTGTCAGAGAAGTAGCCGTGCTGTGGCTCGTTATCGAGCTGGATCGAGAACGAGGCGAGGTTCACCGGGCCGGCAAATTGCACCAGGATCGGTGCGTAACCGTTGGACAGCACGTTGCTGCCCGACACAGCAAAGGCGCTGTTGCTGACGGTGACGTCGCCGTATACCGATGAGGCATCGATCCAATGAAAAGCGCCATCGTTGAGCAAAAAGCCGTCGGTATCGTAGATTGGGTCGTCTTCGACGATATCGCCGTTGCCGAAGGTGAACGAGGTGATGCCGTTGTTGAGCAAATAGGCGTTGGCGGTGGTGCCGCTGGTGACGCCTTCAAAGTCGAGGATGGTGTTGATGGCAATGTCGGCGTGAGCCGCCACGCTGGCCGCAGCCAGCGCAGCAGCCGCCACGACGTTACGCAAAGGGGTCGTAAACATCATGAGGCTCCGTGGTGATTATTTGGCGCCAGCGATGGCGATTTGCGCCAGCTTGAAGAACACGTCGGTGTTGTCGAACGTGCCCGTAAACAGCGAGGCGCCACGGCCATAGGCCGACAGCGGGATGTCGCTGGCTGTGTGTGCCGCCTGGCTGCCTGGGATCTGGCCGGTTACCAGGTAGCCGGTGGCGCTGTTGCGCACTGCCGGGCTGGCCGGGTAGGTGTTCAGCGGCGTGGTGGCGTAGAAGGGCTGCTGCGAATCCTGCGTGGGCTGGGCGTTGGTGAGCCAGGTTTCGTAGCGGTCGGCGTTGGCGCCGTAGCCGATGAGCATCTTGCCGTCGACATCGGTGGCAACGGGGTAGCCGTCGGCGGCCATCGTGTAGGCCGGGAACTTGGCGCTCTCGTAAGTGCCCACGACCGCATCGCGCTGGGCTGCGGTGGTGTGGGTGCTGCCTGCAGCAAGGCTCTGCAGATTGGCTGCCGTGGTGGTCGAGGCACCGATGATGGTGGCACCTGCGCACTCGTGGTCGGCTGTGACGATCACGATGGTGTCGGGGTTGGCTGCAGCAAAGTTTTTGGCTTTGGCAATGGCACGATCAAACTCGATGGTTTCGAGAATCCAGCGATCGCTGTCCATCAGGTGAGCCTGCTTGTCGATCGAGGCAGCCTCAACCATCAGCACAAAGCCGCTGGTGTTGTTTTTGTTGAGCGCGCTCAGGGCCGCATCGGTCATCTCGTCGAGCATCGGCTGGTCGGGGAAGCCGTAATCAGCCGTGACCGTTGAGGCGCCACGACGTCCGTTGATCTTGTCGAGCGCGACGTTCATGTTCGACAGGTTGAACAGGCCCAGCAGTTTGTCGGTGGTGCCGGCAGCGGCTTGCAGAGCGGTCTTGTCGGGAGCGTAGGTGTAGCCGGCCGATTGGAACTCGGCGATCAGATCACGGTTGGTGTCGCCAGCCACACCTGCAGAAGCACCCCAGCCGCTAACGATGTCGCTCGACAGGGTGTAGTCGTTGCTGCTTGAGCGGGCCGAGCCGTTGGCGGTTGAGCCCAGGCCGGCGGGGGTGGCGCTGAACGTGCGCGCAGCGGCATCGGTGCCAGCCGATTGAGCCATGCTCTTGGGCAGGAACCACTTGCGGCCACCGCCGAGCAGCACTTTCAGGCCGGTGAGATTGCGGTCATCGAAGTATTGGTCGACGATGCCGGTGCCCGAGCCACGGTTTGAGGTGTGAACAGCGTTGGCTGCCGGCGTGGCATCAAACACGTCTGAGGTGGTGACGATGCCCAGCGAGCTGCCCTTGACGCGGTGCAGATACTCCGACAGGTATTCGACGCGCGGGTTGTCGAACACATTCGTGGTGTCGTCGGGGAACACGCCTTCTTCGTTGTTGTTGGCCTTGTTGCCGTTCACGTAGTTGGCCATGCCGGGCGCCGAATCGGGCACGATCGAGTTCAACGAGGCGGTCATCACCATGCCTGTTACCGGGAAGGTGTCCATCGCCAGACGGTCTTGCGCTTTGCCCTGCAGATAGCCCTTGGCCATGATGCGTGCGGCGGTGCGGTGTGCAGCGCCCATGCCGTCGCCCAGCATGATGATCACGTTCTTGGCCGGGCGGCCCGAGCCGGCGGTGAGCGCCACCACTTCGAAGTTGCCCGTTTGGGTGCTCACGCCGCCGGCTGCATCGGTGGCCGTTACGGTGAGGGTGTGAACGCCGGGGGCAGCGTTGGCATAGCCACGCACCGAGGCCACCACGCTGTTGGCGGCCAGGCCGCTCTTGAGGCCGGTTTTCACCAGGCCCGTTTTGCCGCTGAACTGGTTGGCGGTGGTGCCATCGTTGATCAGTGTGGCCACGGTGGTGCCATCAACGGCAAACACCACGGTCTGGATGGTGTTGACGCCATCGGTTTGAACCGTGGCTTGCAGATCGAATTTCTGGCCGGGCAGAAAGCGCGCCAGCGTGTTGGCCGTGGCCACGATGGGGTTGCTTGGCGGTGTCAGGCGCGAGATTACCGGGGCGGCGTCGGCAGCGCTGGCCAGCGTAGCCAATGCCAGGCTCAGAGCGCTGAGTTGAAACAGATGACGGGACATGGTTTGAAACTCCTGAAGAAGGCGCATCAATGACGATGAGGTTTTTGGAGATGAAAGCGAGAGTCCAAAGAACAGGATGAAAAAGCTGCAGGGGCTCAGGGGGTGGCGCTGGCCACCGGCGTGGTGGCGCGCTTGCCGCTCGGATGCTCATGCGCGTGTGAATCGTGTGATCCGTGATCAGCGTGATCGTCGTGGCGCTGTTGGCTGCGGGGGCTGCCGGCCTTGGTGGTGCTGGCCTTGGTGGTGCGGGCATTGGTGGTGAGCCGCCGCGAGGTGTTTTCGTCGATCAACAGCCGTATCGACGAGGTGCGTCCGTGGCCCTCATCTTGTGCGCCCACTTGCAGCGTGCCGGTGAACTGCAGCAGGCCGCGCAGATTGGGGATGGTTTTGTGGGCATGCGCGGCGCTGAGTTGCACAAACACCGCATTGCCGGGCACGTCGTCCGACAGGCTCTCGTCGGCTTCGCCGATCACGATGGGGTTGGGTGTGAGGATCAGCTTGCCTTGCGCCGGATCGCTTTGCTGCGCCATGTAGCCCACCAGCCGCACCTTTTTGCCATGCAGTGCAAGCAGCCGTTCGGTGGGCTCGGTGCCCTTGGGGCCAATGGGCATCTTGAGCATTTCGCTGAACTTCAAATCAGCGACACCGTGCGCCGGTGCGGGCAGCGGGCCATGCACCGCCACACTGGCCGGTGGGATGGCAATGGGCGAGTCGTGCGTTGAGCCGTGCGCCTGGGCGCTGGCCGATAAGACCCAGCCCACGGCCCATGCGGCCAGGTGGTGGGCGGCAAGAGACGAAAAACGGTGCGTTCTGCTCATGATCGATACATCCTGATGGCGGAGCGAACGTGCAGAGCTTGTGCGAACACCGTCGCGGCGCCCGCTGCAGCCCTTGAGGTTCAGTTGTCAAAACCCGTGAACGATGGCGCAATTCTGTGAAGAGGTGATGACACGCCGAGCCGCGTGTGGCCCGGCGCGGTGGCGTCTTTCAACGTTCACGGCGTGGGCTGGCGCGCAGCACCAGCAGGCCGCAAACGCCCAGGCCGGCCAGCAGCATCGCGTCGGTATCCGGCTCAGGGATCAGGCTCACCGTGCCCGTGATGGCCACGGCGGCGTGCTTGTTGGTGAGTGGTGCGGCGTTGTACCCACCAGCCGTGTTTGCACTCGGCGGCACGAAGGTTTGGGTGGGCGGGGTGGTGTTGACGAAGCCCGAGCCCAGATCAACCCCCGCGTTGTAGTAGCTCACGCCGCCATCGGGCGATGAGGCCTGCACTTGGCTGACGCCCATGAGCACCAGCGCCGCCATGCTCAGGCGCAGTGCGGGTGAAAAACGCGATGAAGAACGCACGACACACTCCCGGCTCGGCTGTTTTTGATGATGCCTAGCACCTTAAACCGGGGGCGTGACAACCCAATGTGGCTGTGTCGGGCTGCCGTAGCTCGATCGGACTGATGGATGCGTGTGCGGCTCAACGCGGTGCGCGTTGGGCACGAGCCCGGGCCAGGGCGGCCTCAATGGCGGCGCGTTTGCGGTCGTCTGGGGGGGCGGCTGCGGCGGCTGGCGCGTTTGTTGTTGCCGTTGTGGCGGGCGGTTGTGGCCCGGCTTTCAGGCGCAGCCGCTCATCGTGTTCGCGCCGTGCGTGTTCGGCGCGCGTGCGGTGCGCGGCATAGCGTGCTCGTGCGGTCTGGGCGTGTTCGGGGCTCCAGGCGGCCCAGCCAGTGGTGTGCGTGATCGGCACGAGCGCGATGCAATCCACCGGGCAGGCCGGCACGCACAGCTCGCAGCCAGTGCACTGTGGCTCGATCACCGTGTGCATGTGTTTGTTGGCGCCCACGATGCAATCCACCGGGCAGGCTTTGGCGCACAGCGTGCAGCCGATGCACCAAGCCTCGTCGATCACGGCCACATGGCGCGGGCCTTCGCTGCCGCAGGTGATGTCGAGTGCCGTAACGGGGTGGCCGGTGAGTGCGGCCAGCCGGGCGATGCCCTCGGCACCGCCAGGGGGGCATTGGTTGATGCCGGCCTGCCCTTGCGCGATGGCCTGGGCGTAAGCCCGGCAATCAGGGTAGCCGCAGCGTGTGCACTGCGTTTGCGGCAGGGCGGCATCGATGCGCTCGATGAGCGCAGCCAGATCAGGGCGAGACAGCGGCATAGGGCGCGATCATAGGTCGCGCATGCCCTGCCTCGTCTGGCTCACTTGTTGTGTTTGGCGATGAACTTGCGGATTTCGGGATACGCCAACTCGCGCCAGCGGCGGCCCGCAAAAATGCCGTAATGCCCTGCACCCGGCACGGTGTAGTGCAGATGCCGGGCCTTGGGCACCCCCGTGCACAACTCGTGTGCCGCCTCGGTTTGGCCGGCGCCCGAGATGTCGTCGAGCTCGCCTTCAACCGTGAGCAACGCGGTGGTTTTGATGTCTTGCGGACGCACGCGCTCAACCTTGCCGTGTTCGTTCACCACATCCCACGTGCCATTGACGAGCGCGAAATCCTGGAACACCGTTTTGATCGTGTCGAGGTAATACTCGGCGGGCATATCGAGCACGGCGTTGTATTCGTCGTAGAACTCGCGGTGTGCTTCAACGCTGTCGTCATCGCCACGCACCAGATCGAGAAAGTAATCGTAGTGCGAGCTCATGTGGCGGTCGGGGTTCATGGCCACAAAGCCGGTGTGTTGCATGAAGCCGGGGTAGACGCGTCGACCCAGGCCCGGGTAGTTGGCCGGCACGCGATAAATCACGTTGGCCTCAAACCACTCGTAGCTCTTGTTCATCGCCAGGTTGTTAACGGCGGTGGGCGATTTGCGTGCGTTGATCGGGCCGCCCATCATCACCATGGTGTTGGGGGTTTTTTCGCCCCGGCTGGCCATGAGCGACACCGCTGCGAGTGTGGGCACCGTGGGTTGGCATACCGAAATCACGTTCACATCGGGCCCGATGTGGCGCAAAAACTCTTGCACGTAGTTAACGTAATCATCGAGGTGAAAAGGCCCCACCTCAACCGGCACCATGCGCGCGTCGACCCAATCGGTGATGTAAACCTTGTGATCTTGCAGCAGCGTGCGCACCGTATCGCGCAGCAGCGTCGAGTGGTGGCCCGACAGCGGTGCCACCACCAGCACCGCCGGCTGGTTGCGCATGCGTGCCAGCGCCTGGGCATCGTCGGTAAAACGCTTGAAGCGGATCAGCTTGCAAAACGGTTTGTCGATCACGAGTTGCTCTTGCACGGCCACGCTGGTGTCGCCCACTTTTACCGAGTGGATATTGAACGCGGGCTTTTCGTACTCTTTGGTGAGGCGATGCGCCAAATCAAACCCGGCACTCAGGCGCTGCGCGCCCGGCATGTGTGCAAACGGCGACATCGGATGGTTGTAGAGCTTGGCCGAGGCGCTGGCGAACTCCGAAAACGGGCTCATCAACGCGCGCTGGGCTTCATAGGCTTGGTAGAGCATGGGTAACCTCGACGAGATCAGGGCGGGCAGCCCCCGGGGGTGCTGCAAACTTCTTTTGTGCAGTGCAGCATGCCAGGGTTCGGCCCATTTGTGTAGTGCCCATGCTCGCAGGTTTGGCGAAATGCCAACCTTGCAACAACTGAGCGAAAGCGCTGCTAATCGGGCGAATGCTGCTGTGCGGCAAACCCCGCCACGGGGTTGGCGCAAGATGCGGCGGCATGGGGGGCAATCGAGGCGTGGCGGGGGGGGGATTCGAGCTAGGGATGGCCTCTTGAAGGGGCATTGTTCACAGTGGCAAAACCGTAGCGCGCACGGTGCACCTGCAACGCGCTGCGCATGCTTTTTGCCATTCACAAATTTTTGAGGGAATCCATATGTTGCCGAACCACCGTTATCTGTCTCTTCGTCCGCTGGCTCTGGCCGGCGCTTTGCTGCTGGGCAGCACATCGGCCATGGCCTCGCTGACGTCGGCGGGCACTTTTACCGGCAACGTGGGCCTCAGCGTGGATGGCATCGGCAGCAACAGCAGCCCGGTGGGTGATGTGCAGGCGGTGATTCCGGTGGGTGCCACCATCCTCAAGGCGTATCTCTACAGCGCGGGCACGCCTTCGCCGTGGTATGGCAAAAGCCCCACCACGCTGGCGCAATACAACAGCGCAGGCATCACGCTGGCGGGCAATGCCGTCAACAATTTCGACACCCTGGTGGGCGCCACCAGCACCCGCGTCGATCTGGGCCGGTGGTACACGGCGCGTGCCGATGTAACGAGCACCGTGCAATCCCTGACCGCTGGATCGGGCACCGGTTCATTCAGCTGGGCGGTGAGCGAAGGCACGCTCAACAACTACATCGATGGCAGCGTTCTGGCTATTGTTTATAGCCACGCCAGCCTGCCCGAGGGCAGCGTGGCCTTGCTCAATGGTGGGCAGAACACCGGTGGCGAAACCACCGTGGTGAATTTGGCCTCGCCGCTGGGCGATCCCAATGCTGCCGGGTTCGTGGCACAACTCGGCTTGGGTATTTCGTTCAGCTGCTGCAGCCAGCAATCCACCATCAAGATCAATGGCAACACGCTCACCACCACGGCGGGCAACCACAATGATGGGCTGATCTCATCCGATGGCTCGCTGATCACGGTGGGCGGCCTGGGTGATGATCCATCGAACAACGTGGGCTACGACGCCGACGATGAGCTCTACGATCTGCGCCCCTTTTTGAGTGCAGGCGACACCTCGTTCACGATCTTTACCAACAACGCCACCAACGACGACAACATCTTCTTTGCCAGCCTCTACACCACGGCCAAGATTTCAGACGTAACGCCCGCTGTGCCCGAGCCCAGCAGCATGTTGCTGTTGCTGGCAGGGGTGGGTGCGATGGGGGTGGCGGCTCATCGCCGTCGGCGCGAGGCGACGCAAGGGTGATGCGGCGGCATCACTGCCTTGCTGCATAAAAAACGCCCCCGGGGCCACATGGCCTGGGGGCGTTGTTTTTTGTGGGGCTTGGGCTCAGGATACCTTGGCGATCGCGGCGGCCACGGCCTGGATGTTTTTGGTGTTGAGCGCGGCCACGCAGATGCGGCCCGAATCAACCCCGTAGATGCCGAACTCGCTGCGCAGGCGCTGCATCTGGGCAGCGTTGAGGCCCGAGTAGCTGAACATGCCCTTTTGGCGCGTGATGTAGCTCAGATCGCCCGCCACGCCAGCCGCCTTGAGCGCTTCAACCAAAGCGGTGCGCATCTGTTTGATGCGGTTGCGCATTTCGGCGAGTTCATCCTCCCACATCTGGCGCAGCGCGGGCGTGGTGAGCACGGTGGCAACCACTTGCGCGCCATGCGTCGGCGGGTTCGAGTAGTTGGTGCGGATCACGCGCTTGAGTTGGCTGAGCACGCGCGCGCACTCATCGGCCGATTCACTCACGATGCTCAGCGCGCCCACACGCTCGCCATACAGCGAGAAGCTCTTTGAGAACGAGGTCGACACAAAGTAGCTCAGGCCGGCATCGAGAAACTTGATCACCACAGCGCCATCTTCGGCAATGCCGTTGCCAAAGCCTTGATAGGCCATATCCAAGAAGGGCACCAGGCCGCCGGCCTTGATCACGGCGATCACCTCAGCCCATTGGGCGTCGCTCAGATCGTAGCCCGTGGGGTAGTGGCAGCAGGCGTGCAGCAACACGATGGTGCCAGGTGCAGCCGCCTTGAGTTTGGCAAGCACCCCC
>CAZUCW010000071.1:0-13520 GCA_964618825.1 uncultured Aquabacterium sp.
GCTCGTTACACCGATAAGGCTGATGGACCAACCGGGGACAACAGCCCCGGCACAAAACAAAGGCAGCACATACAGCCGATCGAGGGCGAAAACTCCCCCGACACCTGTGCGCCCCGTGAAAAATCAGCGTGAATACAGTTCGACGATCAACGATTCGTTAATGTCTGAGCCAAACTCATCGCGATCAGGCACCTTCTTGAACACGCCCTCAAGCTTCGCCGTGTCCAGCTGCACCCACCCCGGCAACCCAATCGACTCGGCCAGTTTGACAGCCTCTTGGATGCGAGTTTGCTTCTTGGACTTTTCACGCACCGAAACCACATCGCCGGGCTTAACGCTGTATGAGGGGATGTTCACAACCTCACCGTTGACCGTGATCGCCTTGTGCGAAACCAATTGGCGCGCTTCAGCACGAGTGGAGCCAAATCCCAAGCGATACACCACATTGTCCAGGCGAGACTCAAGCAAGAACAACAGATTGGCGCCCGTGCTACCCTTGCGACGCTCAGCCTCTGCAAAGTAGCGGCGGAACTGACGCTCCAACACGCCATACATGCGCTTCACCTTCTGCTTTTCACGCAGCTGCAGGCCGAAATCAGAGGTGCGCGAACCCGAAGTGCGTCCATGCTGGCCAGGCTTCGAATCGAATTTCGCCTTATCGCTAATCGGACGACGTGCGCTCTTCAGAAAAAGATCGGTGCCTTCACGGCGAGAAAGTTTGGCCTTAGGGCCGAGATAACGTGCCACGTTTGTATCCTCGTTAATATCTGACGCAAAACAACGAACGCATCAAACGCTCGCAGCTCGCGCGAGTCTGGCGCAGTGTCTACGCACAGACGGTGGACTTATGCGCGTCCGGATCATCGGAAAGGAAACCCCAACCACAGCACGCCGAAGCCCAGAAGCCGCAGCGCACACGATCACAGAAAACGCGTCAAGAAAACAGCCGGCAGGGCCAAAGCCATGCCGGCAACAGAAAAAGGTGCGATTCTAGCAATTCTTCGCCGTCGTTGAAAGAAAACGAAGAAAACCGAATCGCTTAAATACGGCGACGCTTTTGCGGGCGGCAACCGTTGTGAGGCATGGGGGTCACATCGGAGATCGAATTGATCCGAATACCCAGCGCGGCGAGGGCGCGCACCGAGGATTCACGCCCAGGCCCTGGCCCCTTGATCTCAACATCAAGATTCTTGATGCCCTGCTCTTGGGCGGCGCGGCCTGCAACCTCGGCCGCAACCTGAGCGGCAAACGGCGTCGATTTGCGCGAACCTTTGAACCCCTGGCCGCCACTCGACGCCCAAGACAAAGCGTTGCCCTGACGATCAGTAATCGTGATGATGGTGTTGTTAAACGACGCGTGAACGTGGGCAACACCATCCGCAATATTCTTGCGGACCTTCTTGCGCACACGTTGCGCTGCGGAATTTGCTGGTTTAGCCATGCTGACCTTCTCTCAAACTTGTTCTGCGCTCAAGCCCAATGGCCGCTCGCTCACTTCTTCTGGGTCACGCCCTTGCGCGGTCCCTTGCGGGTGCGTGCATTAGTGCGTGTGCGTTGGCCGCGAACAGGCAAGCCACGACGATGGCGGAAGCCGCGATAGCAACCCAGATCCATCAGTCGCTTGATGTTGATCGAAACTTCGCGACGCAAGTCGCCCTCGATCGTGAGCTTACCCACCTCATCACGCAGTTTTTCCAGATCAGCATCAGTCAAATCCTTGACCTTTTTGCTGTACGCAATGCCGCAAGCCTCGCAAATTTTCTGGGCAGTCGTGCGACCGATGCCATAAATCGAGGTCAAACCGATCTCGGTGTGCTTGTGCGGCGGAATATTAATGCCAGCGATACGTGCCATGTGCGTCCTCTATCGGATAGTTCGTCGCGCGTCCAGACTCAACCTTGACGCTGCTTATGCCGCGGATCGGTGCAAATGACCCGCACCACGCCCTTGCGACGGATGATCTTGCAATTGCGGCACATCTTCTTGACAGATGCCGAAACTTTCATGGTCTTCTCCTTGACCCCTAAATCGCCAACGCTTCCGGGTTACCAAAAAGCTCACTTCGCCCGGAAGACGATGCGAGCACGACTCAAATCATAAGGAGTCAGCTCAACAGTGACCTTATCCCCAGGAAGAATACGAATATAGTGCATTCGCATCTTTCCAGAAATATGACCAAGCACCACATGCCCGTTTTCCAACTTTACGCGAAAGGTTGCGTTAGGCAGATTCTCAAGAACCTCGCCTTGCATCTGGATAACGTCATCTTTCGCCATGTGCTACCTGCGAAACTCAACCCTCTTTAATTTGCCTTAAAGTTTGCCTTCTTCAGCAAAGACTCATATTGCTGAGACATGACATAAGATTGAACCTGCGCCCAGAAATCCATTGTCACGACAACAATGATCAGCAGCGAAGTCCCACCAAAATAGAAAGGCACATTATATTTGAGCACCAAGAACTCTGGCAGCAAGCAGACAGCCGCAATATAAACAGCACCCACCAGAGTCAGACGTCCGAGAATTTTATCAATATAACGCCCCGTATTTTCACCCGGACGAATACCCGGAATGAAAGCGCCACTCTTCTTAAGATTGTCAGCCGTTTCACGACTATTAAATACTAGCGCAGTATAGAAGAAACAGAAAAAGACAATCGCGAAAGTATAGAGAATCACATAAATCGGCTGCCCCGGCGACAAAGCAGCAGAAACATCCTTGAGCCAACGCATGCTATCGCCCGAAGCAAACCAATTAACGGCCGTCGCAGGAAGCAGAATAATCGACGAAGCAAAGATTGGTGGAATAACTCCAGCCATGTTCACCTTAAGCGGCAAATGTGACGATTGACCACCATAAACTCGATTCCCAACCTGTCTTTTCGCGTAATTGACCAGTATCTTACGCTGCCCCCGCTCAACAAAAACAACTAGATAAGTTACAGCGACAACCAGGAGGACAATAATCAAAGCAACCACCGGGTTCATTGCATTGGTCCGCACGAGTTCAAGCATACCGCCAATGGCGCTAGGCAAACCAGCAGCAATCCCCGCAAAAATCAGAATTGATATTCCGTTGCCCAAACCGCGCTCAGTGATCTGCTCACCAAGCCACATCAGAAACAATGTACCAGCCGTCAGACTTACCACAGCCGTTATGCGAAAACCAAAACCAGGAGAAACAACCAAACCAGCAGAGCCCTCAAGAGCCAAAGCGATACCCATAGATTGAAACAACGCCAAAAACACTGTTCCATAACGGGTATATTGGGTAATCTTGCGGCGACCCGCCTCACCTTCCTTTTTCAAAGCCTCCAAAGACGGCATAACATAGCCCATCAACTGCATGATGATGGATGCCGAAATATAAGGCATGATCCCCAATGCGAAAACGGTGAAACGCGACAACGCTCCGCCCGAGAACATATTAAACAAACTCAGTATCCCGCTTTGCTGCCCCTTAAAGAGCTGCTGCAGCTGCTCGGGATTAATCCCCGGCACAGGAATATGCGCACCAACGCGATAGACAACCAAAGCCAACAGCAAGAAAACCAATCGACGACGCAAATCGTCGAATTTCCCGCCTTTGGCTAGCTGTGCAGCATTCTGAGTCGCGTTATTTGCCACGCTGAACCTTTGATGGCCTTCTTGTGTGTGAGCAACCAGTAAAGAACTCAGGCCACCAAAGAGCCGCCGACGGCCTCAATGGCAGCTTTCGCACCTGCAGTCGCCCCAACACCGCTGAGAGAAACCTTCTTGGTTAACGCACCAGCCTTAATAACCTTGACTGTTTTGGCAAGCTGAGAAACCAACCCGGCCTTTTTAAGCGTAAGCAGATCAACTTCAGCAACAGCCAAAGCCTCAAGGTCAGACAGAGTGATTTCGTCGTTGTATTTGAGCTGTTGGGACTTAAATCCGCGCTTAGGCAAGCGACGCTGCAACGGCATCTGGCCGCCCTCGAAGCCCACTTTGTGATAGCCACCCGCACGAGACTTCTGACCCTTATGGCCACGCCCAGCAGTCTTACCCAAGCCCGAACCGATGCCGCGACCCACGCGGCGCTTGGCGTGCTTGGCTCCGCCAGCAGGTTTGATGGTATTCAGTTCCATGATGTATTCCAACGCTGCGAGAAGTGTTCAGAGCACCTTCACAAGATATGCGATCTTGTTGACCATGCCGCGCACGGCAGGCGTATCTTCTAAGGTTGCCTGGCTGTTGAGCTTGCGCAGGCCCAGGCCGCGAACGGTATCGCGGTGCGACTGACGCGTACCGATTGGGCTGCGAACCAGCTGCAGGGTGAGCGTTTTCTTTTCAGTCATGATGAGCTCCAACAATCAACGCTCAGTTGAGAATTTCTTCGATGGTCTTGCCGCGCTTGGCTGCGACTTCAGCAGGTGTCGTCGAATGCTTGAGCGCATCGAAAGTGGCACGAACCATGTTGTAGGGATTGGTCGAACCGAGGCTCTTAGCCACGATATCGGTAACCCCCATCACCTCAAACACAGCACGCATCGGGCCACCCGCGATGATGCCAGTACCAGCAGGGGCCGGGGCCAACAACACCTTGGCAGCACCATGCTCACCGCGAACGTTGTGATGCACAGAGCCATTCTTCAAATCGACCTTGACCATATTGCGACGCGCTTGATCCATGGCCTTCTGCACGGCCAGCGGCACTTCACGCGCCTTGCCCTTGCCCATACCGACACGACCATCGCCATCACCCACGACGGTGAGTGCTGCAAAACCCATGATCCGACCGCCCTTGACCACCTTGGTCACACGATTCACTTGGATCATTTTCTCGCGCAGACCGTCGTCACGACCTTCGTCTGCCACTTTAGGTTGAAACTTTGCCATTTCAGATTCCTTGGTTAGCAGCGCAGATCAGAACTGCAGGCCGGCTTCACGAGCAGCCTCAGCCAACGCCTTGACGCGCCCGTGGTAAGCAAAACCGGCACGATCAAAAGCAACCTTATCGATGCCAGCTGCCTTGGCTTTTTCAGCAATCCGCTTGCCGATCAACTGAGCAGCGTTCACGTTGCCACCCTTACCAGAAGCCCCCAACTGTTCGCGCACTTCTTTCTCTGCGGTCGAAGCGGTAGCCAACACCTTGGCACCATCGCCAGAAACAACGCTGGCGTAAATGTGCAGGTTGGAACGGAAGACCGTCAGACGAGCAACCCCTTGCAAAGCGATACGTGCACGTGTTTGACGGGAGCGACGCAGGCGCTGTTCTTTTTTGTTCAACGACATGTTGCGGCTCCTTATTTCTTCTTGGTCTCTTTCAAGACCACGCGCTCGTCAACGTAGCGGATGCCCTTACCCTTGTATGGCTCAGGCGGGCGGAACGCTCGCACCTCGGCGGCGATCTGCCCCACGACCTGACGGTCAACACCCTTGATGACGATCTCAGTTTGCGAAGGCGTCTCAACCTTGATGCCAACAGGCATATCCTTAACAACCGGATGAGAGAAACCAATTTGCAGATTCAGCTTTTGCCCTTGAGCCTGAGCTCGAAAACCCACACCAACCAAGGTCAGCTTTTTCTCAAAACCCTTGCTAACACCCTGAACCATGTTGGCCACCAAAGCCCGCACAGTGCCAGACTGCGCATTGGCCTCAGCAGAGTCGTTAACCGGGGCCACCTGCAATTTGCCGGCATCGCTCTTGATCGAGACCAAAGCGTTCACCGCACGAGTCAAAGTACCCAACGAGCCCTTGACGCTGATTTGATCGGCACCAATCGTGACGTCCACACCCTGGGGGACGGCGATCGGCATTTTTCCTACGCGGGACATTGCGATCTCTCCTTAACCCTTAGGCGACATAGCAAAGCACTTCGCCACCGATACCAGCAGCCCGCGCCTTGCGGTCAGTCATCACACCCTTGGGTGTTGTCACAATAGCGACACCCAAACCATTCATCACGTGAGGAATGTCGTGACGCCCCTTGTAGATACGCAAACCAGGACGACTCACGCGCTCAATACGCTCGATAACCGGACGCCCAGCGTAGTACTTCAGGGCGATTTCCAGCTCCGCCTTAGCGGGCTCACCTTTAACTGAAAAACCATCGATATAACCCTCGTCCTTCAAGACCTGGGCAATTGCCACTTTCAGCTTCGACGACGGCATCACGACAGCGGCCTTTTCGACCATCTGCGCGTTACGAATGCGCGTCAGCATGTCGGCGATGGGATCACTCATGCTCATTGGATTTCTCCTGTTTGTTCCCTGGGCCGATTACCAGCTGGCCTTGGTGACACCGGGGATGTCACCATTGAAAGCCAATTCGCGGATCTTGATACGACCCAGCCCGAATTGACGGAATGTGCCGCGCGGACGACCCGTCAACTCGCAACGGTTGCGCAAACGGGTTGGATTGGCATTGCGCGGAAGCTTCTGAAGCTCAAGGCGAGCGGCATAACGCTCTTCATCGGATTTTTTTGCATCATCGATGATGGCCTTGAGCTCAGCACGCTTCTTGGCGAACTTGGCGACAAGCTGCTCGCGCTTGAGTTCACGCTGGATGAGCGAAAGTTTAGCCACAAGGCACCTCAGTTCTTGAACGGAAAACGGAAAGCCGTCAGCAACGCCTTGGCTTCATCATCGGTCTTGGCCGTCGTCGTGATGCTGATATTCAGACCACGCAGCGCATCCACCTTGTCGTACTCAACCTCAGGGAAAATGATCTGCTCTTTAACACCGATGTTGTAATTGCCACGACCATCGAAAGAGCGCCCCGAGATACCACGAAAATCGCGCACACGAGGCAAAGCCACCGTAACAAAACGATCAAGGAACTCGAACATGCGCACACCACGCAAAGTAACCATGGTGCCGATAGGCACGTTTTCGCGAATTTTGAAACCCGCAATGGCCTTGCGCGACTTGGTGACAACCGGCTTCTGCCCAGCAATCTTTGTGAGATCACCCACCGCGTGATCCATCACCTTTTTATCGGAAACCGCCTCACTCACACCCATGTTGAGCGTGATTTTCGTAAGACGAGGAACCTCCATAACCGACTTGTAACCGAACTGTTTGACAAGTTCGGGCACGACCTTCTCGTAATAGAAGGCCTGCAGACGAGCTTGATTTTGTTGCGCCATCTGGAACCTCGTCAGACTTTGATTTCTTCGCCGCTAGATTTGAAGACGCGCACTTTTTTGCCATCCCCAAGCGACTTGATACCAACACGGTCAGCCTTACCCGTTGCCGGATTAAAGATCGCCACATTGGACTGATGAATGGGCTGCGTCTGCTCAACGATGCCACCCGTGGTACCCTTGAGCGGATTGGGCTTGACGTGTTTTTTCACCACGTTGACACCCACCACAGTAATGAAATCGGCATCAACGCGCGAAGAAACTTCACCACGCTTGCCTTTATCACGACCGGTCAATACAACGACCTGATCGCCTTTGCGAATCTTGTTCATGGGCCTATCCTTTGCCTGTACGCCGACGGCTTAAAGCACCTCGGGAGCGAGCGAAACGATCTTCATAAACCGCTCACTACGCAACTCGCGCGTCACGGGACCAAAGATGCGGGTTCCGATAGGCTCAAGCTTGGCATTGAGCAACACTGCCGCGTTGCCATCAAACTTGACCAACGAACCATCCTGGCGACGCACACCCTTAGCGGTACGCACAACCACAGCGTTGTAGACCTCGCCTTTTTTGACGCGACCACGCGGCGCAGCCTCTTTGATGCTGACCTTGATGACATCACCAATACCAGCGTAACGACGCTTCGAACCGCCCAGCACCTTGATGCACATGACGGACTTAGCACCCGTGTTGTCAGCGACATCAAGTCGCGATTGCATTTGGATCATTTGTATTCCCCAACTTTTCCCGCCACCGGCTGCGATGCCGAACGCGGTCAGTCTTGGGCCCGTTGCGCACACCAGCTCTCAAGCAAACTCGAAAACAAAGCGCACGCCTTGAGGGCGAAACCGAAGAACATGCCGCGCCTGCAGTGATAAGCGCAGCCGTTAATCAGCGAAGTCGGCAATTGTGACCTATTTTTTAGATGAGCGCAAGAGGCCAGCCCATTCCGCTTTTAAAAAAACCAGCCGCCCAAGCACCGCGCAGTGTCTGCCGTCTGCCGCGCGCACGAACGATCAGGCCGTGCCGCCAACCGTCAAACCATCGATGCGCAAGGTGGGTTGGCCGACACCAACGGGCACGCTTTGCCCGTCTTTGCCGCAGGTGCCCACGCCGCTATCGAGCTGCATATCGTTGCCGATCATGCCGATGCGAGTGAGTGCATCGGGGCCATTGCCGATGAGTGTGGCACCTTTGACGGGATAGAGGATTTTGCCGTTTTCGACCCAATAGGCTTCGGATGCCGAAAAGACAAATTTGCCGCTGGTAATGTCGACCTGACCGCCGCCGAAGTTGGTGGCGTAGAGACCTCGCTTGATGGACGCGACGATTTCTTGCGGTGGCGTCTGGCCCGCGAGCATGTAGGTGTTTGTCATGCGCGGCATGGGCGTGTGTGCGTAGCTTTCGCGGCGGCCATTGCCGGTGCTGCGCACGCCCATGAGGCGAGCGTTCATGCTGTCCTGAATGTAGCCACGCAAGATGCCATCTTCGATGAGCACGCTGCGTTGGGTGGGGTTGCCCTCATCATCGATGTTGAGCGAGCCGCGCCGATCGGGCAGGGTGCCGTCATCAAGGACAGTGACGCCTTTGGCCGCAACGCGCTGGCCGATGCGACCGCTGAAGGCGCTGGAGCCCTTGCGGTTGAAGTCGCCTTCGAGCCCGTGGCCAATGGCTTCGTGCAGCAGGATGCCCGGCCAGCCCGGGCCGAGCACGACGGTCATTTCGCCAGCCAGCGCAGGGCGTGCATCGAGGTTAATGAGCGCAGCATCGACCGCTTGATTGACGTAGCGCTGGATCAGGGTGTCGTCGAAATACGCAAGCCCGAAACGCCCGCCACCGCCAGAGGAACCTACTTCGCGCCGCCCATTTTGTTCAGCGATGACAGTGAGGCTCAGGCGCACAAGCGGGCGCACATCGGCGCAAATGCGGCCATCGGCTCGCGCCACGAGGATCACGTCGTACTCAGCTGCAAGGCCAGCCATCACTTGCACGATGCGGGGATCGCGGGCGCGCGCCAGCCGCTCGGCTCGCTCAAGCAGAGCCACTTTGGCGGCGCTGTCGAGCGTGGCAATGGGGTCGAGTGCGGGGTAGAGCGCCCGCGCCGAATCAGCGCTGGCACGACCTTGCGGCACCTTGACGCGCCCACTCTTGCCAGCAGCGGCGATGGTGCGCACGGTGCGGGCAGCGTCGAGCAAAGCGGCTTCGGAGATGTCGTCAGAGTAGGCGAAGGCGGTTTTTTCGCCCGACACGGCACGCACGCCCACGCCTTGATCGATGCTGAAGCTGCCCGACTTGACGATGCCCTCTTCGAGGCTCCAGCCTTCGCTGCGGGTGTACTGAAAGTAGAGATCGGCATCGTCGATGCGGTGTTCGGCGATCAGGCCCAGCGCGCGTGCGAGCTTGGCGTCGTCGAGGCCAAATGGCTCGATCAGCAGGCTGCGGGCAGTGGACAGACGTTCGAGAGCGGGGTCGCGTGCGTTCATGCGGGCCATTGTAGGAGGCGCTCGCCGCGGCTGCAGCGGCGCAGCACCACGGGAATCCACGCACGCTGTTGGCGGGGATCAGGCTTCGTCGGCTTGGCGGGCGTCGCGCGTCCGACGCCAAGCCAGCGCGTGTTCGTAGAGCGCATTGCGCGAAGCCTGCGTGGCTTCGGCCACCAAGGCCACGGCCGATTTGAGCGGCGTGTGCGCCAGCAAGGCATGCAACAGGGCCAGCACGGCCTCGGGCACGGCTGCATCGCTCACGGTCGACGGTGCAGGGGCGTGCAAGACGATGACGAACTCGCCGCGCTCACGGTGGGGGTCGGATGCCAGCCACTCAGGCCACTGCCCGGCGCTGAGTGTGTCGATGGATTCGTGCTGCTTGGTGAGCTCTCGGCACAGCGTGATGCGCCGCTGTGGGGCCGCGCGCGCAAGATCGTTGGCCAGCGTGGCCACGCGATGCGGCGCCTCAAACACCACCACACTGCACGGCAAGGCCAACGCCTGCTGCAACGCGGCAGCCCGGGCGGCCCCTTTGGCGGGCAAAAAACCGGCGAAGTGAAAGCCCTGGCTGCCCTCATCGCCAGCAGCGCTGAGCGCGACAACAACGCTGCTGGCTCCGGGAATGGGCACCGCGCGGTAGCCCGCTTCGCGCACCGTCCGCACCAGCACAGCGCCGGGGTCGGACACCGCCGGTGTGCCGGCGTCGCTCACGTAAGCCACGCGCTCACCACGCGCCAACGCCTCGATCACACCTGCCGCTGCTGTGGCTTCGTTGTGTTCGTGCACGGCCAGCAGGCGCTTGCTCAGGCCCAGGTGCTGAAGCAGCCGCGCACTCACGCGGGTGTCTTCGCAAGCGACCGCATCAACCAGCCCCAGCACATGCGCGGCGCGCAAGCTGATGTCGGCCAGATTGCCTATCGGGGTGGCCACCAGATACAGCGCCCCTGTCGGGTAGTGCTGTGCCGACGCGGCATGATGGGCGGCTTGCAACAAAGATGCGGCAGCGATGGTCACAACAACAAAATTGATGGGGGATGAGGCTGAGGCGCGCGCCCTGGCCCATTTGCTGGCCCAAGGGATGACGCTGGTGGAGCGCAATTATCGGGTGGCGCGAGGGCCAAGCGCGCGCGGCGGCGAAGTCGATCTGATCATGCGCGACCGCGACGACACGCTGGTGTTTGTTGAAGTACGCGCCCGCCACAGCAGCGCACACGGTGGCGCTGCGGCCAGCGTAACGCCCGCCAAGCAGCGGCGCTGCATATTTGCGGCGCGGCACTACTTGAGCCGCCTAGCCACCTGGCCGCCCTGCCGCTTCGATGTGGTGGCCATCGAGGGCGATGCCATCGAGTGGCTGCCGGCAGCCTTCGATGCGGGCGGGGCGGCATAAACACTGCTGCCCTATCATTGCCACCATGCTGGAAGCTCGAATCCAACAACAGTTTTTTGATAGCGCCGACGCTCTGAATCAGGCCGCCGCGCCGCTGGCTCGCGCGTTGTCGTTGGCCGCGCAAGCGATGGTGACGTGTCTCACGGCGGGCCACAAGGTGCTGAGTTGCGCCCCCGACGGCGCCGGCGCGATGGCGGCGCACGCCACGCAATTGCTGCTCAGTGGCTTTGAGCGCGAACGCCCGCCTCTGGCAGCACTGACGGTGGCTGAGCACGGCACAGCCAGCGCAGTGCAGCACATTCGCGCCCTGGGACACCCCGGAGATTTGTTGTTGTGCCTGGCGATCGGTGCCGAACCACGCGCCACCCGCGCCGTGATCGATGCGGCCCACGACAACGATATGAGCGCGCTCGTGCTGGCCCCGGCATCCGCCGCCAGTGCTCTCGATGTACTGCGCGAAACCGACGTGCTGATCGAGCTGCCGGGTGAGCGTCTGGGGCGCCTGTTTGAACTTCAACTGCTGGCGTTGCACTGCCTGTGCGACGCCATCGATACCCAACTGCTGGGAGAACACATCGCATGAGCACTTCTTCTGTACCAGCCATTTTCAAAACGCTGCGCTGGGCGGCACTGACGCTGGCCGCCGCCTCCTCGCTGCAGGCCTGCGCACCCATTGTTGTGGGCGGCGCTGCCGTGGGTGGCGCACTCATGGCCACCGACCGCCGCACCTCGGGCATCCAGATCGAAGATAAAAGCATCGAGGTTAAAAGTGCCAACCGCATCCGAGAAGCCCTTGGCGAGCGCGGCCACTTCAATATCAACAGCTACAACCGCCTGGTGCTGATCACGGGCGAAATGCCCAACGAGAGTGATCGTGCAGCCGTCGAGCAAGCCGTGGCGCGGGTTGAAAACGTGCGCGCGGTCGTTAATGAACTGGCCGTTGGGTTCAACAGCTCGCTCACCTCGCGCTCGAACGATGTGCTGATTCAGGGCAAGGTGAAGGCGTCGCTCATCGATGCCAAAGATTTGATCAGCAACGCTTTTGATGTGATCGTCGAGCGCGGCAACGTCTATCTCATGGGCCGCGTTACCGAGCGCGAGGCCAACCGAGCCACCGAGGTGGCTCGCGGGGTGTCGGGCGTGAACAAAGTGGTGCGAGTGTTCGAGATCATTAGCGAGGCCGAGCTGGCCAATATGCCCGCAACGACACGGCCTGAGCCGGCTGCTTCGGCGTCCGCTGCCGCGCAACCCTGAGCAGGGTGCCCCCCCCTCTGGGGATCAGGCTCAGCGCAGACGCCTGATCAGGCTTGAGGTGTCCGAGCGTCCGCCGCCTTGCGTTTGCACGTCGGCGTAAAACTGATCGATCAGCGCCGTGGCCGGCAGTTGTGCGCCAATGCGCCGGGCCTCGCTCATGCACAGAGCGAGATCCTTGCGCATCAGATCGACGGCAAAGCCGAAATCGAAACGGTCTTGCAACATCGTGGGGCCGCGGTGCTGCATCTGCCAGCTCTGCGCTGCCCCCTGGCTGATCACATCAAGCACGGCTGGCATATCGAGCCCGGCTTTTTCACCAAAGGCCAGCGCCTCGGCCAGCCCCTGCAGCAAACCGGCCACGCAAATCTGATTGACCATTTTGGCGCGCTGCCCCGAGCCCACCGGCCCCAGCAAGGTAACAGCGCGTGCGTAGGCGTGCACCACGGGCTGGATGCGCTCGAACGCAGTGGCCTCGCCACCGCACATCACGGTGAGCGTGCCGTTGATGGCACCCAGATTGCCGCCCGACACCGGCGCATCGATAAAAGCGATGCCGCGCGATTGGCCTTCGGCGGCCAGTGTCTGCGCCACCTCGGCCGAGGTGGTGGAGTGATCGACCCACACGGCACCCGGCGCCAGACTTTGAAAGCCCCCCTGATCGCCCAGCGCCACGTCGCGCAGATCGTGATCAGCGCTCACGCACGAGATCACCACATCGGCCCCCTGCGCAGCCAGACGCGGCGTGGCCCAGCTGCTGGCGCCATGCTCTTGCCCCACAGCAGCAAGCCAATCTTGAGCCTTGCTGGCCGTGCGGTTGTAGACCCGCACACGGTGCCCGGCGCGCGCCAGATGGCCAGCCATCGGTGCGCCCATCACGCCCAGCCCGATAAAGGCCACGGTGAGCGCAGCGTTAATAGGGGGTGTCATCATGGGCGATGCCACATCCAGCAATCAGACGATGGTGAGGTGCTCGGTGCCTGCGGCCAGATCGCTGCTGCGCGCACGGTTGCTGTTGAGCTTGATTTGCAGGCGCAGATCGTTGACCGAATCGGCGTTGCGCAGCGCGTCTTCGTAGCTCACGTAGTTGCCCTCATAGAGATCAAACAAGGCCTGATCGAAGGTTTGCATACCCAGCTCACGGCTCTTTTTCATGATCTCTTTGATTTCGCCGACTTCGCCCTTGAAGATCAGATCAGAGATGAGCGGCGAGTTGAGCATGATCTCGACCGCCGGGATGCGGCCCTTGCCCTGCAGGTGGTGGCGCGAGATGAAGCTGAGCAGCC
>CAZUCW010000072.1:0-13321 GCA_964618825.1 uncultured Aquabacterium sp.
CATGTCACCCAGCGACCAGACCTGGAAGCCGCCGCTGTCGGTGAGGATGGGCTTGTGCCAGCTCTCGAAGCGGTGCAGCCCGCCGAAGCCGCGCATCACATCAAGCCCGGGCCGCATCCAGAGATGGAAGGTGTTGCCGAGAATGATCTGCGCGCCCATTTCATCGAGCGAGCGCGGCAGCACGCCTTTGACCGTGCCGTAGGTGCCCACGGGCATGAAGATGGGCGTTTGCACCACGCCGTGGTTGAGCGTGAGGCGTCCGCGCCGGGCGTGCGAGCGGTCGGCCTCGAGCGGCGCGTGTGGGTTTTCGGCGTGCAGCAGCTCAAAGTGCAGGCCGCGTGTCAGGGGGGGGGCAGAACTCATGGGGCGCTATTGTCTCAAGAGGCTGCCTTGGGCGCTGTGTCGGGGCCGCGCGCGCTGATGTGTCGGGATGCGTTCCGCGCTTTGCGTGACGGGTTTGGCGCACATCGGCTAAATGATGCGTTGCACCAATTTAAACCCTGCAGCGAGAGGCGCTGGCGCCGTAATCTGGGGCTCTGTGTCTGTGTTGATCCACCCGCTGATTGCCCTTGAAGGAGCGTGTCATGTCTGACGTGAGCCTGAATTTGTCTTTGAAGCTGTGCCGGCGTGCCGTGGCGTTGGCGGTGTCGATGTTGACGGTGGCGTTGCCGACGTGGGCCGATGAGGCGGTGCGCACCGGGGTGTTCAACGATGCGCCGGTGGCCGGGCTGCGCTATCGCACCTCATCGGGCCTGAATGGGTTGACCGACGCGCGTGGGCAGTTTGAATACCGCTCTGGTGATACCGTGATTTTTGAGCTGGGCAATCTCACGCTGGGGCAGGGGGCGGCCAGCGGCACGCTCTCGCCGGCGGATCTGGCCGCGGGCGACGTGAACCGCGCGAGCAATCTTTATGTGCTGCTGCAATCGCTCGATACGCAGCGCCACGCCGACACCATCACGCTGCCGGCGCAAATTCATGCGCTCGACTTTGGCTCGGTGCAGCTCGATGCGCCGGCGGGTGCGTTTGGTAGCGCAGCGGGCAATCCGGCGCTGCAATCGATCGTGCAGCAACTGGGCCTCGGGCATGGCGTGGTGAGCGTGGATCAGGCCAAGGCGCACGCCACGACGATGTTCTGGAAACAGGCTGCCGGCGTGTGGCTGCTTGAAGGGCAGGATTACCGATCGATGGCCTACCTTTCGGGTGAGCCGCAACCGCATGCGCCCAATTTTTTGACCGCCGAGCTGCCGGCACCGATCAACGCGGCGCTGGGGCCGGCGCTGTCGGGGGTGGATGCAGGGGGGCTGGTGTGGAACCCGCTCAACAATGGCTATCTGCCGGTGGCGGTGGATGCCGATGCCACGTGGCGTTTTGCGCCCGGCGATGAAGCGCGCCCGGCGCGCACGCTGCGCCTCGATGGGGCCGCGTTGGCGTTGGCTGAAGATGGCAACGTTTACCGCTACGTGCGCCATCCCAACGATCCGCACGGGTTGGTGGGGGCGTGGCGCGTGCCGCTCGAAGGCAATGCCGAGGATCCGATTTTTGGTTTTTTGCCTGATGGGCGTTTTGTGATCGCCAGCACCGGCGGGCTGCGTTGCGCGCAGCAGGATCTCGAAGCGGGGCGCTACCGTTGGGATCGCAGCAGTGGTGCTTTTAGCGCCAGCGAGGTTGCCCAGCCCAACGCTGCATGCCTGGGGGTGGGGGCGCAGATCACGCGCGCTCAGCTCTCGGGTGATGGGCGCATGCTCACGCTCACGCTGGCCGATGCGAGCACGCTCAACCTTGAGCGCGTAACGCGCTGAGCGCTTCGCGGCGCGTGAGCCACATTGCGTCGCCGTAGCTAAAAAAGCGATAGCGCTGCGCGATGGCGTGGGCGTAGAGCGACCGCACGTGCTCGAACCCGGCAAAGGCGCTCACCAGCATCAATAGCGTGCTTTTGGGCAGGTGAAAGTTGGTGAGCAGTGCATCGACCACACGGAAGTTGAACCCTGGCGTGATGAAGATGTCGGTGTCGCGCGCACCGGCTTGCAGCGAGCCGGCGCGTGCGGCGGATTCGAGTGCGCGCAAGGTGGTGGTGCCCACGGCCACCACGCGGCCACCGGCGGCGCGGGTGCGTTCGATGGCGGCCACGGTGTCGGCGGGCACGTCGAACCATTCGCTGTGCATCTTGTGCTCGGCGATTGTGTCGACCCGCACCGGCTGAAACGTGCCCGCACCCACATGCAGCGTTACGTTGGCGCGCTGCACGCCGCGGTCGGCCAGCGCTGCCAGCACGGCCTCGTCGAAATGCAATGAGGCGGTGGGCGCCGCTACCGCGCCTGGTTTGGCGGCAAACACGGTTTGATAGCGACGCGCGTCGTCGGACGAATCCGTATGGGTGATGTAGGGCGGCAGCGGCACATGGCCACAGCGCTCGAGCAGGGCAAACGGATCGCTTGGCAGGCGCAGGCGAAAGAGGTCATCATCTGGCCCACAACGGCCCAGCACCTCGGCCTCGAAGCCTTCTGCGCCCGCATCGCCAAAGCGCACCACGCTGCCAGCACGGGGGGATTTGCTCGCGCGCACATGTGCCCACACCTCGTGGCCCGAGCTCGCGGCGTTGGCGGGCAACACGCGCTCAACCAACGCTTCGACGGCACCCCCGCTGGCCTTGTGGCCATACAGCCGCGCCTTGATCACCTTGGTGTCGTTGAACACCAGCAGATCGTTGGCCCGCAGCAGTGAGGGGAAGTCGAGAAACGTGCGATCCACCGGCTGTGGCCCGCTGCCATCGAGCAAACGCGATCCGCTGCGCTCAGGCGTGGGGTGCTGCGCGATCAACTCGGGTGGCAAGACGAAATCAAAATCGGCGACGCTGAATTCGCGCGGCGAGGCAGAGGCAGTGGGCAGCATGGCGGTTGAGGGCTGTACGGGCCCGTTCCAACGGTGAGAAACAACGGCAAGCGAAGGCAGAATTGTTTCATGCCTGCTGCTTCGTCTGCTGCCAAATCTGCCCCCGCGCGCGCGCTCGATAAGCTCGGCCTGGTGCGCGATATCGACCGCGCCTTGCACCTGCCGCTGCGCTACGAAGACGAAACCCGCCTCACGCCGCTGAGCCACGCGCGTGATGGCGACACCGTGCAGGTGCAGGGCCGTGTGGTGGATGCGCGCATCGAAGGCGGACACGCGGGGCGCGGGCGGCGGCAGCTCATCGTGGTGATCAACGAGGGTGCCGAGGCGCTCACGCTGCGTTTTTTGCACTTTTATGCCAGCCAGCAAAAGATGATGGCGCCTGGCGCCTTGCTGCGTGTGCGCGGCGAGCTGCGCGGCGGCTTTGTGGGGCGCGAGATGGTGCACCCCACGGTGAAGGCCGTGCAAGACGACACCCCCTTGCCGCACACGCTCACGCCCGTTTATCCCACCACGGCCGCGCTGCCCCAGGCTTATTTGCGCAAGGTGGTGGCTGGTGCGCTGGCGCGGGCCGATCTTGATGAGCTGATCCCGCCCGAGCTGCTGCCGGGGGGGGCGCACGCACGGCTGCCCACGCTGCGCGAGGCCCTGCACACGCTGCACCATCCTGCGCACGATCAATCGGTGTCCGCCCTCGAAGACCGTGCGCACCCGGCTTGGCAGCGGCTCAAATTTGAAGAGCTGCTCGCCCAGCAACTCTCGCAGCTGCAGGCGCGGCGCGAGCGGGCCGTGCTGCGTGCACCGGCTTTGGTGGCGCAGCCTGGTGGCCTGCACGAAAAGCTGCTGGCCGTGTTGCCGTTTGCGCTCACGGGTGCGCAGCAGCGCGTGAGCCATGAGGTGGCGCACGATCTGGCGCAAGCGCGCCCGATGCATCGCCTGCTGCAAGGCGATGTGGGATCGGGCAAAACCGTGGTGGCCGCGTTGGCGGCGGCGGTGGCCATCGATGCCGGCTGGCAGTGCGCATTGATGGCACCCACCGAAATCTTGGCCGAGCAGCACTTTCGCAAACTGATCGATTGGCTCACGCCGCTGGGCATTGAAGTGGCCTGGATCACTGGCAGCCAGCGCAGCAAACAGCGCGCCCAGATGCTTGAGCGCGTGGCCAGTGGCGCCGCACGGCTGGTGGTGGGCACGCACGCGGTGATTCAAGATCAGGTGGTGTTTGATCGACTCGGCCTGGCGCTGATCGACGAGCAACACCGCTTTGGCGTGGCCCAGCGCCTGAGCCTGCGCGACAAACTCGCCGAGCACGATCTCGAGCCGCACCTGTTGATGATGAGCGCCACACCCATTCCGCGCACGCTGGCCATGACGTATTACGCCGACCTCGATGTGAGCACACTCGATGAGCTGCCGCCGGGGCGCACACCCATCGCCACCCGCGTTTTCAGTGACAGCAAGCGCGAGCAGGTGATCGAGCGCATTCGCCAGGCAGCTGGCGAAGGCCGGCAGGTGTATTGGGTGTGCCCGCTGATCGAAGAAGGCGAAGACAGCGGCGGAGCACCAGACAGCGCGCCCAAACTCACGCTGCAAAACGTCACCGACACGCACGCACTGCTCAGCGCCGCCTTGCCCGAGCATCGCGTGGCGTTGTTGCATGGGCGCATGAAGCCGGCTGAAAAAGCTGCCGTGATGGATGCCTTCAAGGCCGGCGACACGGCTGTGCTGGTGGCCACCACCGTGATCGAGGTGGGCGTGGATGTGCCCAACGCCAGCCTGATGGTGATTGAGCATGCCGAGCGCTTTGGCCTGAGCCAGCTGCATCAATTGCGTGGACGCGTGGGGCGCGGCGCGGTGGCCAGCGCGTGCGTGCTGCTCTATAGCGCCCCGCTTTCAGACAGCGGCAAGGCAAGGCTCAGGGCCATGGCCGAGACAACCGATGGCTTTGAGATCGCACGGCGCGATCTCGATATCCGTGGCCCGGGCGAGTTTATGGGCGCGCGTCAATCGGGCGCCGATCTGCTGCGCTTTGCCGATGCGCTGCACGATGCAGCCCTGCTGCAGCACGCCCGGCGCATCGCCCCGTTGTTGCTCGATCACCACCCCGAGGCAGCGGCGCGCCACGTGGCGCGCTGGCTGGGCACCCGGGCCGAGTACCTCAAAGCCTGAATTCATCGCAGAATCAAGGCATGACGCTCACCGAACTTCGCTACATCGTTGCCGTTGCTCGAGAGCGGCATTTTGGCCACGCCGCCGAGGCCTGCCATGTTTCGCAGCCCACACTGTCGGTGGCGATCAAAAAGCTCGAAGAAGAGCTCGACGTCAAAATCTTCGAGCGCGGCAGCAGCGAGATCACGCTCACCCCGCTGGGTGAAGAAATCGTGCAGCAGGCCCAGGCCGTGCTCGAGCAGGCCGCATCCATCAAAGAGATTGCCAAGCGCGGCAAAGATCCGCTGGCCGGTGCGCTGCGCCTGGGCGTGATCTACACCATCGCGCCCTATTTGTTGCCCGATCTGGTGAAACAGGCCATCGAGCATGTGCCGCAGATGCCGCTGATGCTGCAAGAAAACTTCACCGTCAAGCTGCTCGATATGCTGCGCGCCGGCGAGCTGGATTGCGCCATTCTGGCCGAGCCTTTTCCGGATACCGGGCTGGCGATTGCGCCGCTTTACGAAGAGCCCTTTGTGGTGGCCGTGCCGAGCAGCCACCCGCTGGCTACGCGCAAGAGCCTCACCTCAGAAGAGCTCAAACAAGAGACGATGCTGCTGCTGGGCACCGGACACTGCTTTCGTGATCACGTGCTTGAGGTGTGCCCCGAATTTGCGCGCTTTGCCAGCGGCGCCGAGGGCATCCGCAAGAGCTTTGAGGGCTCGTCGCTCGAAACCATCAAATACATGGTGGCCTCGGGCATGGGCGTTACGGTGGTGCCGCAACTCTCGGTGCCGCGCGATGCGCAACCGCAACCCCAGCCGCAGATCAACCACATCCGCTACATCCCCTTTGCGTCGCCCGTGCCTGCCCGCCGCGTGGTGTTGGCGTGGCGGCGCAGCTTTACGCGCTACGAAGCCATCGCCGCGTTGCGCAACGCCATCTACGGCTGCGCGCTGCCCGGCGTGCAGCGGCTCACGGCCTGAATCGAGCGTCGAGCGCTTCTTTTTTGTTTTTTAACCCCTCGCAACCGGAGCCCCGTATGGCCAAAACCAAATCTGCCAAGCCAGCCGCCCCCAAGGCCCGCAACCTGAGCGTGCCCGATATCGGCATCACCAGCCAAGATCGTGAGCGCATCGCCAGCGCCTTGAGCCGTCTGCTGGCCGACACCTACACGCTCTATCTCACGACGCACAACTTTCACTGGAACGTCACCGGCCCGCTGTTCAACACGCTGCACACGATGTTCATGACGCAATACACCGAGCTCTGGAACGCTGTCGACCCCATTGCCGAACGCATCCGTGCGTTGGGCGTGGCTGCGCCGGGCTCGTATGCGCAATTTGGCGCCCTCAGCTCGTTGGGCGATGCCCCGGCCAAGCCGCCCAAGGCGATCGAAATGGTGCGGATTTTGGTTGAGGGGCACGAGGCCGTGGCGCGTACGGCGCGCAGCGTCTTTCCGCTGGTGGATAAGGCCGATGATCAACCCACCGCCGATTTGCTCACGCAGCGGCTGGATGTGCACGAAAAAACCGCCTGGATGCTGCGCTCGCTGCTCGAAGAGTGATCGCGCTGCGGGGCTGTGCGTGCTCAGGCCGCCGGCCCCATCAGCTGTTGCGGCGTGATCTCAACGCTGCGTGTGCCGTCGTTCACCCACACCGTGCCATCTTGCACGGTGATCTGCAGTTGCATCGTGCGCTGCGCCAGCGCGGCCAGGGCCTGGCTTTGATCGGCGGCAATCTGCCACACCGTGAGGTTGGTGGCCCGCGTGAGTTTGTTGGCGATGCCGGCCCACCACACGGGCGTGCTGGCCGCATAGGCCCACACCGCCACCCGCTCGGCGCGGCTGCTGGCGCGAATCAAGCGGCGGTCGTCGGGCTGGCCCAGATCGATCCATTGCACGATCTGGCCGGTGAGATCTTTTTGCCACACCTCGGGCTCATCGGGATCGCACAGGCCCTTGGTGAACTCGAGCACGCCGTGGTGGTTGTCAGCGGGCACGTGCAACGCATAGGCGAGGATGCGGATCATCATCCGCTCGTCGGTTTCGCTTGGGTGCTGCGCCACGGTAACGGCATGGTCGGCATACAGGTTGCGATCCATGTCGGCAATCTGCAATGTGGCTTTGTAGATGGTGGCTTTGAGTGCCATGGTGGGCGTTTTGCAGTGTTGTGCAATGGGGCAGTGAAAGGCGGATTACAGCAGACGCGGTTTGGCGCTGCGCCGGATAATCCGGCCCCGTGAACTCACCTGCCGCATCTTCTGCCGCGCCGCGCTCGCGCGTGTCGCTCTACCTTGATCTGATCCGCTGGAACCGCCCGCAGGGCTGGTTGTTGCTGTTGTGGCCCACGCTCACGGCGCTGTGGATGGCCGCAGGCGGCTGGCCGGGGGCGCATGGGCTGGCCGTGTTTGTGCTGGGCACGATCTTGATGCGCAGCGCCGGGTGTGCCGTGAACGATGTGGCCGACCGCGATTTTGATCGACACGTGAAGCGCACCGCGCAGCGGCCCATCACCAGCGGGCAGGTGTCCGTTAAAGAGGCGCTGGCTGTGGGGGCGGTGTTGGCGCTGCTGTCGTTTGCGCTGGTGCTCACCACCAACATGCTCACGGTGGCGCTGTCGTTTGGCGCGTTGGCGGTCACCATCGTCTACCCCTTTACCAAACGTTTTGTATCGATGCCTCAGGCGGTGCTGGGTGTGGCGTTCAGCTTTGGGGTGCCGATGGCTTTTGCCGCCTTGCGCAACAACGTGCCGCCCGAGGCGTGGTGGCTGGTGGCCGGCAATCTGTGTTGGGTGCTGGCTTACGACACCGAATACGCGATGGTCGATCGTGATGACGATCTCAAGATCGGTATCCGCACTTCGGCCATCACGTTGGGGCGCCTGGATGTGATCGGCGTGGCGCTGTTTTATGCGCTGTGCCTGCTGTGCTGGGCGATGGCCGGATACCGTGCGGGCCTGGGGTGGCCCTTTGCCGCCGGGCTGGCGGTGGCTGCCGGGCAGGCCGTGTGGCATGTGGGGTTGATTCGCTCTCGTGAGCGTGAGCGCTGCTTCAGGGCGTTTCGCCTCAACCACTGGCTGGGGCTGGCGGTGTTTGTGGGCACAGTGGGGGCGCTGTTGGTGCGCTGAAAACAGCGCCCGATATCACTCATGCCCCAAACTCATCCCCCAGCTCGCGGGCCCGTTGTTGTGCGGCTTGTAGCGCGCGCACAAAAGCGGCCTTGACGCCGCTGGCCTCTAACGATGTGAGTGCGGCATAGGTGGTGCCGCCTTTTGAGGTAACGCGCTCGCGCAGCACGCTGGGTGGCTCGGGCGAGCGGCGCGCCAGCTCTGAGGCCCCCGAAAACGTGGCCAGCGCCAGGTGTTTGCCTTGCTCGGGCGTGAGGCCCATGTGCTGGGCGGCGTCCATCATGGCTTCGACGAGATAAAACACATAGGCCGGGCCGGAGCCCGACAGCGCGGTAACGGCATCGAGATCGGTTTCGCGGTCGACCCACAGCACGTCGCCCGTGGGGGCGAGCAGCGCTTGCGCATCGGCTTTTTGTTGGGCCGACACGGCTGGGCGCGCGTAGACGCCAGTGATGCCTTGGCCGATGAGTGCCGGTGTGTTGGGCATGGTGCGCACGATGCATTCGGTGCCCAGCGCGCGCGCCAGATCGTCGCTGCGGATGCCGGCCATCACGCTGAGGTGCAGCGTGGGCTGCGGGGCCTGGGCGGTGTGCGCGGCGCTGGCGGTGCGATATGACGCGGCCGCGTCCTTGAACTGTTGGGGCTTGATGGCCCAGATCACCGTGCGTGCCAACGCCAGCGCAGCGCCCGGCTCGGCCAGTGTGTGCACCCCCAAATCGCGGTTGAGGCGCTCGCGCTGCTCGACGCTGGGGTCGATCACGAGGATGTTGCTGGGCGCCTGCCCTTGGCGGATCAGCCCGCCGATGATGGCGCTGGCCATGTTGCCGCCGCCGATGAATGCGATCGAGATGCTGGACATGATCGTGATGCGCGCAGCGCGCTTTGCGAGTGAAGACGATGGGCGACGAGTATGCCCCGTGGCGTGGGGCAGAGGCTTATCCGCGCGCCAGCAAATCGGCGTTGCCGCTGGCCGCGGCCGTGTTGATGGTGAGCGTTTGCTCGACACAAAAACGCAGCAGGTAGTGCGGGCCGCCGGCTTTGGGGCCGGTGCCGCTGAGGCCTTCGCCGCCAAAGGGTTGCACGCCGATCACGGCGCCGGTGATGCCGCGGTTGATGTAAACGTTGCCCACGCGCGCTTGTGCGGCAATGGCCTGGGCGCGGCTGTCGATGCGGGTGTGCACGCCGAGGGTGAGGCCCCAGCCGAGCGCGTTGATGTGCGCGATCAATGTGTGCAGATCGGGCACGGCGGTGCCGGGGCCCCAGCGCAGCACGTGCAGCACGGGGCCAAAGAGCTCTTCGCGCAGATCGGCCAGGTGCTCGATTTCAAAGGCCACTGGGGCGATGTGTTGCGCACGCCAGGCCGCGGGCTGCGGGGTGCGGGCGATGAGCCGGGCGCTGCGCTCAAGACGCTCGATGTGGCGGCAGAGGTGGGCGTGTGCGGCGGTGTCGATCACCGGGGGGATGTCGACGCTCAGGCCGGTGGCGGGGTCGGCGGGGTTGCCCAGGGTGAGCTCTTGCATGGCGCCGGCGAGCATGCCCAGCACACGTTCGGCGATGCCGCTGTGCACGCACAGCACGCGCAGCGATGAGCAGCGTTGGCCGGCGCTGCCGAAGGCGCTGGCGAGGGCGGCGTCGATCACTTGTTCGGGCAGGGCCGAGCTGTCGACCACCATGGCGTTGATGCCGCCGGTTTCGGCGATGAGCGGCACGATGGGGCCATCGGATGCGGCCAGCGCGCGCTGGATGCGTTTGGCGGTGTGCGTTGAGCCGGTAAAAGCCACGCCGGCGCAGTGCGCATCGGCCACCAGCGCGGCCCCCACGGTGTCGCCCGGGCCGTGCAGCAAGGCGATGGCGTCGGCGGGCACGCCGGCTTGCAGCAGCAGATCGATAAAGGCACGCGCCACACCGGGCGTTTGTTCGGCGGGTTTGGCGGCCACGGTGTTGCCGGCCACGAGGGCCGCCACCACTTGGGCGCCAAAAATGGCGAGCGGAAAGTTCCAGGGGGCGATGCATGCAAACACACCGCGCCCGCGCAGGCGCAGTTCGTTGTGCTCGCCGGTGGGGCCGGGCAGCACGCGCGGCGCGAGCGTAGCCGCCGCTTGTTGCGCGTAGTAGCGGCAGGCGTCAATGGCTTCGCGCACCTCGGCCACGGCGTCGGGCAAGGTTTTGTGGGCTTCGTGCACGAGCAGGCCGCAAAAACGTGGCAGCGCGGCTTGCAGCAGATCGGCGGTCTGCACGAGCATGGCGCAGCGCTCGGCCAGCGGCACGGTCTGCCAGCGCGGGGCGGCCTGGGCCAAGGCACGCAGCGTGGGCGCGATGGCGTCGGGCGCGGTGGCCGCCACGGCGGGCACCGGGGTGCGGGCCACGGCCTCGATCAGTGGGGCGCGCTGGCGGCGGCAGGCCAGATCAAGCCCGCGCGAATTGGCTCGCGCGGCCAGGCTTGCGTCGGCAACTGGGGCCGTGTTTTCAAACAGCTGCGCTGGCAGCGGCACGCTGGTGTGTTCGTTGAGGTGCAGGGGTGAGGCGAGCAATTGATCAAGGCTCACGCGCGCGTCGGCCAGCTGGTGCACAAACGAGGCGTTGGCGCCGTTTTCGAGCATGCGGCGCACGAGGTAGGCCAGCAGATCGCGGTGCTCGCCCACGGGGGCGTAGACGCGCACCGGCCAGCGCGGCTGGCCTGCCGGCGTGTGGGCCAGCAGCTCGCGGTGCACGGCTTCGCCCATGCCGTGCAGGCGCTGCCACTCGAACGCCGATTCGAGGGCCACGCCGCGCGCGCCCACATCGGCCTGTTCGGCCAGCGTCATCACAGCCGCCAGCGTGGTGGCGTTGTGCGTGGCAAATTGCGGATACAGCTGCGGCGTGTGGGCCAGCAGTGCGCGGGCACAGGCGAGATAGGCCACATCGGTGGCGTTCTTGTGGGTGAACACGGGGTAATCGTCGAGCCCCAGCTCTTGCGCACGCTTGATTTCGGCATCCCAATAGGCGCCTTTCACGAGCCGCACCATCAACCGCAACTGGTGTTGCCGCGCCAGCCGCGCCACCTCGTCGATCACCTCGCGCGAGCGGGTTTGATAGGCCTGCACCGCTAGCCCCAGGCCGCGCCAGTGTGGGTGTTCGGCGGCCACGCGCTCGGCCAGCGCATCAAACACATCAAGCGAGAGCTCGAGCCGCTCGCTTTCTTCGGCGTCGAGCGTGAGGGTGATGCCGGCGATGGCGGCGCGCTCAACGAGCTGCCAAGCCCTCGGCACCAGCGCGCCCAACACGCGGCTGCGCTGCGCCTCTTCGTAGCGGGCAAACAGCGCACTGAGCTTGATCGAGATGCCATCGCCCTCTTCGGGATGCGGCCCCGGCGGCTGGCGCGCAGCCATCTGCTCGACGGCATCGGCGTAGGCCGCGAGATAGCGTTGCGCATCGGCCTCGCAGCGTGCGCCCTCGCCGAGCATGTCGAAACTGAAGCGCAGTGCTGCTGGGCTGTTGTGTGGTGGCTGCAGGCGATGGCGCTGATGATCGGCCTGATTGAGCGCCTCGTGGATATCGCGCCCGAGCACAAATTGGCGGCCCAGCAACTGCACAGCCCGCACCGCAGCGGCCACGGTGGTCTGCTCGCCCAGGCGCTGCAGCACATGGCCTGTGTGGGGCGGGGTGTCGGTGAGAGGGCCCAGGGGCAGCTCTTGAGCGGGCTGCGGCAAGAGCGATTTGGCCAGCGCAATCACCCGGTGTGTCAGCCCCGCCAGCAGCGGGTGGGCGCTGCCGGTGGCCAGCGCGCCGGCATCAAACGCTGCGCGCCCCAACTGATCAGCCGCCAGCGCTGCAGCGGTGTCAGTATCGGGCACACGCAGCAGGGCTTCGGCCAGCCGCATCAACGCACGGCCCTCGTCGCTCGACAGCGGGTATTCGCGCAACAGCGATTCGATGGCCCAAAACGGCGCTGGATGCGCGCGCATCGCCTGCACCCAGGGGCGCGCCCGCTCGCGAACGGCCCACCAATCGAGTTTGCCCACGAGTTCGGCCAGCAGGGCCTCAATCACCGGCGTTTGTGGCCGATAAGGACAAGGCAGCCGCTCGTGCAGGGGCGACCAGGTTGAGGCATCCATCACGCTGGCGGCTGTCATGTGCGTCTCCTACGGGATGACGACGGGGGAGGGGCCGGGCGTCGGATCGTGTGCCGCGTCGGCCTTGTAACGTGAACCAAAAATGGCCGTACCCACGCGAACCATCGTCGAGCCCTCGGCCACGGCTGCTTCGAGATCGGCGCTCATGCCCATCGAGAGCGTGTCCACGGCCAGGCCGGCGTGCTGCAGCGATTGCAGCAACTCGTGGGCGGCCCGAAGGGGAATTCTTTGAGCGACCACATCATCAACCGGCTGCGGAATGACCATCAACCCGCGCAGCCGCACGCGCGGCAGATCTGCCACTGCTCGCGCAAGCGCCAGCACCTCGTGCGGTGCGATGCCGCTCTTGGTGGCTTCACCGCTGATATTGATTTGCAGGCACAGCTGCAGCGGCGGCAGATGCGCCGGGCGCTGCTCAGACAATCGCTGCGCGATCTTCAGCCGATCCACCGAATGCACCCAATCGAAATGCTCGGCCACCGCGCGCGTTTTGTTGCTTTGCAGCGGGCCGATCAGGTGCCACTCGAGCTGCGTGCGCAAATCGGCCAGCGCCGCCATCTTGTCGAGCGCCTCTTGCACGTAGTTTTCGCCAAAGTGCCGCTCGCCCGCAGCAAAGGCCTCGCGCACCGCCTCGGCCGGGAAGGTTTTGCTCACCACCAGCAGCGACACACTGCCCGGCAAGCGGTCAGCCGTCACACATGCTTGCGTGATGCGGCTTCGCACCGATTGAATGTTCTCTGAAATCATCGCGATAATCGTTTTCGGTTATTAATGCTCTGGCAAACCACACCCACTCAACATGGACATCACCCAACTGCTGGCGTTCTCGGTCAAAAACAAAGCCTCCGACCTGCATCTGTCCGCTGGCCTGCCGCCCATGATCCGGGTGCATGGCGATGTGCGTCGCATCAACGTCGACCCCATGGACCACAAACAGGTTCACGACATGGTGTACGACATCATGAACGACACCCAGCGCAAGATGTACGAAGAGGTGCTCGAGTGCGACTTCTCATTCGAGATTCAAGGCCTCGCGCGCTTTCG
>CAZUCW010000073.1:0-12792 GCA_964618825.1 uncultured Aquabacterium sp.
GCCGTGATGTCGGTTCCTTTGTGGCCGATGCTGAAGCTGCTTTGGCGCAGGTCAAAATTCCCGCAGGCTATTGGACGAGCTGGGGCGGCACATTTGAGAACCTGCAATCCGCGACACAGCGTTTGCAAATCGTCGTCCCTGTGTCGTTGCTTCTGGTCTTCGTATTGCTGTTTGCGATGTTTGGCAATGTCAAGGATGGTTTGCTGGTCTTCACCGGCATTCCGTTTGCCTTGACCGGCGGCATTCTGGCGCTGTGGCTGCGCGACATCCCGATGTCGATTTCCGCAGCAGTAGGTTTCATCGCCTTATCAGGTGTGGCTGTGCTCAATGGACTCGTGATGATTTCCTTCATCCGCAGTTTGCGAGACGAGGGAACCCAATTGGACGCAGCCATCCGCGAGGGGGCGTTGACTCGTTTGCGCCCTGTATTGATGACAGCCTTGGTGGCGTCGTTGGGCTTCATTCCAATGGCAATCGCCACGGGAACCGGTGCGGAGGTACAGCGTCCTTTGGCCACCGTGGTGATTGGCGGCATCCTGTCTTCCACATTACTGACGCTGCTCGTTCTCCCGATTCTGTATCGGCTGGCTCATCGTCCAGACGAGGAAATGGAGGACGTTACTGCCGAACCGGTGCATCCGCAGGCTGCGGCCGCTTCGCAGGTTTCATAAACCAGTCTCCTGACCTGATTCTTAACCTGTACTTTTGAAAGGAAAACTCATGAAACTGATTTCGACCACCTTCGCTTTGATGTTGATGGCATCAGGCGTCGTATTCGCTGCGGACAAACATGACCATGGTCATGAAGACAAGCCTCTCCATGGAGGTTTGGTCACGGAAATCAAGGATATGGACTACGAGCTCGTGGCCAAGCCCGATGTGCTTCAGTTGTACGTTCGCGATCACGGGAAACCAGTTGATGTCAGCAAGGCAACGGCAAAAATTACCTTGCTCTCAGGCAGTGACAAACAAGAAGTGGAACTGAAGCCATCGGCTGACAGGCTTGAAGCCAAGGGTAGTTTCAAGGTCACGCCTGGAACCAAGGTTGTCGCGCAGGTAAATCTTGCAAGCAAGGCAGCGACGGCACGATTTGTTCTGAAATGAATTCATGGGCCGAGAACGGTCTTCTCGGCACTTCTTCGCTGCACTCTTGAAAGGCAACCATGAACACGTTTATCAAAGGCATTTTTCTATCAGCAGCAATACTTGCTTTGGCTGGCTGTGCGACGCCCGTTGATCGGTATGCTGAGAAACCCTACTGTCACACAGACCGTGGCAGAAGCGCTTACTGCACCAAGGAAAATGCACCAAGTCTCAGCAAAGACGAGGAGGCAAAGCAGTTTGCCTCTGATCCAGGCGCACTCACCGTATACGTCGTTCGTTACTGGGGCGACGGACACCATCCCTTGGACATATTGGTCGATGGTGCGACGTCGATGGAGACTGTCCCAAACTCAATGATTCGGTTGCGACTAAAGCCTGGAAGCCATCGAATTTCCTTTGCGGTGGCAGGGAAATCCTATGACCGAACAGTCAATGGGCTTACGGGGGACGTAAAACTTCTCGGTGTCACTGGCACTGATTGGTCTTGGGGAAGTTCTTCCCATGCATGGGCTGACGATTCTGATGACCAAGTCAAGCGGCAAGCTCGCCGCTCTCGTTTGATTAAAGACGTTTCGCTTCTGTGACCAATTCGGCCAAATCGTTGAATCCACGCCCTCAAGGCCCATGCGCTACTATCTGGTTCTGAAAGCGGACGCGGGTTCGGTTCCGTGTCCCACCACCAAAACCCAAAATCCCAACCCTTATCCGGTTGGGATTTTTTTGCCCGCAGCGCCAGCATCAGCGCAATTTTTGACCCTTGCCTTTGCACCTCTTGCGGCACGGCTTCGTGCGGCGTCAGAGCATGCCCACCGCCAAACCGGTGCCTATGCAGAGCATGGCAATAGCCACGATGAGTTGCACCGTGCGCAGCGTGATTTTTTGCAGAACGCGCTTGCCCACGAATGCGCCAACAAACGCGCCAACCGATCCGATCGCAACGGGCCAAGCGAGTGTTTGGATCTGTGCAAAGTGGCCCGCAAGCATGGCGGTGCCGTATACCGTGAGACGAACAGCATCGACGATCACGGCCGAGACAACGCCGGTTGCAACGAATGCGTCTTTAGACAAGCCCGCTTTTAAAAGAAACGCCGAGCGCAAAGCCCCCTGATTGCCCGAGAGCCCACCAAAAAAACCCGAGAGTGCGCCACCAACCGGCAACCAACGCGGAGAAAAGGCTAACGCCTGAAACCGTGGCGACAGCTCAAGCAGCGCAAACAACACGATCAAACTGCCGATGATGGCTTTTACGGGGGTAACCTCGAAATTCGATCCGGAGAATGTGTATTGGTACAAAACCGGCAGCTGATCAAAGAACGTGAGCGAAGCGGCCCCGAATATTGCTGCAATGGCTGCAGGCACGCTGAACTTGGCGACAACGGGCCAATCGGCCTGCCGAGCCATCAACCCGAATTTGAAGAGGTTGTTGGCAAAGTGCACCACCGCCGTTGCCGCGATGGCCAGCGGCAGCGGAAAAAACAGTGCAAACACCGGCATCAAGATCGTTCCTAAGCCGAAGCCCGAAAACAACGTCAGGCCGGATGTCACCAAGGCTGCAAAGCCAATAAGAATGAGTTCCACGATGGATGTGTCCAGAGAATTGCGGCGTTGATTAAAGGTGCACTGCGTGATTCTTGGCTGACACCTGATCAGTGTGTTTGTGCCAGCGCAAGCCCCCAGCCAGCCAGCCCGCTGGCGATAACAATCAACCACGGCGGCATGCGCCCATGAGCCAACGCTGCCCAAGCCAATGCAGCCAAGGCCGCATCAGGCCAGTGGTGGATGGCGCTGATCCACACCGGGCGATACAGCGCAGCAAGCAGCAGCCCCACCACGGCAGCATTGATGCCTGAGAGCGCGGCCCGGGTGCGGGTGCTGCGGCGCAAATGCTCCCAAAATGGCAGCGTGCCCATCACCAAAAAAAACGAAGGGGCAAACACTGCCACGAGGCAAAGCATGCCGCCCAACCAGCCTGTGGGGGGCTTGTTCATGGCTGCCCCCAAAAATGCCGCGAAGCTGAACAACGGGCCCGGCACGGCCTGTGCGGCGCCATAACCAGCCAAAAAAGCCTCATTGCTAACCCACCCAGGGGGCACCACTTCGGCTTGCAGCAAGGGCAGCACAACATGCCCGCCGCCAAAAACCAACGCACCAGCACGATAGAAGGCGTCGGCCAACGCCAGCGCCTGCATCTGCGATGCCGCAGCCAGCACGGGCAACGCCAGCAGCAACGCCACGAACGCACTCAGCCAGACAACACCGGCTCGGTATCCCACGCTCACGCGCAAGGATTCGTGTGCATCGTCTGGCCGGGGTTTGAGCAGCCACGCCCCACACGCCGCCGCCACGGCAATGATGCCCACCTGCCCGCTGGCCGATGGCACGGCCAGCGCTGCACCAGCCGCTGCAAGCATGATGAGCACGCGCGGCACATCGGTGCACAAGTGCCGTGCCATGCCCCACACGGCCTGAGCCACGACGGCCACGGTTACCACGCCCAGCCCGTGCAAAACACCTGCAGGCACAGCCTCGTGATCACTGGCCAGCCCGATCGCCAGCAGGATCAAGGCCACCGCCGAGGGCAGTGTGAATCCAGCCCACGCGGCCAGAGCACCCGCATAACCGGCACGCGACAGCCCCAGCGCCATCCCGATCTGGCTGCTGGCCGGCCCAGGCAAAAACTGGCACAGCGCCACCAGATCGATAAAGCTGCGCTCGCTCAGCCAGCGCCGTCGCACCACGAATTCATCGCGAAAGTAACCCAAGTGCGCCATGGGCCCGCCAAACGATGTGAGGCCCAAACGCAAAAACACCTTGAACACCGCCCAGGGGCGACGATCAGCATCTGCCGCCATCACCATCACGAACGCAACGCCCCTGCAAACAACACCACGAACCCGCCCACCTCGGCCACGATCAGGGCCATCATGTACACCCAAATGATCACTGGGCTGAGGGTGGCTCGCCCCAGGCGAAAGGGCCGCCGCAACTGGTTATCGGTGTCTCTGAGCAGGCCGTGCGTGATGTAGGTGAACACTGCCGAAGCAAAAAAGAAGATCGGCACAGCCACCAACACCCGCGTGTGCTCAGGGCTCAGTGGCGAATACGGCACGAACTCGCGCATGAGCATGCAGGCAAAGGCATACATCAAGCCCGTGCGATGAGCGATGTCAACATACACCGGCGCCACGCCCTCGCCCGAGGCCATGATGCACAGGTACTTCCAGACGCCTGTGAGCAATCCACATAAAAAAAACAGGCCCGCAGCGATCAGGCAAAACTTTTCAGCACTCATGGCCCAGCCTTTCGATAGATGCCAACCCTGCACGCCGCCCCTGGCTGCGATAGTAGGCTTTGCCGCACACGTTTTGATGATGCCAATAGGCGCGAATCGCCAGCGGCAACGCCGGTATCCAGAAACGATCCTCAATGGGCACAGCGGGCGCGCAGGCGCCGATATCGATGTCGGCCGATACAAAGCCTGCACCTTCTTGGGCCTGCCGCTGCGCAAGCACATGGCCGCTGGCATCAACGATCTGGGTGCAGCCCACAAATTCGGTGAGATACGGCAGACCGCGATCTATCCCTGGCAGCAACATGAAATCGGTGGTGAAGCGTCCGCAGTGCGATGCCTGCACCACCGGCGCACCCACACGGCGAGCCAACTCGGCCGGGGCGTTTTCTGAAAGATAGCGGTTGTATTGGCCAATCGAGGCAAACGCGCGGGTGATGGCGCCCCAATTGAGCGGCAGCGTCCACCAATGCGTGCCGCTGATCACCACCCCCACCCGCCCCCTTAAACGGCGTGCTGTGGCGCTGCGAATCAGCTCCCAGCACACCGCCGCACCCACGCCGCCCAGCTCGGTATCGAACACGCCATCATCGTGGCCCGGGCCATAAAAAGCGTTCTCCCACATCGTGGGCAAATCTTTATCGTGCCGATGCACCTGGCCCGAGGGCTCGATCAGGTGGTAGCGATTGAAGATCGCGCCCTGCTCGGCAATCAACATCGAACCGCCGATCCAACATTGATGCCGTTGCGCCAGCCGCAACAACATCTCAACCGCCACGTTATCGGGCGGCAGCACCGCTTGGTGCACACGCCTATCAAACGGCAACTGCGACGTAAAAAACTCGGGCACCGCCACCAAACGTGCACCGGTTTTGCGCACCGCATCGTCAACCAACGCTTCAACCTTGGCCATATTGGCGGCCACATCGCCCACCACTGCGTCGAGCTGAATCGCCGCAGCCCGAATTTGTCGAGTAGCCCCCCTCAACGACACCCCTGAGTTACTGCCCACCGCATCACCTTCTTTCGTGCCAAACACATCGCAGCCCCGGCTGCGCCGCCGGCAGTGTCGTGGCACCGCCCTTAACCGGCCCAGAGGGTTTTCGTGGTGGGTGATGCCAGCCTTACGCAATTACCCGCATCAACCACTTGACGTGACGCAATGCACACCTCATAATCGATAATGCGAATCACTCGCAATTGTTGAAGATCCCACCCGACCGGGATCTTCAACGTTTCTCCTCGCAGCCCGTAGCTCATGCGGGCTTTTTTGAGGCCAGCCAGCACGTTCCACATATCGGATCAGCCAGCCGCCCTTTTTTTCGGCGCGCTGAGCGTCATCACAGACTCAACCGATTTTGGAGCGATACATGCAACACACCCTCAAACTGGCAGCCGCCCTGGCTCTTGTGGCCAGCGTTACGGCGGCTCAAGCCGATACCGTCAACAACCCCGATCCGTATGCCGCTGGCTACGGCTTTGACACCCCCAACACTGCCACCACCTGGGGCGGCTGGACGCGCGGCGACGCCAACACGCTCTACGCCGAGTGGGACACCTTTATCGATGCCAGCTACGCCGGCTCGCGCACAGCAGCCCCCGATGCCGGATCGGCCAACATCTCTGACGCTTTCATTTCGTGGAACTCGGGCGTGTTTGCCACCGGCACCGGCAACCTGTACTCGTTTTCTGTCAACGAAAACTATGGCCTTTCGCTCACCGGCACGGTCAGCGGCTCGGCCATTCAGGTGGCACTGCAAGTTGAGGTGTGGGGCGTCAACCTCAGCAGCATCACGCTCAATGGCCTGACACCGACCACGCAAACCGTAACCTACAGCGGCACCGTGCAGGCCAGCGTTGGCGAATCGGCGGTCTATCAAAACCTCTATGTCTGGACGCTGGATGCCGGCACCACGGCCTACAACTTCAACTTCGCTGCACCGGTGCACGCCAGCCTGACCCAAGTTGCGGTAGATATCGGCACCGTGGCCGCCGTGCCCGAAGCCAGCAGCCTGGCCCTGGTGCTCGCTGGCCTGGGTGCCGTAGGCACCGTGGTGCGTCGTCGTCGCTCGCGTTGAGCCACGCACCATGGCACATCCCCAGACGTTAGGGCGGATGTTGTCGTTGCTGGGGGCGCTTACGGCGCCCCTGGCTTACGGTGAAGACACCACAACGGCCTTGCCTGCGGTGCAAGTTACCGAGCAACGCGACACCAACACACCGCAAACCGCCGCCGAGGCCACGATCGACGCCGCCAGCCTCAAAGAAAAAGCCGCCACCAACGCCAAAGATCTGGTGCGCGATGAGGCTGGCGTATCGATCACACGCAAGCCTTCCCGCTTTGGCCTGTCGGGCTACAACATTCGCGGACTCGAAGAAAACCGCATCGTCATGCAAGTCGACGGCATCCGATTGCCCGACAGCTTTGTCTTTGGCGGCTACTCCAGCGCGTCGCGCGACATGGCAGACGTGGCGCTGCTGTCGTCCGTGAGCATTCAGCGTGGCACGGGCTCGGCACAACATGGCGCTGACGCACTGGGCGGCGTTGTTTCATACGCCACGCCCAGCCCCGAAGCCATCCTGGACGGACGGCCCCAAGCCTTTGAACTCGGCACGATCTGGCAAAGCTCAGACGACTCGATCGCCTACACCGCCACAGCGGCCAAGGGCGATAGCCGTACCGCACTGATGATCCGCAGCGTATGGCGCAGCGCCCAAGAAATCGAAACCCAAGGCAACGTAGGTGGATCTGGCATCCAGCGCACAGAAGCCAACCCACAAGCCATCAAAGGGCAATCGGGCATCGTCAAGCTGGCACTCACCCCCAGCACCGATTTGCGCAGCGAACTGGGGTTCGAGTGGTTTAGCCGCAATGTGCATACCCATCAACTCTCGGCCATCGTGGGCACGTCAATCAACATGAACACCGATGATCGCTATCGACGCGAGCGCCTGTCGCTCGATCAACGCCTGCCCTGGGCCTGGGGCGTCACCGACCTCAAGCTCTACCGACAAAGCAGCCGCACGTGGCAATACACCCGCGACGATCAACGCTACAACGCCAACGCAGCCGCAGCGGCGCTCAAACAGCGGTACTTCGATTTCGAGCAAAACATCCACGGCATCAAGGCCAGCACACGCAGCCGCTTCGACGTTGCCGGCCAGCATCTGGCCCTGTGGGGCGGAGAATTCACCCGCACCCGATCCGTTGAAGCGCGAGATGGTTACACCACCCGACGCAACGGCGTGGTCGTGCGCAGCGTCGATCCCGATGTTTTTCCGGCACGCGATTTTCCTCCATCAAAAGTGGATCAACTCGGCGCCTTCATTCAAGACGAGTGGTGGACAAGCGAGGCCATCACGCTCACGCCAGCGCTGCGCTACGACGACTACCGACTCAAACCCGAGCCTGACAGCGTTTACCTCAGCAACATCGCCGCGCAAGCATCCACGCCCTTCAGGGCGCAGCGGCTGTCGCCAAAAATCGGCGCTGTCTGGCGCGTGGCGGGCCCCTACGAAATCGCCGCCCAATATGCTCACGGCTTTCGTCCCCCACCCTTTAACGACGTCAACATTGGCTTTGGCAACACCACAACCGGCTACATCGTCGTCTCGAACCCAAAGCTGAAAGCCGAAACCTCAAGGGGCGTCGAGTTCAGTTTGCGCCAGCGTGGCGAAAGCAGCTCCTGGGCACTGACCGCCTTTGACAACCGCTACCGCAATTTCATCGAAAGCGTCCAGCTCGACTGCCCCTCTGATCCGCTGTGTGATTTGGCCTACGCGATGACTTTTCAGTCGCAGAACCTCAACCGGGTGCGCATCCGTGGCTTCGAAGGCAGCCAGCGCTGGACCTTCGCACCCCGCTGGAACCTGCGCAGCAGCTTTGCCTACGCCAAAGGCCGCCAAGCCGACGGCACGCCGATCTACAGCGTCAACCCCCTCACCGGCACATTGGGGCTGGGCTGGGCATCGCCATCGGGCCGCTGGAAAGTCGACGCATTAACCACCGCCGCACGCCGAAAAACCGAAGCAGACGCAGCGGGATCGAATCGCCAGTTCTTGCCCAAAGATTGGGCCGTTCTCGATCTCAAGCTGATCTGGCATTTCGCCCCGCGTTCGATGGTGATGGCAGGCGTCAACAATGTCTTCGACCAAACCTACCACCTATGGGCTGATGTTCCGGTGGCCGATATCCACATCGCCGACTCACGCGCCGGCCCCGCTCGTTACTCCCAACCTGGCCGCAATTTTGTAGCCAGCATCAACCTCGGGTTTTGAACCCGCCCATTCACACCCAATCTTGGACACCGTGATCACCCGCCCGGCCTGGATGCCACTTGCAAAAGTCCCATTTTGGGACTACGCATCGATTGATGCGAGTGATTGCCGTGTCTACCCTTCGGGCCTTCTGGGAGCGCCACCCCGACGCCGAACAGCCGCTGAAGGCTTGGCACGAAGAGGCCACCGGTGCGAGTTGGAGCCAACCCGCCGACATAAAGGCGCAGCACCGCAGCGCCAGCGTACTGAAGAACCGTCGTGTCGTCTTCAACATCAAAGGCAATGACTATCGGCTGATCATGGCCATTGCGTACAAATTGCAGATCGTCTACGTGAAGTTTGTCGGCACCCACAGCCACACCTTCAGCCATGCGTTTTTCCCATGCGTCAGCGGAGTTGATGTCTGGCAACCGGTTTCGCTCCAATTTGAACTGCAAAGCACGCTTTGCCAACTCGCGAGCCTCTTCTTCAGAAATGCTCACCTTCTTGGCCGCGATGCTGGCCTGCACCTGGCGTAAGGTTTTTTCGTCCATCGTTTTCGCTAGCACGGCATACGCTGCGTCGAAGGGGTTGATCCGGTCGATCAGGTCAATATCCAGATCGCGCACGTTCACGAACCTGCGCACCCCGTCCAGCAACGCCGTGCTGCCCTGCGTCGAGCCATCGCCACTTGCATCGGCCTGAGCCAAGGCCAGCTTGGCTTGCTGGGTAACGTTCATGGCAGCGATGGCGTGTTGCCGAATGGCTTCTTGATCGGCCTCGCTCAAATCCGGGTAACGCTCACGCACGATCTTGCCCATGCGCAATTGGGTCAGCTCTTCGGGCAATGTGTTTTCGTGGTCGAACAAACCGCGCTCCAGCACCGTCTTGTCTTGCAAGAAGCTGGTGACCACCTCGTTCAAGTCTTCTTTGCAAATGCGGGTGGCCTCGGGGCTGGGGGTTGCCAGCCCGTCGATCTCGATATGAATCTGGCCGGTTTCTTTGTTCACGCCGACGTTGTGGCCGCCTTCTTTGTAGTCCTCCTCGCCGTAATCGAAGCCTTCTTTCGGGCCATTGTTCTTCGGCGTGAACTCATAGCGCGGCGCCAGCACCTGCTCCATCAGCAGGCTGGCCGAAATGGCCTTGAGCATGTCGTTCACCGCCTCCGCCACGGCGGCCTGATCGGCCGCCGGCTCGGCGATCAGGTTGGTGAAACGCGCCCGCGTCTTGCCCTCCGCATCGCGCGTGGCGCGACCGATGATCTGCACGATCTCGGTCAGGCTGCTGCGGTAGCCGATGGTCAGCGCATGTTCGCACCAGATCCAGTCGAAGCCCTCCTTGGCCATGCCCAGCGCGACGATCACATCGACATGGTCGCGGTTGAACTTCTGCGCCGGGTCTTTCAGCGCCGCGAGCACGCGCGAGCGCCGGGCCAGATCGCTGTCGTCCACCAGATCGGCCACCTTCAGCGTGCGCCCGTCGCGGGTTTGCAGCAGGTGGAAGCCGGTAACGGGATCGACATGGCTCCAGTCGCCCAACGCCTCCATGATCTCGTTCACCTCGCGCTCCTTGTCCTTCAGGCTTTCGCGCGCATTGACGTTGGGAATATGAATGATGGTTTTCAGCCGCGGATCGAGCACCTTGGCCACCGCATCCACATAGCGCCCGGTGTAGAAGAAGTAGCCGATATCCAGCGACTTGAGCCAGCGATAGCCGTTGAGCTGCTCATAGTAGGTGTAGGTGACGGTCTCGAAGCGTGCCTCGTCCGCCGGCGCCAGCACCGCCTCGCTGTCGCCGCGAAAATAGGAACCGGTCATCGCCACCACATGCACCTTGTCGCGTGCGATGAAGGCGCCCAACTGGCTGCCCAGCACGTTGCCCGGATTGCTGGATACATGATGGAACTCGTCGACGGCGATCAGCCGCCCGTCGAACGCCGCGATGCCCAGCTCTTCCACCGCAAAGCGAAAGGTGGCGTGGGTGCACACCAGTACCCGCTCATCACTGGCCAGAAACTTCTTTACCGCATCCACCTTGGATTTCGCCACACGCGGCTCATCCACGCCCGGCGCGCTGCACAGATTCCACTGCGGCGCCACCGTCCAATCCCAGTAGAAACCGTGCTGGCTCAACGGCTCATCGGCAAAGCTGCCGCCGATGGAACGCTCCGGCACCACGATGATGGCCTGCCGCAAACCCTGGTGGTGCAGCTTGTCCAGCGCGATGAACATCAGCGCCCGCGACTTGCCCGATGCCGGCGGCGACTTGATCAGCAGATACTGCTCGCCGCGCCTGGCCCAGGCGCGCTCCTGCATCGCCCGCATGCCCAGCTCGTTGGCGCGGCTGGCAGCGCCCGTGCACGCCGTGGTGATGGACACCGAGGGTACGGTGTAGGCGTTGGTAGGGTTGGCGAGGCTGGGGGGATGGGTCGTCATGGCATTTGTTCAACAAACGGCAAGGGGAATCAGGCTGGCAGGTTTTCCGGTCATGCCGCTTCGTGCCAGTTCAGCCACTGCAAGCCCGGCACGCGAGAAAACTCGCGCACATTACGCGTCACCAGCGTGGCCTGATTACGCAATGCCGTGGCGGCTATCAACGTATCGTGGGGGCCAATAGGCGTACCGGCGGCTTCAAGCTCGGCACGGATACGGGCGGCATGGGCTGCGCAGTCACTGTCAAATGGCAACCGCTGCATGGGCTGCAACAATTGCATCAACGCTGCCAGCCTGGGCTTGGCTGCGTCCTGCGGCAGGCGCAGAAGGCCATAGCGCAATTCATATTCCACGATGGCCGGCACACCGACTTCTGCAGGCGCAAGCGCCTGGACACGCGGCACGATCTGCGGGTCACCGCGAAGATAGTAGCTGATGGTGTTGCTGTCGAGGATCAGCACAACCGCCCCTCAGAACCCGATGCGCGGCGCATCGTCCGGTATGCCACTCGCCCCGTCAGCCTCAAGCAAAGGAAAATCCGGGAACTTTCCGGCCAGCTCCAGACATGCCTTGGGCCATTCCTGATGAGCGTGCTTGCGGATGATGTCCGCCACCCAACGGCTTTTTGATACGCCATTGGCCTGCGCGGCCTGTTCGACCAGCGCCTGCGTGGCATCGTCCAGATATAGCGTGATTTGCGACATGGCGGCGGTTCCTTAGCAATCAACTTGAACAAGTATGTTTTCAAGTATATGTGTCGCAATGAATTCGTCAAGTCGGTCGGGCTTCAACCCGACCTACCGCTTCCTCGCTGATTTCGCGGCAGGCTTGGCCTTGGTCGCCTCCGCCGTCATCTTCGTGTACAGCTCGAACAGGAGAGCCAGCAAGTGGGGGCGGGCTTCGGGCTTGCTCCAGTCATAGGAGACCCCCAGCCATTGGGCCGCTGCTTGGGCGTCTTTCAGAATGGCTTCGTGGTTGCGCCGTGCAACGGCTTTGCCCGCCTGGGCGTCCCGCTCCAGGTTCCACGCCTCCAGGGCCTCTGCTGAGTGGTCATCCAGGTAGGCCCCAGCGGGCACCTCAAGGGCCGCTTCCGCTTGCTCCTTGGTGAGCTTCTTTGCTGCAAGGTCCCGGAGTACGGCAAGCCGATGAGCCAGCCCCGGGGAGTCCCTTCGGTAGTCGTCAGCGTTGAAGACACAAAAGCGGATGTAGTCCGCCATCTGCTTGAGTACCTCGGGGGGCAACTCAGAGAGCTTGATGGGGTTCGCTTGTCGACGCTCAATGGCCCACCGCTCCTCAAGCTGTCGCAACACATCCAGCGCTAGCCGCTTGGCTTCGGTCTCTTCGGGTGTACCGAGAGATTTCCGATAGGCCCACTTGACGGGCTTACCGTTCGCTTGGGTGTACTGAGGAAGCCCCGAGAGGTCGGCAGGTACGGTCACTCCGTACCACCAATTTGCTGAGCCAGGGCGTTTGAAAAGGGTGCCTGCTACGTTCACTGTTGAGGTCTGCTTAAAGGTCATTGCAAACCCGTGCGGTACACAGTTTCAGTACACAGTCGGACTGTCGTAAGGCCTTGATTCCCTTGGAACCCGCGCCAAATCTAGCGGTGCGGGGAAAGTGGCGGAGAGAGCGGGATTCGAACCCGCGGTGGGCTATTAACCCACACACGCTTTCCAGGCGTGCGACTTAAACCACTCATCCATCTCTCCG
>CAZUCW010000074.1:0-12212 GCA_964618825.1 uncultured Aquabacterium sp.
GATGAGGCCAGCGATGAGGTTGAGCGCATCGGTATGGCGCGCAGCTGGGAGGCCATCGAGCATGCCGATGCGGTGCTGTTTTTGCACGATCTCACGCGCATCGGGCAGCCCGATTACGAGGCCGCCGACCGTGAGATTCGCGCCCGGCTGCAGGCCCTGCATGCCCCGCAGCGTGCGCTGGTGCAGGTGTTCAACAAGGTTGACGCGGCCCCCGAGGTGCCCCTGCCGGCAGGGGATGGCGAGCGCATCGGCTTGTCGGCCCGCACCGGCGCGGGCCTGGCTGAGCTGCGGGCCACGCTGCTCACGCTGGTGGGCTGGCAGGCGGCCCCCGAGGGGGTTTTTATTGCCCGCCAGCGTCATGTGCAGGCGTTGTGCAGCGCACGCGATCACCTGCATGCTGCTCAGGCGTGGGCCGATGCAGGCGACCGCCATCTCGATGTGCTCGCCGAAGAGCTGCGCTTGGCTCACGATGCGCTGGGTGCGATCACCGGCGCCTTTACGCCCGATGATTTGCTGGGTGAGATTTTTTCGCGGTTTTGTATCGGCAAATAGCCGGGCCTGCGCCGCCGGCGCGTGTCAGGGGCGCTGCTGCCGCCGTGTCTTGCGCCAGGTTTGGGGGGATTGCCCCGTCCAGCGCTTGAAGGCATGGCCGAAATTCGACGGATCGGCGTAGCCCAGCCGCTCGGCGATGCGCTGCACGCTTTCGTTGGTGTCGCCCAGCCAGCGCAAGGCTTGACGCAATCGCTCTTCGTCGGCCAGCTCTTGAAGTCGAACCCCCTCATCGCTCAGACGCCGCCGCAGCGTGCGTGCCGACAGGCGCAGGCGTGCCGCCACGGTGCTGGCATCGGGGAAACCGTCGCCCGCTGAGGCCAGCACGCTGCGCACTTGAGCGGCCACGCCAGCGGCGTCGCTGGCGGTGGCCAGCTCGGCAGTGCAGGCGGCTCGCGCCTGGGCCAGCGCCGTGGCGTCACCCAGCGGCAGCGAGAGATCGAGATCGGCGCGTGCAAAAACAAGGGCGTCGGCAGCGCAGGCGGTTCGCACTGGGCAGCCAAACGTGCGTGCAAAGGCGTCGTCAACCCGTGGCCGTGACAGCTCGACCCGGCGCAGCCGCAAGGCGCCCTGGGCCAGAAAGCGCAGTGATGAAAACGAGCAGCCCAGGGTGATGTCGACCACCACATCGTGCCGGGCCAGTGGCTGCGCGCGCTGGATCGTCAGCCGGGCCTCATCGCCCTCGGCCACCAGGCTGATCCACACCAATGGGCTGCGGATGCGAAAAAACTCGGCGACCAGCGACAGGGCCTCGCCAACGCTGCGGCTGGCCATCGTTGCAAAGCCCAGGCTGCCGTGTGAGGCCAGCGACAGCTGTAGCCCAAAGCGCAGGCCGAAGCCGGTGCCCAGTTCGCGCTCGGCGGCGTCGAGCAATCGATCAACCCGGGCCAGCTCAACGCGGCCATCGGGCCGCAGCGCTTCGGCGCGCAGCCCGGTGGCGCGCAGCACCCGCTGCGATTGCCCGCCTTGCGCGTCGATGTAGTTGAGCAACTGCCCGAAGTAGTGCACCGGTGCCCGACGCAGCCGGCGTTGTGGCAAGGCCTCGTTTTGCATGCTGGCCATTATTCACCGATTGTTGTCATGCCCTCACCGACGCGCCGGGCGGGGGCTCACTACGCTCGAAGCGACGTGATAACGGCATGACAACGAGACAACACGGCAACGAGAGGGTGCGCGATGACGCTCACGAGACGAAGCTTGTTTAAGTACGCAGCGCTGGGCGCGGGCGCGAGTGCGGCGGTGGGCTTGCCGCTGTATCACTTCAGCCCCCGCCGGCAGCAGGCCAGCGGCGTGCCTCTGGGGCCGCGCGCACAAGAGAAGCTGGGCTCTTGGATGGATTTGTATCGCCAACGCTGGACGTGGGACAAGGTGGCCAAGGGCTCGCATGGCTGGCTGAATTGCCGCAGCGCCTGCAACTGGGATATTTACGTCAAGAACGGGGTGATCGTGCGCGAAGAGCAGGCGGCCAACTACGCCTCGTCTGAGCCCGGGGTGGTGCCTGATTTCAACCCGCGTGGCTGCCAAAAAGGCGCCTGCTACACGCATGTGATGTATGGCCCATCGCGCCTGACGACGCCGCTCAAGCGTGTGGGTGAGCGGGGCGCGCGGCAGTGGCAGAAGATCTCGTGGGATCAGGCCATCGACGAAATCGCCAACAAGATGGTCGACATCGCCCAGCAACACGGTGTCGAGGCGATCTACCACGATCTTGGCCCGCACTTTGATTACGGCGCCACCACCGCCGGGCGCATCAAGTTTTTCGGGCAACTGGGCGCCACGATTGCCGACGATTGGGCCGAGGTGGGCGATCTCAATATCGGCTCGATGCTGACGTTTGGGTTTCCGCACATGGGCGGCAGTTCGGATGAGTGGTTCTTGTCCGATCACCTCGTCGTTTGGGGCATGAACCCTGCCGTCACCCAGATTCCGGATGCGCATTTTTTGTTTGAGGCCCGCTACAACGGCACCGCGCTCACCGTGGTCGATCCCATTTTTTCGGCCACCGCTACGCATGCCGATCATTGGCTGCCGATACGCGCTGGCACTGATGCCGCGCTGGCGCTGGCCACCGCGCGCCATATTTGGGCCACCGATCGCGTGGATTGGGCTTATGTGAAAGAGCAGACCGATCTGCCTTTATTGGTGCGGCTGGATACGGGGCAGTTTTTGGCCGAGAGCGATCTCAAGCCTGAGGGCCGCACGGGCGTGTTTTATTGGCACGATCTCAAAACAAAGCAGATCACCGCCGCCCCAGCCGGAGAAGGCAGCGACATCCCCCGCTTGTTTTTGCAAGGGGTCGACCCGGCCGTTGAGGGGCTGTTTAGCGCCACGCTCAAAAACGGCCAGCGGGTGCGGGTGGCGCCGGTGGGGGCGCTCTTGAAAGAGCAGCTCGATCTCTGGACTTTCGAGCGGGCGGCACAGGTTACCGGCCTGAGCGTTGCGCAGATCGAGGTGTTCGCCGAGGGCTTTGCCAAGGCCGAGCGTCCGTTGGTGCTGTCGAGCTGGGGCTCGAACCGTTTTTTGCACGCCGATCTGATGAACCGCTCGAAGATTTTGTGCCTGGCGCTCAAGGGCGCCATCGGCAAGCGCGGCGCCGGCCTCAACGCCACCGGCTGGTTTGCGATCGAGGGCTTTGAGATCGCCACCGAGCTGAAGTCGCCGGGCCTTGGTGGCCTGATGGGCGTGGCGCTCGAAGCGCTGGGCTGGAGCGGCGTTTTTCGCACGGCAGCCGAGTTGGTGATGCGCAAAAAAACGCCGCTCGAAATCACGCTGGCCGAAACCCAGCGCATCACCAACGAGCGGGTGTGCGCCACCAACAGTGCGTCGGCCAACCTCAACTTTGCCGGGATCAAAGATGAGCTCGATCACGAAACGCGCGCTGCCGGCTATTCGCGCACCTTGAGTGATTACGACGCCGAAGCGCGCCGCAAGGGCTGGATGCCGACCTTTCCGCGCCCCGAGAAAACCGCGCCCAAGGCCTGGATCACCGGGGGCAACAACGTTCTGCGCCGCAGCAATTTGCCACAGCACATGCTCAAAGAGCTGTGGCCCAACCTGGAGCTGGTGGTCGACGTCAACCCCAAGTTGTCCTTTACCGGCATGCATGCCGATTACCTGCTGCCTGCAGCGGGCTACTACGAAAAAGTCGGCATCAAATACCCGGTGTCGTATGTGCCCTACCTGCACTATTGCGATGCGGCGATCCCCCCGCTGGGCGACAGCCGCGATGAGTGGGAGATCTATTGGCATCTCTCGAAACGGGTGCAAGAGATCGCCATCGAGCGCAACGTTCCGGCCGCGGCCCCTTGCGGGCTGAAGAAAGAGTTCGATCTCAAGCAGATCCACAAGGTCTACGCCTGCGATGGCGGCTGGGGCCCCAAAGATGCGCCCGGTGTAACGCAAGAAATCATTCGCTTCAGCTCATCGACATCGGGCATGAAGGACACCGATTTGCAGCACAGCGGCATACAGAAGTTCAGCAGCACGGGCAGCACCACGCTCAACTCGCAGCTCTTCAATGGCGATTGGGCGGGCGAAGGCGTGTTAACCGTGGCCCAGCATCAGATCAAGCACAAGTGGCGCTGGCCAACGCTCACGGGGCGCCAGCAGTTTTATATCGACCACCCCTGGTTCATCGAGGCCAACGAGAGCCTGCCCACTCACAAAGAAAGCCCCAAGGCCGGTGGCGACTATCCGTTCCAGATGATCTCTTGCCACTCGCGCTGGAGCATCCACTCGATCTGGCGCGACACCCCCTTGCTGATGCGGCTGCAACGCGGTGAGCCGCTGCTCTATCTCAACCCCGCCGACGCCAAACGCCTGGGCATTGCCGATCACGGCTGGGCCGAGATCTTCAACCGGCTGGGGGCGGTGCGCATGCGCATCAAGCACTCCAACATGGTGAGGCCCAACGTGGCGTATTTCTTTCATGCCTGGGAGCCGCACCAGTTTCCGGATCACCGCAGCTACAAATGGATCATGCCCGGGCTGATGAACCCCATGCACTTTGCAGGTGGCCGGGGGCATGTGCAGTGGGCCTTTGCGCTGTTTGAGCCTGGCACGCATGTGCAAGACACCCGCATCGGCATCCGGCCTTGTGCCGAGCTGGGCCCCGACACCCCCAACGCATCCGCCAACCCGCAGGGGCAACACGCATGAGCCAGATCCCATCCAAACCCGTTCAGCGCCAACTGGCCATGGTGCTGGATCTGAACAAATGCCTGGGCTGCCAGACGTGCACCGTGGCCTGCAAAACCCTGTGGAACCGCGACGAAGGCACGGCCTACGCCTACTGGAACAACGTCGAGAGCATGCCTGGCAAGGGCTACCCGGCCAAATACTGGGAGATCGGCGGACGCGATGCCCACGGGCAGGTTAAGCGCGGCGAAATCCCCGACGCCGACACCGGCTATGGCCGCGCGTGGAACTTCAATCACAAGAAGGTCTTCTTCAAGATCGCCACCGAGGCCGAAGCCGAAAAACCCTGGCTGCGCCCCGAGGGCCAGCCGCAATGGGGCCCGAACTGGGATGAAGATCATGGCGAAGGCCACTACCCGCAAGACAACCACCAGTTTTATCTGCCGCGCCTGTGCAACCACTGCACGCACCCGGCCTGCAAAGACGCCTGCCCGCGCAACGCCATCGAAAAGCGAGCCGAAGACGGCATCGTGCTGGTGAATCAGGATCACTGCCACGGTTACCGCTTTTGCGTTGAGGCCTGCCCCTACAAAAAGGTTTTCTTCGATCCGGTGCGGCAGGTGTCAACCAAGTGCATCTTCTGCCTGCCCCGCGTCGAACAGGGCGTGGCGCCAGCGTGTGCCCGGCAGTGCCCGGGCCGCTTGCGCTACGTTGGCTATCTGAACGATGAAAACGGCCCGATCTGGAAGCTGGTGCACCAGTGGCAGGTGGCGTTGCCGCTGCACCCCGAGTTCGGCCTGCAGCCCAACGTGTTCTACATCCCGCCGCTGTCGCCCCACAAGCTCGACGGCGAGGGCCGGCCCATGGGCGAGATGCGCATCCCGCCGGGCTACCTCGAGAGCCTGTTTGGCCCGCGCGTTCACACCGCAATGGCCACGCTGCAGGCCCAGCGAGAGCGCCGCAAAAACGGCCAAGACAGTGCCCTGATGGATCTGCTGATCGCCTACGACTGGAACGACAACTTCCACCTCGACACCGGCAAGAGCGCCACCGTGTTTTGACGCTCACCGCAAGCCTTTGACACACCGAACATGAAAACCATCGACATGATGGCCGCGCCCGTGGCCATGCAGCCTGGCGGCTATATGGCCAAGGCCTATGCCGACCACACCACCCCGCTGACGCCGCGCGTGCAGCTCGATTACGAACGTGTTGCCGGACGCGGCTACCGCATCGTGCTGCGCTGGCCCTGCCGCACCCCCGTGACCGCCGTGACAGACAACCCCGCGTTGTTTCCGGATGCCTGCGCCCTGCTCGTGCCCGTGCAAGCCAATGCGCCGTGGATCACCATGGGCGCGCCGGGCCAGCCGGTGCAGGGCGTGCTGTGGCGTGCCGATCGCAAAGATCTGATCCGCATGCACGCTGAGGGCCTGGGCACCATGCAGCGCAGCGCGCCTCCTGCCAACTGGGCCGTTGCGCCAAAGTGGGAGGGCGGCTACTGGCACGTGGCACTGCAATTGCCGGGCTGGGCCGCACTCGAACAAACCGCCCAGGCCGGGATCGCCGTGTGGCGCGGCGATCAAAAAGAGCGCGGCGGGTTGAAGTCGGTTTCGACCGCGCTGGTGCCCTTGGCATGACCGCCGCGCAAGCTCGGGCGCTCGATGCCGTGCCCGACGACACCGGGCTGTCCGACGATCGCGCCATTGATCTGCTGTTGTGGTCGAGGTTTTTCAGCCCGATGCTCGATGACCGCGCGCGCGCCGAGGTGTTTTCGGCGCTGGGGCTGGGCGCGTTTGATGCGCTGGCGAGTGATTATTGGGGCACCTTTCACCTGGGGGTGCCGCAATCCGCCGTTGCCGTCATCCTGCATGCCGAATTGCAAATCGATGGCGGCGATGTGCGAGAAGCGCTGGTGCGCGTGATGGAGCACTTGCAGCTGGATTGGGCCGCCGCGCCGCTACCGCCGGATCACCTCGCCGTGGTGCTCGAGTTGCTGGCGGTGTCGGTGGAGCAAGACGAGCCGGTGTTGCAGCACGGGCTGATCACGCGCTGGCTGCAACCCTGGGCCACCCAGGCCGGCGAGCGGCTGGCGGGCTCGGCCTGGCAGCCCGTGTTGGCTCGGCTGGCCGATGATTTGCGCCGGTGCTCTGGGGCCTGAAAAAGTGCCTTGGCACGCGGCCACCTCTTCAAACAAAGCTTTACCCGTAAGCTAAGGGTTCTCCCGCCGGCGCTCCCTATTGCGGGCCATTGAGCGGCGGCGGCGGGGTCGGGATAATCGGCCCGTGCCTCGCGCTGGGCGGATGCCGCCTGGGGTTGAGGGCATGCAGGAGAGGTAAGAGGACACCCCATGGATTTCAACAACCTGGTTCAGGCCATCCAGACCCTGAACGCCGAAGACGCTTTTCGGCCCCGACTCGATCCTCAGCAGTGGCGCACGCTGGGGGCTTATCTCACGCCGCACGAGTTGCGTGCGGGCGATCTGCTCGTGAAGCAAGGCGACCGTGATCGCACGGTTTATTTTTTGGCGCAGGGCTCGCTGCAGGCTTTTGTGAGCGGTGGCGCGCCGGGGGCTGGGCGTATTGCCATCTTGCGCGCGGGCTCGATCTGCGGTGAGCCGGGGCTGTTTGCCGATGGCCCGCGCATGGCCAACGTTGAGGCCATGACGCCATGTGTGGTGTGGGCGCTGCGCCTGCCGCGCTTCGAAGAGCTGGCCGCGCGCGTGCCGGCCGTGGCGCTTGAGGTGTGCCGCGCTGCCGGGGCCGTGATGGCGCTGCGCATGCGGGCCAACGCGGTGCGGCAAAGTCCAACCGCCTGATCTGCGCTTGTTTTTTTAGGATGCGGCCGAGGCCGGGCGCAAGCCCAGCGTGTCGGCCAACTCGGCGAGCAGTGCTTGCAAGGCGGTGCGGGTGCTGGCAAAGGCGGCATCGATGCGCATGAAATCGCCCGATTCGCACGCAGCCTGCAGCGCGGCGGCGCATTCGTGCAGGTGGTGTGCGCTGATGTTGCCCGACAGCCCTTTGAGATCGTGCGCCAGATGCAGCGCATCGTCGAGGCGTCCGGCTTGTCGGGCCGCATCAAAGCGCTCGGCAAAGTCGGCTTGCCCATTAACGAAGCTGCCCAGCAGCCGCATGAGCAACGCGGCGTTGTTGAGGCAGCGTTGCAGGGCATCGATCACGTCGACGTTGCGCAGCCGCGCGGGCAGGCCGGCCTCGGCGGCGGCGCTGGCGGCCAGGGCGCTGCTTTCGGGGTGGGCCGGGCGAATCCAGCGCGCAAGAATCTCGAACATCGAGCCGATATCGAGCGGCTTGGCGATGTGATCGTTCATGCCGCAGGCCAGGGCATGTTCGCGGTCGCTGGCCAGCGCGCTGGCGGTCATGGCGATCACGGGCAGCTCTTGCCACTCGGGGCGCTGGCGGATCTCGGCGGTGGCTTCGTAGCCATCCATCACGGGCATCTGGCAATCCATCAATACGCCGTCGAAGGGGCCTTGGCTGTGCAGCAGCCGCAGCGCCTCTTGGCCGTCGCGGGCCAACACGGTGCGCACGCCGGCGCGGTGCAGCAACTCGATGGCCAACTCTTGGTTGACGGGTTGATCTTCAACGAGCAGCACGCGTGCGCCAGCCAGGCGGCGGCGGGCTTCGTTCATGGGGGTTGAGGTGGCCGGTAGCGCATTCAGTGGTGCGGGAGCGCTCCGGCCCAGCGTTTGGCCCAGGCAATCGACCAGTGCCGAGGGGGTGACGGGTTTGGTGAGCACGCCCGACAGCGGCAGGCCTTGCGCCGCCCGCAGCGCTTCGGCGCGGCCATAGGCCGTAACGAGCAGGATGCACGGACGCAGCTCAGGGTGACGCTCGACGATGGCGCGCGCGCAGGCCACGCCGTCCATGCCGGGCATGTGCCAATCGAGCAAGATCCAATCGTAGGGCTGCTCAACCTCGGCGAGCCGCTGCAGGGCACGTTCGCCGCTGTCCACCGTGTCGATGTGCAACCCCAGGCCGCGCACCATGTGGCCCAGCACCTCGCGCGCGGCGGGGTTGTCGTCTACCAAGAGCACGCGACGGCTCTTGAATTCGTCGGACAGCGGTGCGCGCGTTGGGCTGCTGCTGGCCACGCGGCCAAATTGCGCGGTGAAATGGAAGGTCGAGCCCGCGCCGGGTGTGCTGTCGACCCAGATCGTGCCGCCCATGCGCTCGATGAGCTGGCGGGTGATCGTCAGGCCCAGGCCGGTGCCGCCAAATCGGCGCGTGGTTGAGTTGTCGGCCTGCGTAAAGGGCTGAAACAGCCGCGCCTGTTGCTCGGGGGTGAGGCCCAGGCCGGTGTCGCGCACCCAGCCGTGCAGGGTGTAGGTGTCGGTGTCGATGCTTTGCACTTCGAGGCCGACAGTGATGTTGCCGCGCTCGGTGAACTTGATGGCGTTGCTGCCCAGGTTGACGAGCACTTGCCGCAGCCGTGTGGGATCGCCTTCGAGCCGCGCGGGCAGATCGCGCGAGGCGGTGAAGAGCAGCTCGAGCCCTTTCTTTTCGGCCTGCAGCCCGAGGATGTCGGTCATTTGCTCAACCACGGTTTCGAGCGCAAAGGGCACGCGCTCGAGTTCGAGGTGGCCGGCTTCGATCTTCGACATGTCGAGCACGTCGTTGAGGATTTGCAGCAGATCTTTGGCCGCCGTGTGGGCTTTTTCGACGTAGCCACGCGCTTTGTCGGGCAGCACGTCGTCGAGCGCCAGATGTGTCATGCCGATCACGGCGTTCATCGGGGTGCGGATCTCGTGGCTCATGTTGGCCAAGAAGGCCGATTTGGCGCGCGTGGCTTCTTCGGCGGCCTGCGTGGCCTGGCGCATGGCGGATTCGGTGTTTTTGCGCTGGGTGATGTCTTGCACGATCACGCAGACTTGCGATTGGCCGGCTTCGCTGAACGGTACGACGACAACGTCGGCATCGAAGGGCTCGCCGTTGAGCCGGGTGTGGCGCCACTCAACCCTGAAAGCCATGTTTTGGCGGATGCGCGCCATGTGGGCATCCAGCATGGCCTGCTGCTCTTCGGCGCTGGTGTGCGTGAGCGGGCTCAAGGGCGGGTTTTCGGGGCGCAGCCCCAGCAGGGCCTGCTCATCGGTTGCGCCAAACAGCGCAACGGCAGCGGCATTGGCCCGCGCGATGCGCATGTGTTCGTCGGCAAAGAAGATGGCCAGCGGCGCGTGCCTGAACAGCGCTTCGATGCGCGCCTGGGCTTGTTTGCGCTCGGTGATGTCGAGCCAGTAGCCGTTGTAGGTGATGCTGCCGTCGTCGAGCCGGCTGGGGGTGCTGTCGCAGCGCACCCAGCGGCTTTTGCCGCCCGCGTTGATCTCGAATTCGATGGGCTGGGTGGGCGGTGCAAGGGGATCGAGCCGCGCCATGCGCCAGGGGTGGGTGGGGTCGTCGCGCAGGTTGTGGGGTGCGATGCCCAGCAGGGCGCTCAGGCCTTGTCCCACAAAGGTGAATTGGCCCTGCCCTTCGGCGTTTTGCAGGTAGCGAAACACCACCAGCGGCAGGGCGTGCGTCATGCTTTGCAGATCGCGTTGCGTGCGCGCCAGCGCGACCTCGCGGCGGGCGCGCTGGCCCAGCGCAGCGATCATCCAGTAGCCCAGCGTGAGCGCAAGCACACCGGCCAGCAGCGGGCCGGCCAGGGCGGCGCTTTCGCCCGATTGCGGCGTGAGCACCCAGGCTGTGAGGTCGCCGTGGTTGAGCGCGCGACGCTGCGCAAAGTAGGCAGTGCCATCGATCACCACATGCAGCACGGTGCCGGCGCCCAACCGCTCTTGCGATATCCGCCAGGGCAGCTCGCGCAATTCGCGCTGATACAGCCGCTGGGCCAGCTCGGTGCGCATCGTCATCGGGCCTTGCAGCGGGGTGCGCGCCAGCAGTTCGTCGTCGTGGTTGCTCATCAACACCACGCCCTGCCCATCAACAACAAGCAGCCGCAGGCGTTGATCGGCCAGCAGCGGAGCAAAGGCTGCGGGGGCTTGTTTGATGCCCACCACGCCCAGCGTGCGGTGCTCGTCGCCAACCCGGGCGGCGTAATAAAACCCCGGGATCTTGGTGATGCGCCCCACCGCGAACTGTGCGCCGCCGCCTGATTCGATGGCCTCGATGAAATAACGCCGGGTGCGAAAGTTGGCGCCCAGCACGTTTACCGGAGCATCAAAGCGCGCCTCGGCCAGCGCGGTGCCAAAGCGGTCGAGCAAAAAGATGTTGTTGAGGTGCAGATCTTGCGCGGTTTGCCGCAGCAGCGACGACATATCCATCACCGCCGTGCGGCGCACGAGATCGGCGCGCATGCGTTGCAGATCGAGATCGGTGAGCGAGGCCGAATCGGCGATTTGGGTGTCGCGCAAAAACTCGACGATGGCTGTTTGGCGGGCCAGTGCGCGCGGCAACGCATCGAGCTGCTGCATGGCGATGTTGAGCGTTTCGCTCAGGCTGTCGAGCCGGGTTTGGCCGGCTTTGAGCTGTTCGCGGCGGTGGGTGTCGATCTGGCTGGTGATGAACACGATGGCGCCGCCCACCACCACGGCGGTCCACAGCGCCAGTGCCCAGCCCAGGCTCACGCGCGAGGGTATGTAGGCGCTGCCGCGCATGCGCTTGATCAGTGCCGCATCGTCGGCATGCGGGGCAAGCGCGTCGGGCGAAGGGCGGGGTGGCGAGGCCTCCATCGGCGGGTCTCCAGCAGGGTGTGCCGTCGCTGCTGGCACAGGCGTGTAGGGGTGTCGGCCCCGAGTGTGCCTTGGCGCTTGCCCTGTTGATAGGGGGACGATACCGATCGGTGCTGAGGCTTCAGCCTTTGTGCAACACCGTTTCGGCGCGTGCGAGCTGATCGGGGCGGCCAGACAGCACCAGCGTGTCGCCCGCGTGCAGCACGAGGTGATCTCGTGGCTCGATCACCGCACCGGCGGCGCGGCGCAGCGACACCACGCTCACCTCATCGAGCGCCTGGCGGATGTGTGCCAGCGTTTGCCCCACGCCGGCGGATTCGTGCGTCAGGGGCACGCTGCGCAGCCGCTCTTGCTGGGCATCGTCGAGCCCATCGTCGTCGGCCCCGTGAAAGTAGCCGCGCAACAGGCCGTAGCGTGCGAGGCGCTGCGCCTGCACCAGGCGATACACCCGCTTGAGCGGCACGCCCAGCAACGCCAAGGCCTGCGAGGCCAGCATCAGTGAGCCTTCGATGGCTTCGGGCACCACGGCGGTGGCGCCGGCGGCCTGCAATTTATCGAGATCGGTGTCGTCGATCGTGCGCACCACCACCGGCAGCTTGGGGGCGTGCTCGCGCACGAGGTGCAAGATGCGCAGCGCCGAGGGCGTGTTGAAGTAGCTGATCACCACAGCACTGGCGCGGTTGAGCCCCGCCGCCTGCAGGCTTTGCAGCCGCGCCGCATCGCCAAACACCACCGATTGCCCCGCCGCCGCCGCCTGATGCACCCGATCAGGATCGAGATCGAGTGCGATGTAGGGGATTTTTTCGCCATCGAGCAGCCGCGCCAGGTTTTGCCCGCTGCGCCC
>CAZUCW010000074.1:12222-12630 GCA_964618825.1 uncultured Aquabacterium sp.
TAGCCGCAGATGATCACGTGCGATTGCGCGTTGATGCTGCGCTTGGCGATGGTTGTCATGGCCACCGATTGCAGCAGCCAATCGCTGGCCGCCAGCCGCATCACGATGCGATCGGCGTGCATGATCAAAAACGGCGTGGCCAGCATCGACAGCACCATGCTGGCCAGCACCGGGCTCATCCACTTGGGATCGATCAGTTGCTACTCGGCGCCCAGCGTCAGCAGCACAAAGCCAAATTCGCCGGCCTGTGCCAGATACAGCCCCGTGCGCAGCGCCACCCCCGATGAGGCGCGAAACAGCCACGCCAGCCCCGCCACCAAGGCCGCCTTGAGCACCACGGGCCCCAGCGTCAGAACATCCAGATCGGTAAATTCGGTTTCGGCTTCGCTATCAAAATATTCGTTTCCC
>CAZUCW010000075.1:0-3042 GCA_964618825.1 uncultured Aquabacterium sp.
ACAGATGAGCCGGCGCGTTGCGCAGCGCGCCATAGATAGCGGCCTGGTGCGTGTAAAAGTCGCCAGCAATGCGTCGCTCAAGGCCAGCAGCCATCAACATCCGCTCTGCGCCAACCTGAATATAGTTTTTGCCTACGCCAGACGGGCCAGACACAACCATCATCAGCGCCGTCCAGTTGTCCTCTTCGCTGGCATAAAGCCGGCCAGTAATGGCGCTTCCGATGGCCAGCGCGCCGACAACAGAGATATCTGGGTGATACGACTCGCTGATTGTTGAAAGCCAGTCGCAAATGGCCTGCAGCGGCTTGCAGGGGATATTGCGCAGGCTGCTGCGCTTCTCTGTCTCTGCGACAACCTGATTCAGCAGAACCGGCGGCAATGGCTTGCTCAGGTCGGGTGCGCAAGCTGCCGTACCGCCATGATCGTTGATGAGCCTGAACAACGTGCCAGCGGCAACGCCATCCAGCCCCTTGTGGCGAAAGCTGCGCCAGACACGCGCCAAGTCCTTGGCGTCATATTTGTGCGAGCTGCTGCTCCAGTTATCCCAAATTGGAAAGCCTGCCTCACCAAAGTGCGCATGAATCGCCATGCCGACCTGAACCCACATATCACGCTCATCCGAAGGGATGGCCAGCAGTCCGGATGCGGCGCGCTCCATGTCGCTTTCAGGAAAGAACCGAGGTGGCTCGTAATTGGTTCGGATGGCAGCACCTTGACGCTCACGTCCAAGATCCTTCACCCAATCTGGCAACGGGCTTGGCGCTTCATCCAAAATCGAACTGGAAGCCTCAAATTCATAGCTTCCGCCGCAAGCGTGATTGGACGGCTCCATGATCAGATAGCCGTTATGCTTCAGGTCAATGCCCGCACCCAGCTTGCCTGGGAATGACGCATCCTTCGGCGCGCTGAAAATGCGATGCTCACCACCGCCGCCGGTGAATTGCAGCACCTCGGAAACCAGCGGGCCGTGCTCTGCCTCGATCTGTTCCATGGTCAGATACCCACCGTTGCGCGGATCGATATCAATACCAATCAGGTGATTGGCTGCCATAGGCATGCCGATATTCGCCTCCGGATAGGCAGACCACCAGCGTTCAATGGTGGCCGCATCGTTGGTCGCCATAGTGTGGCCAAGCGGCACCAGCTTACTGATGGGATGCTTGCCGCGATTGCCGCAATCCTTGTCGCCACAGGCGCATAGGTGGCCGCGCTCGTCTGTTTCCGGCAACACCCACCAGCAGGGAAAAATCGCCAGTCCGCGTTGTGCGTAGCGTTTGGCGAAATGGGATTTTGATTGTTGTGGGTGCATGAATGGGATTACTGAACTCATCACTCATCACCATCCGGCCCACTCTGGCCCGTCATGTTTTCCCGGTTTCCATCGTTTCCGTTCACCCCCAGCGCCAGCCCGAGTAGCGTGTACTCCTGACGCGCCTGTTCACGATCCAGCGTCAGCAGCCAGCGCAGATACTCGCTGGCCGACTCCATGCCCTTCTGGTGGGCACGCGACACGGCAAAACATTTGTCTGTGTCAGACAGCTTCACCGTGACGGCTTCGGTCAGTTTTTCGTGGTGCATGGGGTCACGCGGCTTTCTTGGATTTGGATTTGGATGTACCGCGCAGAAACGCCCAATCCACATCCGGGCGCAGCTCTTCGCAGCGGACGGCGCCGTTTGTTTCGCGCTCGATGTTGATGCACAGCGATTCGCCGGCGCGACGATGGCCGTAAGCCACCTGTACCAGGAACCCGACAGAGGTTTTGCAGCGTTCCGCGAGTGTGGCTCGCGCTGATTTTGTCAGGCTGCCGAAGTGTGTTTTGAAGTCCATGCCATAACAATAGCAAACGCTATCGTTTTGAGCAATAGCAAATGTCAATTTATCAACTGCTATTAGCGTAAGAAAATCAAAGTTATGAGCAACTCCACATCAGACACCCGGCGAGCAAACCTGAAAGCAATGGTTGCCCTCCATTCGTCAATAGCTGCGTTTGCCAAGACCTATGGGGTTGACCCTACATATGTTTCGCAGATGCTTAACGGGCATCGTTCAATCGGCGAGAAATCTGCACGGAACATGGAGTCAAAAACAGGCAAGCCCTTTGGCTGGATGGACACGCCCCACGCCCCGGACGCCGATTCATCGCCAGTCGCGACTTCTCCGGCGCAACAAATGGGGTGTGTGGATGCGGGGTACCCACCAGAGCCACCCCATGAGCGCGACTATGCGCTGATCCCGCAATATCACGTCAGCGGCGAATGTGGCAGCGGCTACCTGAACAGCCACGAAGAGGTGAAAGGCGGGCTGGCGTTCAAACGCGACTGGCTGGCGCGCATGAGCCTCAAGGCAGACAACCTGAGCGTCATCTATGCCTGCGGCCAGAGCATGGCCCCCACCATCAACGAAGGTGAAGTGTTGCTTGTAGACCACAACCAGCAAGAGCCGCGTGACGGCCAGGTGTTTGCCATCGAACGGGATGGCGAGCTGCTGATCAAGCGACTGGCGCGCCACCCTGCCGGCGGCTGGATATGCCGCAGCGACAACCCGGACAAGATCAGATACGCAGACTGGTAGCCAGTCAGCGCAGAACAGTTAGGGCTGCTGCGCATTGTTGGCCGCATTGTCTGGCGTGGTGGCGCCATGTAGATGGCCGCACCGTTTGTTATACCTGCCACGTCAGCACAAAAGACCATCCGCCAGGGCAAGCACTAAAACCAAAGCCCCATCCGGGGCTTTTTCTTTAGCTGCGCCGCAAATCGCGCAATATCCAGCGACTCCCGTCGGCTCTCCAGTTGCCCGACCACATACACATCCCCCGCATCAACCCGGAAGATAACCCGCCAGTTCGCCTCGATAGCAAATAAATAGCAAAAGCTATTGACTTAAATAATAGCGTTTGCTATCGTTCACTCCATCGCAGCAAAACACACGCTGCATATAGGTCCTTAAAAAAACGATTGCAATGCACGCCCCAGCATAAACGCTGAAACGCGAGGGCGAGCCGCGAAAGACCGCAGCGGCAACAAACAAAGCGCGGAAAAAGC
>CAZUCW010000075.1:3132-12591 GCA_964618825.1 uncultured Aquabacterium sp.
CTTGTAAATCATGTCACCCGACGCCGGACGCGACGTAACCGGCAAGCCCTTGGCGACAGGGGCAACACAGAAGCGGAATGCGCAGGCTGATGCGCCAGGGAGCATAGGCAACTCAAACGCTCCGTAATCCCGAGTTGTAAGCCGGAGATCAGCGCCGGCCCGCTTCTGTGTTGTAAGGGTTGGGGGTTCCCGGCCGCAACACCGTAGCCTGTTCGACGGTTAGATAGGCTCCCGCGTGATGGGTAAAAACACGCAAAGCTGTAATCAGCCCGCCACGACCAGGCCGAAAGGATGGGCGCTTCAGTGGCTCCGCAATACGGGTAAGCGGAACGAATACGCCAAGCGACTGGCAAGGATTCCTCACGGTAAGCACCGCAGCAACCAGCGCGGATCATCGCGTAGACGGATGGTTGCCCGCTCGCAGCGGATAGACGGTTTCGGGTTCCAGTGCTAACCCTCAACGCTTGCGCCGGCTTCACCCCGGCAGTCTGGTTCCCGCTGCAAAGCGCAGCAAATCTCCTTCGTAAGTCTTGTCCCGGCCACGTGCCGGGGTCTTTTTGAGGTGGTACACGACTGGCGACTGAGCGCTATTACCTCGGGGCGCGACGGATATTCACCAAGGCCGCAGCCGCCAGCCATGTACTTCCTCCTCTGTTGGTTTTCGCCCCGGCTTCGGCTGGGGCAATTTTTTGGGGTAAAAAATGAGCAATGAAACCGTAACCGATGAAAACACCGCGCTCAACGTGACCGAGGCAAAGTTGACTGACTGGTCAGCGTGCGAATCTGGAAAGATCTGGTTCCTGGAAAAATTCCCGCAAGGCGGCATGTTTGGCGAGGTGTATCAAGCGCTGCGGGATGATCGCCGATACAGCGATGGGGACTGGCTGGTTGAAATAGTGTTTTCACAGCTCGATGCCAAAGCCAAGACAGAACAACTGGTTTCGATTACTGGCGCTGACAAGGCGAAGATCGAGCGCCAGGCGGAAGAATGCGGAAACAAGGATTGGGTTTTTGCCACTACCGGCGAAGGGGCGAACGCTGCCACTACCGGCTACCGGGCGAACGCTGCCACTACCGGCGATCATGCAGTGTCTGCGGCTCTCGGAACAGGCAGCAAGGCCAAGGCAGGTATCGGCGGCGCAATTGTGCTTTGTCACCGAAACGATGATGGAGAGCTTATTCACATCCGCTGCAGCAAGGTTGGCGAAAACGATATCAAGCCAGACGTGTGGTATTTGCTCAACGGTGACGGCGAGTTTGTGGAGGAAGAATCATGATCAAACGCAAACCGGACATTTTCCGACCCGGTCAAAACACCATCGAAACCGGCGGAACGTTCGAGGCCAACGGGCTGGCCATCAACTACACGGCGCGGATCACTTTCGATTATGAGCCGTCGGAGTCGAAAACTCACTTTTACCCTGGCTGCGACGAGCGTTTCAGCGTGTCCAGCGTTGAGGTAAGCCAGCGGCAGGACATCTGGATGCGCCTGAGCGCTGGCGAGTACCACGACGACGGAATCATTGACGCAATAATCGACTGGCGAGAACGCAAGCTGGCTTCGTTGCGCAATATGCAAGAGCTGGAGGCTGCATGAGCAGGCCGCATCCAGTAAGCGTAGGCGAGAAATACGGAAGCCTAACCATCATCGAAACCGGACACCGAATTGGCGAGGCCACAGCATCAAAATGTCGCTGCGATTGTGGCACTGAGAAGATTGTCCGCAACACCAACATGCGCCAGGGAATCACATATAGCTGCGGCTGCATGCGCCAGAAGATTATCGAACAGCGCCACACGAAGGCCGAGCGCGATCCACGATGCAGATTTATCTCGCTGACAGATACACGTCACAACGCACACGACGGAATCGGAAGTGGCGTCACCCTGCCACGCGGCATGTCGTCAATGTCCATGATTTGAGGAAAACACCATGATCAAAACAATCCTGTTCCACGCTCGCCGTTTGTCGATTCGCGCAAAGCTTCGCCATGCAACGCAGTCGATCAACGAGAGCGAGCACGCGATTAACTGGCACCAGCAGAATATCGATATCGCGTATCGCAACCGTGCTGATTTGCAGGCGCAGTTGTTCTGGCTGGAAAAACGCAACATGAAGCCGACAACGATGGCGATTAGCACCAAATAACACAAGGAAACCAGCCGTGAAACCAAGCAACCTGAAACTAGCCAACAACCCACCGAAATCCGCAGAACAACTCGCTCAAGAATGGCTGGAAGCAAAAGCCGAAGAAAATGCGGCACGTGCCAAACGTGTCGAAATTGAAGAGGCACTGCTTGAAATCATGCCGTGCCGTGAGGAAGGAAGCCAAACCAACAAGCTGGACAACGGTATGCGCGTTGTCACTGAAGGACGCATGACCCGCAGCATTGATGCCAAAACGCTCCAGGAAGACTGGAACAATTTGCCCGCGATCATTCAGGGCGCATTTCACTGGAAGCCGGATCTGAAAATCACGTGCTTCAAATCGCTGGAAGATGACCATAAGTCGCTGGTAGCCAAGTACGTCACCACAAAGCCGGCAAAAGCTGGCGTGAAAGTTGAGGTGTGACATGGCTATCAAGCTCACCACCACCAAACAGGCCGCGCAACTGAATGGCCTGAAGGTTTGTGTATACGGCGCATCCGGGGCTGGAAAAACGCGCCTCTGTGCAACCACAGGCGCACCAACAATCATCATCAGCGCTGAGTCTGGCTTGCTGTCATTGCGCGATACCGACATCCCGGTAATTGAGGTTCAGACGCTGCAGGACGTGTTCGACGCCTATCAGTTCGTCAGTCAGAGCGCAGAGGCGGCCCATTTCGAATGGGTTTGCCTTGACTCGATCAGCGACATTGGCGAGGCGGTTCTGAGCGCAGAAAAGAAAGCCAGCAAAGACCCGCGCCAGGCGTATGGCGCGATGGCCGACCAGATGCACGAACTGGTGCGTGCCTTCCGCGACCTGCCCGGCAAGAACGTATATTTCAGCGCCAAGATGGAAAAGCAGAAAGACGAACAAACCGGATCGATGCTCTATAGCCCGAGTATGCCCGGGCAAAAACTCGGCCAGGCGCTGCCCTACTTCTTCGATGAAGTGCTCGTGCTGCGCGCAGAGAAAGACGCAGAAGGCAATCTTGCCCGCTTCTTCCAGACTGCAGGCGATTTCAACTACACGGCAAAGGATCGCTCCGGCGCGCTTGACCTGTACGAACCGGCGGACTTGTCTGCCATCCGCGCCAAGATTGTTGGCGCAACCCCGCAGTAAAACCAACCCACCTACCAAACAAGGAGCAATACCATGGCGTTCCTCCCGTTCAACGCAACTCAAGTTCAACCGCAAGCATCGTTTGACCCGATTCCGGCCGGCAAATACATCTGCCAAATTGTCGAATCTGAAATCAAATCCACCAAAGCCGGCACGGGCCAACAATTGGTTCTGACCTGGGAAGTGCTCGAAGGCGATTTCAAAGGCCGCAAGGTCTGGGACCGCCTGAACATCAGCAACCCGAACAAGCAGGCAGAGCAAATCAGCCAGGCCGCATTGTCTGCCATCTGTCACGCTGCAGGCGTCCTGCAATTGCAGGACAGCGCACAGTTGCACAACAAGCCGATGCGCATCCGCATCAACATCAAGAAGAGCGAAGGCTATGAGCCGAGCAACGAAGTGAAAGGCTACGAAGCTGTACAAGGCATGACGTCGCCAGCGTTCACAGCGCCCGGCTTTCAACAGCAACCGGTGGCGGCACAACAACCCGCAGCAGCAACGCCGCCTTGGGCAGCTGCAGCAGGCAAGGCAGCGTAATCATGGCCAGCCTGCCAGAACGCCAGCACGATACGGTAACGCAAATCATCCAGTGGCGAGAACGGCAGGCAGCCAACGAACAGCCGCGCCCCTATCTTGGCGCAAGCCAGATAGGGGCAAGCTGCTCGCGTGCGCTGTGGTACTCATTCCGCTGGGCAACGCAACGCCAGTTCGACGGGCGCATGTTGCGCCTGTTCGAACGCGGCCAGCGGGAAGAGGCGGTATTCATTGCCGAATTGCGCGCCATCGGCGCAACCGTCCACGAAGGCCCCGCGCCGGGCCAGCAATTCGGCGTGCAGTCCTGCGGCGGCCACTTTCGCGGCCATATGGATGGCGCAGCGATTGGCCTGCCAGAAGCACCCAACACGTGGCATGTGCTGGAATTCAAAACCCACAACGCCAAGAGCTTTGCGGATCTGCAGAAAAACGGCGTTGAGAAATCAAAGCCGGTGCATTTTGCGCAGATGCAAATCTACATGTCGCTTACCGGAATGACTCGCGCACTGTACTTGGCCGTCAACAAAGACAACGATGAGCTGTACAGCGAACGCATCAGCGCTGACGCAGAAGAGGCGCGGCGGTTGCTGAATAAAGCGGCGCAAATCATTTTTTCACCAGAGCCGCCGCCCGGCGTCAGCACAAAGCCAGACTGGTACGAATGCAAGATGTGTGACCACTATGACTTGTGCCACGGCACCGCAGCGCCAATTCCGACGTGCCGCAGCTGCGCACATGCAACGCCAGAGCTTGACGGCACCTGGACGTGTGAGCGACAGGGCTATCGCGCAATGAACCAATCCATGCTGCGCGACGGATGCAGCGCTCACCGATTTATTCCGTCTCTGCTGTCTCGCTGGGCCGAATTGATCGACGCAGACGATGCGCAGAACGTTGCCCGCTATCGCAACACGCTCACCGGCAATGAGTTTGAAAACGGCGAGTGGTCGAGCGTGGAAATCCATGCTGCAGCAGACAAGCGTTCAATCGGTGATGCGGGTGTTGACCAGTGGCGGCAGGCGTTTGACGCCAAGATTTCAGGGTGACATATGGAACTTCGATCCTATCAACAAACCAGCATAGATGCGCTGTACGGATGGTGGCAGAAACATTCGGCCATCAACGATTGCCCGATCATGGTATTGCCGACCGGCGCCGGCAAAAGCGTCGTCATCTCCGAGCTGGTGCGACTGCTGTTTGACACTTGGCCGGAGTCGCACCCGCGCACTGTCGTTCTGGTGCCAAGCAAAGAATTGGCGGAACAGAACGCTGACAAGTTGATGCGCATCCTGCCAAGTCATATCCGTGTTGGCTACTACAGCGCAAGCCTTGGCCGTAAACAGCCAGACGCTGATGTGATTGTTGCCACCATTGGCAGCATCGCCAAGAACGCGCATCTGCTTGGAAATATTCGCTGCGTCGTTATAGACGAGTGCCACCTGGTTAGCCCGGATGGAGCCGGCCAATATCGCCAGTTCCTGAATGATCTGGCGCGCTACTGCGTATTCCGCGTGGTTGGCTTCACCGCCACGCCGTTTCGCGGCAATGGCGTTTGGCTGACTGATGGCGACGATCCGCTGTTTACTGGAATCGCACACGAAACACCAGTTTCTGAGCTATTGCAGGCGGGCTATCTGTCGCCGTTGATTCGCCCGATTGATGCTATTCAGTCGCGAATCGACACCAGCGGAATCGGCACAACCAGCGGTGATTACAACATCGGCCAGCTCTCTGACCGTGTCAGTGATTATCTTCCTGCGGCAGCAGACGAAGCCTGCGCCTTGGCAGCAGGCAGACAAAAGTGGATTGCCTTTCTTCCAACGGTTGCGAATGCAGAATCGTTTGCAGAACTGCTCAACCAGCGCGGCATCCCAACACTGGTGGTATGTGGCGACACCCCGAAAAAAGAGCGTGAGCACCGCATTTCGTCGTTTCGCCGCGGCGAAGTTCGATGCCTTGTCACTGTATTGGCGCTGGCAACCGGCTTCGACGTACCGGACGTTGACTGCATCATCTGGCTGCGTCCGACGCAAAGCCCGGTGCTGTATGTGCAAGGTGCTGGGCGTGGTCTGCGGATTGCCGAGGGCAAGCAGAATTGCCTCTGGATCGATTTCAGCGACACGACTGAACGACTCGGACCAGTGGATGGCATTCGCGGCAGAAAGCGCGGACGCAAGAAGCTGGATGCTGTAGCGCCGTTCGCGGTTTGCGGCGAATGCGGCAATCAAGTCCGCCCTGCCAGTTCGCTGGAATGCCCGGACTGCGGCGCAACCTTGCGCGAGCCAGAGCAAGAAGAAGCCAGAGCAGCGAGCAACGCAGCGATCATGGCGCACCAGGTACAGCCGAAGATCAATCCCTATCCAATCGATCGCGTCAGCTATGCCAGACACCAGAAGCCGGGAAGTCCAGACAGCCTGCGTGCCGAATACTGGTGCGGATTGCGCATCGTTGCCCGCGAATGGGTTTGCTTGAATCACCAAGGGTTTGCAAGGGCAAAAGCCGAACGTTGGTGGTCAGCACGCAACCCGGAAGGATTCGGTTTCGTACCGTGCAGTGTCGACCAGGCATTCGAATGGCTGGATGATGGATTTGAGTTGCGCCAGCCAACAGAAATCACCTTGAACGAGTCTGGTAAATATCCAGAAATTGTCAGCTATCAATGGGAGCCGATACATGAACCGCATGCTGCTTGAAGGCGAAAAAAAGGCATTGCAATCGCGTCTTGACGTGCTGAATCGCATCAATTCGAACTGCCACACCTGTATCAAGCTGGAGCACTCCGGCTACTGCCAACAACACAAATCGAGCGTGCCGGATGATTTCAAAACAACAGGGTGTGACGAATGGGAGTGGGATGATATCCCCTTCTGATCGCCGAGCAAGACATGCAATGCGCGACCTTGTTTCCGTCGCGCAGCGCCACAAAAACATACTCGGGCCATATCACGCGGCCCGTTTTCTTTGCGCCAACAGCGTGCCGATCAAGGTTGCGCTGCGGGTGATTGTTGGGAGAACAACAGCATGACCAGAGAAATTGACAACGCCCTGCTGATGCACGGCGGAACGGATGACATCGATATCCCCGGCTCTGAGCTGCAGCAGATCATTGACGACGCGCTGACGCCTGACCGTGGCGACATGATCAGCCAGTTGCGGCTGCAGAATGAGGCGCTGGAAGAGCACAACGCTAATCAAGCTCGCGAAATAGACGATCTGAAGTTCGAGATTCGCGAACTGCGCGAGCGTCTTGCTGGACGGGTTTACGAATGAGCGAATATCTTGATTTTTTGCGGACAAAAGAAGTAGTTACACCATTACGTGGAACAGATCGCGCTGTTGATATCAACAGCAATCTCTTTCCACATCAGCGAGATACTGTCGAATTTCTAATGCGTGCCGGATGTGGAGCCGCGTTTCTCGACACCGGACTTGGGAAAACAGCCGTCGAGCTTGAATATTCGCGACTGGTTCATGAACAAACAAACAGGCCCGTTCTGATTTTATGCCCTCTCGCGGTGGCGCAACAACATAAGCGGGAGGCAGTTAAATTTGGCGTTGACGCTCAAGTCATACGCAATCGCGACCAAATCCAGCAAGGAATCAACATCAGCAACTACGAGATGCTGAAGAACTTCACACCTTCTGATTTCGGAGGGATCGTATTAGACGAATCTAGCATCATTAAATCGTATGGCGGTAAAACCAGTATTGCATTAATGCAGTTCGCCCAATCTATCGACTGGCGACTTGCTGCAACAGCGACTCCGGCGCCAAATGATCATATGGAGCTAGGTCAGCATTCCCAATTTCTTGGGGCGATGAACAGCAATGAAATGCTGGCCCGTTGGTTTATAGCAGATCAAACGGAAATGGGCAGATACCGGCTAAAGCGGCATGGTATCAAGTCGTTCTGGTCATGGGTCGCAAGCTGGTCGCGCATGATTGGCAGGCCGTCTGACATGGGTTATTCGGATGATGGCTATTCGTTGCCGAATCTGAATGTTCATCGGCATATCGTCAAAACAAACATGGACGAAGGCGCAGGCGAGGGCGAGATGTTCCGGCGTATCGAGATGAGTGCAACCAGTCTCCATACGGAAAAACGCCGGACTGCCGCCATTCGTGCCGAGAAGTTGCGCGAATTGGTATACAGCAATGATGAATGCTGGGTTCTTTGGTGCGACACAGATTACGAGGCCGACGCGCTAACGTCGATTATTCCTGATGCCGTTGAAGTTCGCGGGAGCATGTCGCCTGAGATGAAGGAGCAGCGGCTTAATGACTTCTCGTTGGGCAATATCAGGGTGCTAGTAACAAAGCCAAGCGTTGCTGGATTCGGCCTTAACTGGCAGCACTGCAGCCACACCGCATTCATCGGGCTGTCGTTCTCTTACGAATCGTATTACCAAGCCATTCGTCGGTTTTATCGTTTCGGCCAGCAAAAAGAAGTTCATTGCCATATCGCCATGGCAGAAACAGAGCTGCCAATATGGCAAACAGTCAGCAGAAAAGCTGACGATCACGAGCGCATGAAGTTGGAGATGTTTGCCGCCATGGGCCGAACAATCGAAGCGCGAGCCATTAAAAACACTTATGCGCCAACTATGGCCGCAAATTTGCCGGGGTTTATCAATGCAGCCTAATATTTACGATCAAGAAGTAAATGAGAAATTCGGAATCTATAACGGAGATTGCGTTGAATTCGCCAAAACGCTTCCTGACAACAGCATCGACTTCTGCATTTATTCGCCGCCATATGCGAACCTCTACATCTACGGCGAGAGCGCAGCAGATATGGGTAATTGCGCAGACCAAGATGAATTTTTTAAGCAATATCAGTTCATCGTCAACGAAACATTCCGCGCATTGCGACCAGGTAGACTCGTAGCAATCCACGTCAAAGACCTGGTCTATTACCAAGGCAGCAGCGAATCAGGGACGGCTGGCATTCGTGCGTTTTCAGATCGATGCACTGACGCACACATCAAGGCCGGTTTTGACTTCCATTGCAGAATCACAATTTTTCGTGACCCGGTATTAGAGCGAGCAAAAACCAACGCGCATGGGTTGCTTTGGAAATCATTCCAATTAGACGCGACTATCTGCCGAGTCGGAATGCCTGAATACCTCATGGTTTATCGCAAGTGGGCAAAAGAAGGCGAAGACGATCTGATTAGGCCGGTGACACACCCAAAATCAGAAGTTCCTTTAGATATCTGGCAAGAACTCGCCAGCCCAATCTGGAACTGGAAGCCGGGGCAAAGCGGGAAAGGAGATTACGACTTACCGGCAACTGACGTGCTTAATGCCAAGGTTGCAGCAGATCCAGATGCGGAAAAACATCTATGCCCGATGCCGCTTAATATCACAAAACGAGCGCTAACGTTGTGGACTAATGAAGGCGATGTTGTTTTTTCGCCGTTCGCCGGGATTGGCTCAGAAGGCGTTGCGAGTCTGAGGATTGGCCGCAAATTTGTTGGGACTGAGCTTAACCCAGTCTATTTCAGACAGGCCGTTAAATTCCTGACTGAGGCCGGGAACATGGGGCAGCAAATGGACTTTTTTGACTTTATGAATGACGCGGCCTGATGGCCGCTTTTTTATGGGTGACACATGGCCAAATCCAAATCCCCGCGCAAGGCGTACCAGCCGCGCCGA
>CAZUCW010000076.1:0-12324 GCA_964618825.1 uncultured Aquabacterium sp.
TTTGAAGAAATACCTGGAATATCCAGAACCTTGGGCTGCTGGGCAGCATGGGGATGCTCGGCGCCACCGTACACCTTGAGCTTCTTGATCATGGCGTAACCCAGCGGGCCTTTGGGCAGCATGCCTTTGACGGCTTTTTCCAGCGCACGCCCTGGAAACCGGGTTTGCATATCGCGGAAGTTGGTGGCCGTAATTCCGCCGGGATAACCCGAATGGCGGTAATACACCTTGTCCAGTGGCTTGGCGCCAGTGACGCGCAGCTTGGCTGCATTGGTGACGATGATGAAATCGCCGGTATCGACGTGAGGCGTGTAGGTGGCCTTGTGTTTGCCGCGTAAACGGAGAGCAACTTCGCTGGCTACTCGTCCGAGAACCTTATCGGTGGCGTCAATCACAAACCACTCGTGCTGCACCTCGGCCGGTTTGGCGCTAAAGGTGGTCATAAAAGCAACTCAATAGTGGTGTTGAGGGCTTGCCGTCCGCGGTCGGTGCCGCTTCTTGAAACATTGGCGGCCTCTTAGGCGAACGAACAACCAGCGCGCTTGCCTGAGTGCACCGAGCGCAAGCTCTTAACTTAAAGAAGAGCGTTGCGCCCGTCGTAGCACCTGCACGCGTAGCACCTGCAAATACCAGCAGTATCTGCAGCACCATTTCTGCAGCACTATTTGTGCGTTTGTCTCAGACAGACTTTGCCGTTTCTTTCTCAAGCCCAACAGAGAAAGAGCCGAACATTTTAGCGTCAGCCAACCGCTTTACACAAGCGCTAACCAAACCTCACAGTTTTGATTGATTGCTGCGGTGCACAATCACAACAATCCTCTTGAGCAATTCACGTTTTTGAGATTTAGCAAGCCCCGCCAACTTGTGCGGAATACTCAGCCCGATTAGCATTTAGGTGTTTACCCTAGATTCAACCCATGAACACACTCCAGTCTTCCAGCGACCTCGACCGGTTCGGCGTCACGCCCACCGGCCCGGGCACTCAGCGACCGGGTGGCAATCCGTGGTGGCATCACTGGGTTCCGATCCGCACGCTCTCGGCGCGGCACCGTCCGCTGATCCTTGCGCATTTGCTGCAACTGTCGTCCGACGACCGGCATCTGCGCTTCGGGGCAACAACCTCTGATGAACAGATCAAGCGCTACGTTGACGGGCTTGATTTTGAGTTTGACGAGATTTTTGGCATCTACGACCGCCGACTCAAGTTGGTGGCCACGGCGCATCTGGCCTATACACCGCCACCACAGCGCAAGGGGCATCCGCCCATGGTTGAGTTTGGGGTTTCGGTGCTGCGCGAGGCCCGTGGGCGCGGCTATGGCGATCGCCTGTTTCGCAACGCCATCTTGCGCGCGCGCAATCGGGGCACCGAGGCGTTGTTCATCCATGCGCTTACCGAAAACTCGGCGATGCTGCGAATCGCGATGAATGCTGGCGCCAAACTCGAATATTCGGGCCCCGACGCCGAGGCTTGGCTGCAGTTGCCTAGCCACACAGTATCGACCCATGTGGGTGGTGCGCTTGAGGATGGCGCGGGCGAGCTCACCTATCGCTCACGGCAACTGGCCCGGCGCGTGGGCCGCCTAGCGCGCAAAATCTTTGGCTGATTTGCCGTTTGCGCACACAGCGCTTGGCGTAATCCCCCAGAACAGGCGCCTTGCTATCCCCTCTTGAGCGGGTGTTGCGCCGTTAACATGCCCTCGGTTGCAAGATGTGCAAAAACTGGGGGCGTGGCTTCAATGTGGACGGCAGTATGGATGGCAGGCGTGGCCTTCGCGGTCGGCGTGGCGTGTGCCTGGCTGGTGCGTCCTTGGGCCGATCGCCAGCGCCGCAAAGCACTGCCCAAGCGCTGGAATCTGGCCGCTCGCCCTGTTTTCAGCGCCGATGAGCGCGCTTTGTATCGACGCCTGATCGAGACGCTTCCCAATCATGTGATTCTGGCCAAGTTGCCTTTGCTGCGTTTTTGCCAAGCCATGTCGCGCAAAGAATCGCTGGTGTGGTACGACCTGTTGCAGCCGATGCATGTGGGTTTTGCGATCTGCGCGCCCAATGGCAGGGTGTTGGTGGCGATCGATGTCGATCACGGGGCGCTGTCAGCACGACAAAAAAAGATCAAGGGCGAGGCGTTGCGCGCTTGCGGCGTCAACTATGTGCGCTATCGGTCAGATGATTTTCCGAGCGCAGCGGATATTCGCCGCTGGGTGTCGAGCGATGCCCTGAACCAATCGCTCGAATCGCACACGCCTTCGAGCCCAAGCGTGGCAGCAGCAGGTGCACAACTGGCCGATATCGTGCGCAAGCGCCGCGCCGAGCGGGGCCCGCGCTGGCACGATTCATCGTTTGCTGGCGATTCTTTTTTTGCAGCCGACAGCCGGCTCGATGCAATGCTCAGCGATATCGATCCGATGGCGCGCCATACGGTGCCACACGCTGAGGATGAGGCCGATGGCGCGGCACGCCCCCGCACCGTTTGATCAGACGTTCAGAAAGTGCTGGCGGTAGTAGGCCAGCTCGTCGATCGATTCATGGATGTCGGCCAGCGCGGTGTGCGACTGCGCTTTTTTGAAGCCTTCGGCGAGGCCGGGCTTCCAGCGCTTGGCCAGCTCTTTGAGCGTGCTTACATCGAGGTTGCGGTAGTGGAAAAACGCTTCAAGCCGGGGCATGTAGTTGGCCAAAAAGCGCCGATCCTGGCAGATCGAGTTGCCACACATCGGTGATTTGTTCGACGGCACGTAGCGCTTGAGGAAGTCGATCACCTGTGCTTCGGCGCTGGCTTCGTCGTGCGTCGAAGCCTTGACGCGATCAATCAGGCCGCTCTTGCCGTGGGTGCCTTTGTTCCAGGCGTCCATGGCATTGAGCGTGGCGTCGCTTTGATGCACAGCAAACACCGGGCCTTCAACGCGCATTGTGAGTTGCGCATCGGTAACGACCACGGCGATCTCGATGATGCGGTCGCTCTCGGGCTTGAGGCCGGTCATCTCAAGGTCGATCCAGATGAGGTTTTGGTCGCTACAGGCCAGGGTGGGCGCGTCGGTGGTAGGTGGGGTGATCGTCATGGCAGTTGAATGCGTGTGAACAGGCAAGGATGAGGGGTGCATTGTCCCGGAACTCATACACTGGCGGGCTATGCAAGCTGTTCATCTCACCACGCTTTTTGCTGCCTTTTTCATCGCCGCGCTGATCACCCGTTTGTGGCTGAGCTCGCGTCAGGTGCGCCATGTGATGCAGCACCGCCACGCCGTGCCAGCGGTTTTTGCGCAAACCGTGGCGTTGCCCGCGCACCAACGTGCTGCTGATTACACCGTGGCCAAGCTGCGGCTGGGCCTGTTGAGTCTGGCCATCGAATCCGCCGTGCTGCTGGGCTGGACGCTGCTGGGCGGCCTCGATGTGCTCAACACTTTTGTGCGCGATGCGGTGCAGCCACGTTGGGGCGATATGGCCTATCAGCTCGCGCTGCTGGCATCGTTTGCGCTCATCGGCGGTGTGATCGATGTGCCGCTGTCGTGGTGGAGCACGTTTCGGCTTGAACAGCGCTATGGCTTTAACCGCACGACGCCCGGCCTGTGGCTGGCCGACTTGGCCAAGGGCGTGGTGGTAGGCGCATTGCTGGGCCTGCCGATTGCAGCGGTGATCTTGTGGCTCATGGGCGCCGCCGGCTCGGTGTGGTGGCTGTGGGCCTGGGGCGTGTGGATGGGCTTTAACCTGTTGGTGCTGGTGCTCTACCCCACCGTGATCGCACCACTGTTTAACCGCTTCGAGCCGCTGCAAGACGACACTTTGCGCCAGCGCGTCGAAGCCTTGATGGCACGCTGCGGCTTTGCGGCCAAGGGCTTGTTTGTGATGGACGGCTCCAAACGATCAGCCCATGGCAACGCCTATTTCACCGGCTTTGGTGCGGCCAAGCGCGTGGTGTTTTTCGACACACTGCTACACACGCTCAACCCCGGCGAGGTCGAGGCCGTGCTGGCGCATGAGCTGGGGCACTTCAAGCACCGCCACGTGATCAAGGGGATCGTATTGATGTTTGCGTTGAGCCTGGCAGGCTTCGCGCTGCTGGGATGGTTGAGCCAGCAGGTGTGGTTTTATGAAGGACTCGGCATCGGCCGCGCCGGCATTGCCGCGTCTGCCCCCAAAGATGCGCTGGCGCTGCTGCTCATCATGCTCGCCGCGCCGGTGTTCGGCTTTTTTATCTCGCCACTGTTTGCCGCGCTTTCGCGTCGACACGAGTTCGAGGCCGATGCCTACGCCTGCGCACAAACCAATGCACGCGATCTGGCCAGCGCCCTGATCAAACTCTACGAAGACAACGCCTCAACGCTCACTCCCGATCCGCTCTACGTGCGTTTTTATTACTCGCACCCGCCGGCCAGCGAACGCTTGGCGGCCTTGGCGGCGCATTGAGCTCGCCACCCACCATGAGCGAGATCCTTTGAGCGCCCACGCCCCCCGTTTCACCCGCAACCCACCCCGCGGCGCCGACCGCGCCACCCAACGCGGGCAGGCGCCTGGCGATGCCGGGCTCGAATCCGGCCGGGTGGTGATCACCCACGGACGGCATTGCGTGATCGAAACCCCTGCGCACGAACGCTTGATCTGCCACCCGCGTGGCAAGAAAAACGATGTCGTTGTGGGAGATCACGTGCGTTGGCAACTCACCCACGCCAGCGGCGACGAAGGCGTGATCGAGCACATCGAGCCCCGACGCAACCTGCTGTATCGCCAAGACGAATGGCGCAGCAAATCATTTGCAGCCAATCTCGATCAACTGCTGATCTGGATCGCCGTTGAGCCCGTTTTCAGCGAATCTCAGCTCACCCGTGCGCTCATCGCCGCCGAAGACGCCGGCATCGACGCCTGCATCGTGCTCAACAAAACCGATCTGCCCGGCACCGACATCGCCCGCCAACGCCTGGCGCCCTATCAGGCCATGGGCTACGACACGCTCGAGCTCTCGCTCAAGCACCACCCCGATGCTGCGCGTGCCGCGCTGGCGCCCTACTTGGGCGAACGCACCACGCTCGTGCTGGGCCCCTCGGGCTCAGGCAAGAGCACGCTCATCAACGCCATCGCCCCGCAAGCCCGCGCCGAAATCGGCGAGATCTCACAAGCGCTCAACTCGGGCAAACACACCACCACCACCACTCAATGGTATTGGGCCGATGGCTCACACAGCACGGCACTGATTGATTCGCCCGGATTTCAAGAATTTGGCCTGCACCACGTTGCCGCCGAACGGCTGGCCACCCTCATGCCCGATCTGGCGCAGCATTTGGGCCACTGCCGGTTTCACAACTGCACCCACCTGCATGAACCCGGCTGCGGCATCATCACCGCGGCACAGAGCGGCCACATCAGCCCGACACGCTACCGGCTCTACACCGAGCTGCACGCCGAACTCAGCCAGCCGCGCTGGTAAAAACAACGCCGCAGGCGCCACAAAGCGCCTGCCGCTCAGCCCACCAAATTGGCCAACGTCAACAGCGCCAACAACAGCATCCACAACACCACCGAGCGCCAGATCAGGGCCACCACGCTGCGCAGATGCGCCATCTGCGGCACCGCCCCGGGGATGCTGCCCTCAGAAGCTGTGGCGTCGGCCTGATCACCGCCGGCAAAGGTTTTGCTGCGATCTTGAGCAAGCCCCGGCGCCGGGCTGCCACCCAGCTGCACACCCACGGCACCGGCAGCCGACGCCAGCAACACACCTTCGTTGCGTCCGCTCCAGAGCGCGGCATATTGCCGCCATGCCTGCACCGCATCCTCAAAATTGCCGACCACCGCAAAGCCAAAGGCCGTCAGCCGCGCCGGCGCGTGATCCATCCAGGTAAACAACCGCTGAGCCAGCCGCATCAGCCCCTCGTTGGTGGGCTCGCCGGTAACGTGGCTCTTGTATGTCCAGTAGCGGCTGGCGAACTCGGCCATGCGATACACCACCGCACCCGTCGGCCCCAAGCCCACAGACGACAGCAACACAAACCAGAAAAATACGCCGAACACATAACGGTGCGCAGCCACCAGCGAATGCTCGATCACATGACGCAGCAACTCGTTGCGCGGCAAATCAGACGCATCCACATGACGCCACTGCGCCAGCAAACGCCGGGCCTCATCTTCACGCCCAGCCTCAAGCGCATCGCGAATATCGGTGAAATGGTGGCTGAACTGCCGAAATCCCAATGTGGCGTAGAGCACCACCACATCCCACACCAGGCCCAACAGCAAGCTGTAGTGCACGATGCCGCGATACAGCAGTGCCGCCACGATGGCTGGCACGATCACGGTCATACCCCACACCACCCAGGCGTGGTGCGGCGCACCGGCATCGAAATTACGGCCCGTCCAGCGCGACCAGCCGGTGAGCGATTCGTGCACCGCATTGCGCTGCGGCAAAGGCTTGAGCTGCTCGATCAACAAGGCGAACAGCACGGCAAAGAAACTCATGCGGCGATCATACCGGCGGGGGTGCCTGCAAGAAGCGATAGAGGTTGCGCAACATCGCCGCCGTTGCGCCCCAAATGAAATACTCACGCCCTACCTGTGAGGCTGGATCAACCCAGGGCATGGCAAAAAACTGGTGTGTGCCATCGGGGCCCACGAGCCCACGCCGCTGGTGATGCGCCGGATTCATCAGATACGCCAGCGGCACCTCAAACACCTCTTCGACCTCATTGGGATCAGGCCGCCACACCGCCCCCGGCTCGATCAGCCCCACCACGGGCGTCACGACAAAACCCGTGATCGTGGTGTAGGTGGGCAAAGTGCCAATCACCTCGACACGCTCGCCAGGCAGGCCGATTTCTTCGTGTGCTTCGCGCAACGCCGTGTGCACCGCGTCGGCATCTCCCGGCTCGACACGCCCGCCCGGAAACGCAATCTGCCCCGCATGAGCCTTGAGATGCGGCGTGCGCCGCGTGAGCAGCACCGTAGGCTCATGGCGCGTGATCAAGGGCACCAGCACCGCCGCCGGCGCAGTTTCGCCCCCCACGAGCACACGATCTGATTGGGTTTCGGGCGACCACCGGGGCGGTTGCGCAAAACGCTCACGCAGCGCCCGCGCACCCAGCCGTGCCGGATCAACAGGCGGCAGATCGTGATCGTGCCCCAACAAGGGCACCACGGTGGGATCAAAGATAAAAGTCATGGGCAAGAAAAAACCGCCTGCGCAGACGATGCGGCAGGCGGTTTGATCGAGAAGAACACAACCGTTGCGACGGCTGCGGGATCAGGCCAGCTTCTCTTTGATGCGAGCCGATTTGCCGCTGCGCTGACGCAGATAGTAGAGCTTGGCGCGACGCACATCGCCACGGCGCTTGACCTCGATCGAAGCGATCAGCGGGCTGTAGAGCTGGAACGTACGCTCAACGCCTTCGCCACTCGAGATCTTGCGAACGATGAAGCTGCTGTTGAGGCCACGGTTGCGCTTGGCGATCACCACGCCCTCGTAAGCCTGCACGCGCTTGCGGGTGCCTTCAACCACGTTGACGCTGACAATCACGGTGTCGCCAGGGGCGAACTCGGGGATGGTTTTGTTGAGTCGAGCGATTTCTTCTTGCTCGAGCATCTGGATGATGTTGGCCATCAAAAGCTCCTAGAGTGATCGATGCCCGCGCCACAGGGGTTGTGCTGTCGGCCCGCCCGATGGGCCGCCGACAAAGGCCGGGTAGAGGATCTGAAAAACCGGGGATTGTAGCGGAGTTTTGCATCAATGCACGAACTCCTCGTGCTGCATCACCCCGCCGTTTCGCGCCCCCGTTGCGCCTCGCCCAAAAGCGCCAAAAAGCGCTCGTCGGCTTGGCTTAAACGCCCCGCAGCCCGCGCCGCCTCGATCAGATCCGGTCGACGCAGCGCCGTCAGGCGCAGCTGTTGCTCGCGCCGCCAACGGGCGATCTGGGCGTGGTGGCCCGACAGCAGCACAGGTGGCACACCCCCACCATCTCCCGGCAAATGCTCTGGCCGGCTGTAGTGCGGGCAATCGAGCAGCCCGTCTGAAAAGCTGTCTTGCTCATGGCTCTGCGCATCGTTGAGCACACCCGACTGCAACCGTGCTACGGCATCAATCAAGGTGAGCGCCGGCAATTCGCCACCCGACAGCACGTAATCCCCCAAGCTGAGTTCTTCGTCGACGTGGCGATCGATAAAGCGCTGATCGATGCCTTCGTAGCGGCCACACACCAGCACGGCACCTGGGCTGGCCGCCAGCGCCGACACCCGCGCCTGCGTGAGCGGCTGCCCTGCCGGGCTGAACAAAATCACCGGCGTGCGAGCGTGTGCCGACGCGGCCTGCTCAGCACGCACGGCAGCCAGCACCCGCTCGAGCGGCTCAACAAGCATCACCATGCCCGGCCCCCCGCCGTAAGCGCGGTCGTCGACACGGCGGTAGGTGTCGTCAGCAAAATCGCGCAGCGACCACAGGCGCAACTGCAACGCCGGATCGGCACCCTCAAACGCGCGGCGCGTTACGCCGATGCGCGTAAACGGCTCGAACAGCTCAGGAAACAGGGTGACGACATCAAAGCGCATGGCTGCACTGCAGGCCGGCTCAGGTATCGAGATCCCACGCAGGCGACCAATCGACCGTGATGCGTTGGGCAGCCAAATCAACTGTATCGATGTAAGCACCCACAAACGGTATCAGGCGCTCAAATGGTTTATCGGTGGTGCGATCTTCAACACGCAACACGCTGTGCGCACCGGTATCGAGCAAATCAACGACCGTGCCAAGCAGCAACCCCTCGCGGTTGATCACCGCCAACCCCACCAGATCGACCCAGTAAAACTCGCCCGCGTCGGCGGTCGGAAAACTGGCTCGCGACACAAACACGCGGGCGCCCTTGAGCACCTCAGCAGCACCTCGATCAGAGATGTCGTGCACCTGCGCAACCACCAAATCCTGATGATTTTTGGCCTGCACAACGCGCAGCAACGTCGGCCACTCAGGCGCACCCGGGGCGCGCGGCTTGGCAAAACGGTCTTCGGGCGGACGGAGAAACCAGCGTTTGCTGGAGAAGAGCGCCTGGGGATCGGCGGAATAGGGCTGGAGCTTGATCCAACCCTTCACGCCCCAGGCGTCAACGATGCGGCCTACTTCGACGGCATCGTCAGGCCAAGCGTCAGGATCGAAGGCGGAGGGCATGCGTCAGTGCTGAACGGCACAAACTTTGGCGAAGCACCTGCCCGATCCCGACATCACCGCGGCCAATCAGGCTGCCGGCGTGGCCGCCTGTTGGGCCTGCTTAACGAGGCGAGCCACCGTGGGCGACACTTGAGCGCCGTTTTTCACCCAATAGTCGATGCGATCGAACGCCACGCGCAGGCCTTCGGCCTGGCCCGAAGCGACCGGGTTGTAAAAACCCACGCGCTCAAGGAAGCGGCCATCGCGGCGATTGCGCGAATCGGCTGCGACGATGTTGAAGAACGGGCGTTTTTTAGAGCCGCCACGAGAGAGTCGAATCACGACCATGATGTTTCCTAGACGATACGGCAGGCCGACCGCACCCATGGCGCGCCTGCCTGGCATGTAACTGTCAACACCCGGGAGACACTCGGGGCCTGGCAGTCGGGGGATCGGTTGTCGGTGAGCCAGAGGGCTGCGCCGCCAACCGGCAGCTTGTTTTCGAGGGCTGTTAGATCGCACCACGCGCCCGTGGCCCACGGCTGCTGCGGGTGTTGCCCGCGCCCGTTGGCCCAGCCCATGGCCAGCCTCGAAAGCCGGCGATTATATGAACCCCGGCGGCTGGCGGCAAGTGTGAGCCGGCACGCGCCTGAGCGCGCCCACGCCCCCTCTCAGGCCGAGCGAAACATGAAATACGCCGCACCCACAAGACACAGCGCGGCCCAGAGGTAATCGAGCTTGAGTGTCTGCCCCATGTAGAGCACCGAAAACGGCACGAATACGCTCAAGGTGATCACCTCTTGAATCACCTTGAGCTGGCCGACGCTGAACTGCTGCGCGCCGATGCGGTTGGCCGGCACCTGCAACAGGTATTCAAACAGCGCGATGCCCCAGCTCAGCAATGCGGCCACAAACCACGGACGATCCGAGAGGTTTTTGAGATGGCCATACCAGGCGAACGTCATGAAGACGTTGGACGCGATCAGCAGCAGGATCGTTTGCAGTGGGATGGGCAGTGCATTCATGCCGCGAGTCTACGCATCGATCAGGGCCCGGATCACCCCCCCTTCTAAAATCTGCCGATGGCTTTCGTACACCTGCGTTCACATACCGAATACTCTGTGGTCGATGGCACGTTGCGCGTCGACGATATGGTGGCTGCTGCCGCCGCCGATGCGCAGCCGGCCCTGGCGATCACCGATCTCAACAACCTGTTTGGGGCCATCAAGTTTTATTCAGCCGCGCGCAAAAAGGGCGTGCAGCCAATCATCGGTGCCGATGTGTGGCTCGAAGACGAAGCCGGCGCGGGCGCCACACGCGCGCCCAGCCGTTTGCTGCTGCTGGCGCAAAACCGCACGGGCTATCTCAATCTGTGCGAGCTGTTGGCCCAGGGATGGACGATCAACGCGCAGCGTGCGCAAGCGCATCTCAAGTGGGCGTGGCTGCGAGAGCATGCCCAGGGGCTGATCGCGCTATCGGGGGCCGATGCCGGCGCCGTAGGGCAAGCCCTTTTGATGGGCGACACCAGCCGCGCGATGCAGGTGGCACGACAACTGGCCGAGATTTTTGAGGGGCGGTTTTATATCGAACTGCAGCGCGCCGGGTTGCCCACCAACGAGGCGCATGTGCGCGCCGCCGTGCCGCTGGCTGCCGAGCTGTGTTTGCCGGTGGTGGCCACGCACCCGATCCAGTTCGCCACACCCGATGATTTTGAGGCGCACGAAGCGCGGGTGTGCATTGCCGAGGGCGAAACACTCACCAACCCGCGACGCATCAAGCGTTTTTCGCGCGAGCAGTATTTCAAAACCGAAGCGCAGATGCGCGAGCTGTTTGCCGATGTGCCCTCGGCGCTCGACAACACGCTGCAGATCGCGCGACGCACGGCGCTCACGCTGGTGCTGGGCAAGCCGAAGCTGCCCAACTTTCCGACGCCACCGATCACCGAAGGCCCCAACGCCGGCCAGCCCATGCCGATGGAGGATTACTTTCGCCAGCTTTCGCGCGAGGGGCTCAAAGAGCGGCTGGTGCAGCTTTATCCCGACGCAGCTGAGCGCGAGCAGCGGCGCCCCGGCTACGAAGAGCGGCTCGAGTTCGAGATCAACACGATCTTGAAGATGGGTTTTCCGGGCTATTTTTTGATCGTGGCGGATTTCATCAACTGGGCCAAAAACAACGGCTGCCCGGTGGGGCCGGGCCGGGGTTCAGGCGCGGGATCGCTGGTGGCCTATGCGCTCAAGATCACCGATCTCGACCCGCTGCGCTACAACCTGCTGTTTGAGCGCTTTCTCAACCCCGAGCGCGTGTCGATGCCGGACTTCGATATCGACTTTTGCCAGGGCAACCGCGATCGCGTGATCGATTACGTGAAAGACCGCTATGGCCGCGACGCCGTGAGCCAGATCGCCACCTTTGGCACCATGGCGGCCAAGGCTGCGCTGCGCGATGTGGGCCGCGTGCTGGGCATGGGTTATGGGCATGTGGATGGCATTGCCAAGCTCATCCCGGCACCGCCAGGCAAAACGGTAACGCTGGCGCGCCCACCCAATCCGCCCGACGGCAAGCTGATCTACGCCCGAATCGAGGCCCCCGAGCTCGAAGAGCGCGAGAAAAACGAAGAAGAAGTGGCCGAGCTGCTGGCACTGGCTGAGCGTGTTGAGGGCATGGTGCGCAACATCGGCATGCATGCCGGCGGCGTGTTGATTGCGCCGGGCAAGATCACCGATTTCTGCCCGCTCTACATGCAGCCGGGCAGCGATTCGGCTGTGAGCCAGTTCGACAAAGACGATGTTGAAGCCATCGGCCTGGTGAAGTTCGACTTTTTGGGCCTGGCCACGCTGACGATTCTGGAGACGGCCAAAGAGTTCATCATCGAGCGCCACCCCGATCAGCACGATTTCGACTTTGCCAAACTGCCACTCGACGATCGCGCCACGTTCGAGCTGTTGAGCGAAGGCAAAACGGTAGCCGTGTTCCAGCTTGAATCGCGCGGCATGCAGGGCATGCTCAAAGACGCCAAGCCCAGCCTGTTTGAAGACATCATCGCTCTGGTGGCCCTGTATCGCCCGGGCCCGATGGATCTGATCCCCTCGTTTTGTGCGCGCAAACACGGCAAAGAAGAGGTGACGTATCCGCATCCCTTGATGGAGGCCGTGCTCAACGAAACCTACGGGATCATGGTCTACCAGGAGCAGGTGATGCAGGTGGCCCAGATCGTC
>CAZUCW010000077.1:0-12221 GCA_964618825.1 uncultured Aquabacterium sp.
CTCTTTGTACATCTTGGTCGCCGGAAACCGGTTGTCGACCCAGGTCATGAGCTTGACGCCCAACGGCGCGTCGGCGGGCGCTTCTTTGACTTCAGCCATGGTGAGGTGCCTCTTGAATGCCTAGAAGTTGTGGACGCTTACCGATCAAGCCTTGGCTTCGCCGATGAGCAGCTTGGTGTCGGATAGATAGGTATGCGGCGGCACTTCGAGGTTGTCGGGGGCGGGTTTGTTTTTGAACACGCGACCGGCCAGATCGAAGGTGGAACCATGGCAGGGGCAGAAGAATCCGCCTTGCCAATCATCGGGCAGCGAGGGTTGTGGGCCCGGGGTAAGTTTGTCGGTGGGCGAGCAGCCCAGGTGGGTGCAGATGCCCACCACGACGAGAATCTCTTTTTTGATGGAGCGCCACTCGTTGCGGCAGGACTCCATCGGTGTGAATTCGGCCGGGTTGCGCTCGGATTTCGGGTCGGCAACCTGGGGCGTGGATTGGGCGAGCGAGGCCAGCATTTCAGGCGTGCGACGCAGGATCCAAACAGGCTTGCCGCGCCATTCGGCGCGCTTCATCTCGCCGGGTTTGAGATCGGCGATGTCGACCTCGACGGGCGCGCCGGCGGCTTTGGCGCGTTCGGAGGGTTGAAAGGTGCTGACGAAAGGAACGGCTGCGGCAACGCCGCCGACGCCGCCAGCTGCGCAGGTCGCCATCATCCAGGTGCGGCGGCTCTTGTCTACTTGCTGGGTGCTCATGAATTTCCTCGGGCTGGGATGGAGGTCAACCCCCGATTGTAACGACCCCCCTTTGTTGACAAAAGAAGTCTGCGGGCGATCGGCCAGCGCGCATGGTTCACCAATCAAAACGGTTTCGCCTTGATCCAGGTAGGGATCTGAGGCCAAGTTGTTGTTGTTGTTGTTGACTTCGTCGCCGGCTGAGGAATACTTGCTTGCTGCAGATTAATTTTGGATCAATGGCCAGCGGCTGTTTTTAGCGGACGCAGGCTCAACCAACGGAGTGTTTTTATGAGTTTCGCCAGTGAGTTCAGAGAGTTTGCCGTTCGGGGCAATGTGGTGGATCTGGCTGTGGGCGTGATCATTGGCGGCGCGTTCGGCAAGATCGTCGATTCGGTGGTGAATGATCTCGTGATGCCGGTGGTGGGGATGTTTGTGGGTGGGTTGGATTTCACCAACTACTACCTGCCGCTGGCCGGGCAGGCCGCGAATCTGACGCTGGCTGAGGCCAAAAAGGCTGGGGCGGTGTTTGCCTATGGCAATTTTTTGACGGTGGCGCTCAATTTTGTGATTCTGGCGTTCATCATTTTCATGATGATCAAGCAGATCAATCGCCTCAAGAAAGAAGAGGCGCCGTCTGCGCCGCCCGCGCCCGCTGAAGATCCACAAGAGGTGGTGTTGCTGCGCGAGATTCGTGATGCGCTGAAGAGGTGAGTTGCACCTTGAAACAACTCGGCGGGCCATGGCTGAGCCCGGGTGTGCGGTATTGCCATATGCCAACCACCTGATTGAGGGGATACTTTCGGTGCCGTCGATGTGATGACGGCCTGCTTTTCAACCACCTATCCATTGCCTGTGATCGACCATCGTCTGGAGCCCGTGCTGTCGTCCGCCGTGGGCCGCATTCAATCGGCCGCACAGGCGGCGGCGAGCAAGGTCGTCGAGTCGTTGGGGTTGGCGTTGATGTCGGCAACCAGCGGCGCTATTCGCCAATCTCTGACGGCAGCGCAGTTTGATTTGCGCGCCAAGATGGCCTCGTTCAACCAGACTTTCTCGCGCGTGTTGCTCGAGAAGGTGATGGAGGACACGCGCCCGAAGACGACGTCGACACGCGGCGGTGGCGCTGGTTTGACGGATTGGGCCTCGCTCAGCCTTGTGGGCGACGATGAGGTTGAGCAGCTGGTGTCGGCTGAGCGGCTGGGGCAGGAGCTCGGCCAGGGGTGCGAGTGGGAGTTGCGCGATCTGCTGGGCTATATGGGCACGTTGCAGGGGCTGCGCAGCGCCGATCAGGATCGCAATCCGCTGCGTCCGCAAAACATTGGCAAGGCGTTGTTTCGAGCCATTGAGGTGACGTCTGAAGACGCAGAGATCCGCAAGGTGCTGGCCAAAGAGCTGGGGCGGACGCTGGCGCAGGATATGCGCGCGGTGTATCAGGCGGTGATCGACGATATCCGCCAACGGGGTGTGCAGCCTTTGAGCCTGGCCGTGCGCGGTGCGGCAGACAGCCGACGCGGTGATCTCGGACGCGATACGGTGAGTGGCCGGGGGCTGGATGCGTCCGGCACGCGCGATGCTGGTGCGTCAGCGCATACAACACGCGGTGGCCATGAGGGCTCTGGCCGTGAGGGCGCGGCGCCGCGAGCGGGCTACGACGGTCAGGCGGCGCGCGCGTTGAGTGCGATGTTTGGCGTGAGCGTACCGGCGGGGTTGGCATCGGCTGAGGGCGCCACAACCTCGTCCGGCAGTTTTGCCCGTTCTGGGCCGGGCGGCTTGCCTTCTTTGGCAGGGTTGCCTTCGGGCGACGAGGCGGCGCGCGGGCCTTTGATTGATGTGATCAAGCGGCTGGCTTTTGCCAGTATGCAATCGGGGGCGCCAGGGGCGGGTGCAGGAGCAGGAGGCTCCGGGGGCGCGGGCTTGGGCAGTGATGGTGCCGCAGGGGCCGGCCAAGGGCTGGATTGGGCCGCATCGGTGCCCGGAGGTTTGTCGGGCGATGCGCTGCAGGCGGGGGCGGCTGGCGGGCTGATGGCCGTCAACATGATTCGCGCGCATCGCGATGAACTGGTGCGTGCCTCGACGGGCACGCTCGATCACATGGTGATCGATATCGTGGCGGCGCTGTTTGATCAGGTGTTGTCTGATCCTAAAGTGCCGCCACAAATGGCTCGCGAGATTGCACGGCTGCAATTGCCGGTGCTGCGGGTGGCGCTCAAGGATATGGGGTTCTTCAGCTCGCGCAAGCATCCGGTGCGGCGGTTTGTTAACCGCATTGCGTCGCTGGCGGCGAGCTTTGATGATTTCGACGGCGGGGCGGGCCAAGAGTGCCTCAAGCGTGTTAATGCATTGGTGCAGCAGGTGGTTGAGGGCGACTTCGATCAGATGGAGCTGTACGAAGAAACGCTTTCTGAGCTCGAGGCCTTCATTCGCGATCAAACCGCGCTGGCGGCTGCCGAGCATGCCGAGGTGTCAGCCCTGCTGGGGGGTAAAGAGGCTGATTTGCGGGTGCAGCAACGCTATATGCGGGCGCTGCAGGCGCAGCTGGCGTCGCTGGGGCTGCAGGATTTTCTGCGCGATTTTCTGGCGCAGGTTTGGAGCCAGGTGCAGGTGTTGGTGGCCTCGCGCGAGGGGGGGGATTCGGCACTGGCGCAGCGCATGAGGCAAGTGGGGCGCGAACTCGTGCAGAGCGTGCAACCCAAGGGCTCGCCGCAGTTGCGCAAAGAGTTTTTGCTCAAGCTGCCCGCCTTGATGAAAGACCTCAACGAGGGGCTGGATCTGATCCGCTGGCCCGATGAGGCAAAGAAGACGTTTTTCTCGCAGTTGCTACCGGCGCATGCTGAATCGCTGAAGGCGCCACCGCTGACCGATTTTTCGCAGCGGCAACTGAAGTTTCAGCTCGATCAGGTCGACAAGGTTGCCATCCCGACCCGCGATGAGGTTGCCAAAGATACGGCCCCGATCACGCTCACCGATGAAGCCACGGGCGTGGTGCAGCTCACGAGCGATGAGGCGCAGGGCGCAGGGTTGGTCGACGATGCCGCCATCGATTGGGATGGTTCGGTCGACATTGATTTGAGTGCTGCCGAGCCGGGTGCGGTTGAGGCCGAAGCGCTGGCCGAGGTTGATATCAATCTCGATACGCCGGCTCCGCCGGTGGCGGGGCCGCAGCTCATCAGCCATATCCAGCCCGGGGTGGCTTATCAGATGTACCTCAGCGATTCGTGGAAGAAAGTGCGCTTGAGTTGGGTGAGCCCGGGGCGCACGTTTTTTATCTTCACCTACGGGCGCATGTATAAGCAGACGATCACGGTGACGTCGCGCACGCTCAGCCGGCTGTGCGATAGCCAGCGCTTTCGGGCTTACGAAAACGCTGAGCTTATTGAGCGTGCCACGGCGCGCGCGCGCAAACAGTTGGCGGCGCTCACGCTCACGGGTGGTGCAGCGTCGAACACAACGGCTCGCGCCACGTTGTAAGCCGGCGCGCCATCTCGATGGCTGCGATCAGGCTGTCGGGGCTGGCACGGCCAGTGCCCGCCAGATCAAAAGCCGTGCCGTGATCGGGGCTGGTGCGCACAAACGGCAGGCCCAGGGTGACGTTAACGCCGCGATCAACACCGAGATATTTCACGGGGATCAGGCCCTGATCGTGATACATCGCCACAACCACATCGAACTCGCCCGGGTGCCCGCTGGCGTGGCGCGCGCGCATGAACACGGTGTCGGGCGCAAAGGGGCCGCGGGCATCGATGCCTTCGCGTTGTGCCGCCTCGATGGCCGGGCCGATGATGCACTGCTCTTCGTTGCCAAACAAACCGCCTTCGCCGGCGTGCGGATTGAGCCCAGCCACACCGATGCGCGGATGATCGATGCCCCACTGCCGTGCGCTGCGGTGGGTGATGCGCAGGGTGTCGAGCACCTGCTCAAACGTTACCCCTTCAATGGCTTGGCGCAGCGCAACGTGGATCGTTACCAGCACGGTTTTGAGCTCATCGTTGGCCAGCATCATGCGCACCGGCGCATGGCCGGCTAGCGCCTGCAGCAGCTCGGTGTGGCCTGGGTAGGGCTCGCCGGCAGCAGCCAAGGCTTCTTTGTGGATCGGGGCCGTGATCATCGCGGCCACGGCACCACGTTGAGCCAACGCAGCGGCTTGGCGAATGCAGGCCGCTGCAGCCAGCCCCGCGCGGCGATCGACACGGCCCAGCGGCGCCTCGATCAAATCGGCGGGCAGGTGGTCGGCTTGCAACACGGGCAGCACGCCCGGCGGCAATGTGTGCACTTCATCGGGGGTGTCGATCTGCACCACGGGCAGGGCGTTGCTGCAGCCGGTGTTTGAGGCTGCCGCCGAAGCCGCTGGGCGGGTGAGTTGCACAGCGCGGCGCATCACCGCCACATCGCCCACCACAAACGCACCGGCCAGCGCACCCGTGCGGCAGGCCGTGGCGATGATTTCGGGGCCGATGCCGCAGGCGTCGCCCATCGTCAGGGCCAAGGGGGCGGTTTGGGCGGGCGTTGGTGTGGGGGCGGCGGTGTCGAGCATGCGCTGATTGTCGCGCCAGGGCTGGGATCAGGCACCCTTTGGCTGCGGCAGCACAGGCCCGGTTGCTACACTGCCGGGATGAATTGGCTCGATGCTGTCCGCTGGGACGCCCAAGGTCTGGTGCCTGTGATTGCGCAAGAAGCGAGCACGGGCGACGTGTTGATGTTTGCGTGGATGAACCGCGAGGCACTCGCGCGCACCGCCGAGATCCGCGAGGCCGTGTATTTCAGCCGCTCGCGTAACAAGCTCTGGCACAAGGGCGAAGAATCGGGCCACACGCAAAAGGTGCTCGACATTCGCCTCGATTGCGACAACGATGTTGTGCTGCTCAAGGTCGAGCAACTCGGGCACACGCCCGGCATTGCCTGCCACACGGGCCGTCACGCTTGTTTTTATCAGCAGCTCGACGGCCAGCAGTGGCGTGCCGTTGATCCGGTGCTCAAAGATCCAGGCAGCATCTACAAATAAACGTTGCACCACCGCCCCATGACCGATTTCGCAAGCTCCGCTCCGTTGTCGCAAGATGTGTTGGCCCGTTTGGCTGAGGTGATCGAATCCCGCAAGGGCGCTGATCCCGATAAGAGCTACGTGGCCCGGTTGTTCAACAAGGGCACTGATGCCATCCTCAAAAAAGTGGGCGAAGAGGCCACTGAGACAGTGATGGCAGCCAAAGATGGCGACCGCGCCAAGATCGTCTACGAAGTGGCTGATCTGTGGTTTCACTCGATGGTGGCGCTGGCGCATTTCGGCCTCACGCCCCATGATGTGCTGGCCGAGTTGATGCGTCGCGAGGGGCTGTCGGGCCTCGAAGAATTCGCCCGCCGCAGCTCAACACCAGCGGCTTGATGGCGCCCACTCTGCGCTTGCCACCCACCCCGCCACTCGATCCACCATGAGCCACGACACGAACTGCATTTTTTGCAAGATTGCCCAAGGCGCCATCCCCAGCCGCAAGGTATACGAAGACGATGAGGTGATCGCCTTTCACGACATCCACCCCGCTGCCCCTGTGCATCTGTTGATCGTGCCGCGTGAGCATGTGGCGGCGCTGTCTGACGCCGATGCCCGCCACCAGGCGTTGCTGGGCAAGATGCTGCTGCTGGCGCCCAAGTTGGCGCAAGAGGCGGGCGCAACCAACGGTTTTCGGGTGGTGATCAACAACGGGCGCGATGGCGGGCAAGAGGTTTTCCATCTGCACGTGCATGTGCTTGGCGGCCCGCGCCCCTGGAAAGGCATGTCGATTTAATCGAATCGCCTTCCCCCGCTCATAAAATCGACCTGTTTTACACCGGAGGCACCTCATGGGACTGTCCACCACGCACCTGATCATTTTTCTCGTCATCATCGTGCTGATCTTTGGCACCAAAAAGCTCAAAAACATCGGCTCCGATCTCGGTTCGGCGGTCAAGGGCTTCAAAGATGGCATGAAAGATGGCGATCAGCCGGCGCAATCCTCGGCAACGCCGCAGCAGCGGCTGGCGTCTGATAAGCCGTCCGAAGCGCAGACCATCGACGTTGAAAGCAAGGCCAAGAGCTGACGCGCCGATGTGCTGTTTTGGCCTGGGGGCGTGCGGCGCGTAGCGCTGTGCGGCCCGCGGCGCCTGATGGCACGCTGGCCGCGTCTGGCGGGTTTTCATGCTCGATATCGGATTCACCAAACTGTTGATCATCGGCGGCCTTGCGCTGGTGGTGATCGGCCCTGAGCGCCTGCCGCGTGTGGCGCGCACGGCGGGCACGCTGCTCGGGCGCGCGCAGCGCTATGTTTCAGAAGTGCAAAGCGAAGTGAGCCGCTCAATGGAGCTCGACGAGCTCAAGCGCACCAAGCAGGCTTTCGAATCGAGCCTCAACGATGTTCGGCAATCGGTTGACGCCGGGCTGGCGCAAGCCTCGCAAACCATCGAGCAGAGTATGGGCGGTGCCACCCTTGGCGAGGGGGATGCTGGGGTGCCGGGGTCGTTCTATCCGGTTTATCAACGCCCCGATAAAAAATGGCGCATGCGACGGGCTGCCGTGCCGCATTGGTACAAGCAGCAGCAAAGGGTACAGACACGGGTGCAATCGGGGGCGGCGCGGGTGGCGCGTTTTCGTCCGCCAGGCATCAGCCGCAGACCGCGTGGATGAGAGTGCTTCGTGAGTGATTCAAAAAACGCATCTCAAAATCCATCGCCAGGCGGTCAACAAGATGCCGAGCAGCCTTTTGTTGCCCACCTGATCGAGCTGCGCGACCGTCTGCTCAAGGCCATTTATGGCGTGGGTGCGGTGTTTGTCGTGCTGGCGATGTGGCCTGGGCCCAAGCGGCTTTACGATCTGCTGGCGTTGCCGCTGGTGCAGGCCATGCCTGCCGGCACCAAGATGATTGCGGTAGGGGTGGTGACGCCCTTTCTCATCCCCATCAAAGTGACGCTGCTGGCGGCGTTGGGCGTGGCGCTGCCATGGGTATTGCATCAGGTGTGGGCCTTTGTGGCGCCGGGCCTGTATCGGCACGAAAAACGCTTGGTGCTGCCGTTGGTGGTGGCCAGCACGGCGCTTTTTTATTTTGGGGTCGCGTTTTGCTACTTCTTTGTATTTGGCAAAGCCTTTCCGGCGATCCAGGCCATGGCGCCTGAATCGGTGGCGGTCTCGCCCGATATCGAGGCGTATCTCGATTTTGTCTTGACGATGTTTATCGCCTTTGGCCTAGCCTTTGAGGTGCCGGTGGCCGTGGTGATCTTGGCGCGCATGGGTGTGGTGACGATCTCGCAGTTGCGCGAGTGGCGGCGTTATTTTTGGGTTGCAGCCGCTGCCGTGGCGGGGCTGGCCACGCCGCCCGATGCGGTGTCGATGATCGCGCTGTTGGTGCCCATGGGCCTACTCTATGAGGTGGGCATCGTGGCCGCGCAGGTGTTCATTAAACACACGCGTCGGCCCGAAGAAGACACCAACGATCAAGCCGCCATGTGATCTGATCGGGCGCCGCGCCGCCTGGGCGCACCGCTCATTCTTCGTCGTCGGGCGGTGTGATGTGTTGTCGGTGTTGTGCACGGGGGCGCTCGCCCACCCGCACCTGAATCTCGAGTTGCTGATCGGCGCGCAGCACCGAGATGCTGGCTTCGGATTGCGGGCGCAGTGCAGCCACTTCGCTGAGCAATTGGGCCGTGTTTTCAACCTCATGCCCCGCCACACGGGTAACAACATCGCCGGGCCGCATCCCACCTGCTGCCGCCGGGCCGCCTTGCAACACCCCGGTGATGAGCACACCACGCGATGCCGGCACCGACAGCGTCTGCGCAATATCGGGCGTGAGATCGCGGGGCTCGACGCCGATCCAGCCACGGGTGACGCGGCCATCGCGGATCAGGCTTTCCATCACCTGCCGTGCCGTCGAGGCGGGGATGGCAAAACCAATGCCCATGTTGCCCCCCGAACGCGAATAAATGGCAGTGTTGATGCCCATGAGCAGGCCATGCGCATCGACCAAGGCGCCACCCGAATTGCCGGGGTTGATGGCCGCGTCGGTCTGGATGAAATTTTCGAAAGTGTTGATGCCCAACTGATTGCGTCCCAGGGCGCTCACGATGCCCGAGGTGACGGTTTGCCCCACGCCAAACGGGTTGCCAATGGCCAGCACCACATCGCCTACTTCGAGCGATGCCGAGTCGCCAAACGCAATCACTGGCAGCGGGGCGAGATCGATCTTGAGCACGGCCAGATCGGTTTCGGGGTCGGTGCCAATCACCAGTGCACGCGCCTTGCGGCCATCGGTGAGCATCACCTCGATATCGTCCATCTGGGCGATCACGTGGTTGTTGGTGAGCACATAGCCGTCTGGCGTGATGATGACGCCTGATCCCACGCCTGAGAGCTGCCGGCTCGTGCCATTGCGGCCTCCAAAAAAGAAGCGAAACCACGGCTCACTGCGGCGCTGCCGCGAGGTTGATTTGCTGGTGAGGATGCTCACCACGGCGGGCGCAGCCACCCGCGCAGCTTCGCTGAAGCCAGGGTGTGCCGCCGCCGATGCAGCAGGCAATGAGGATGCGGCAGGCGGCGGCGCAACCCCGGGCGCGATAACCGTGTCGCCCAGCCCCGACAACCACTGCGGCTTGAGCGTTGTGATGACGAACACCACGGCCAGAGCAACCGTGACCGCCTGCGAAAATAGCAACCAGAGTTTGCGCATGAAGACGCAGCAAGGAGATAAAACCGTGGCAACCCGCGCAGAGCTTGAGCACTACACCAACACGCTGCTCGACATCGGTCGGTTTCGCGATTATGGGCCGAACGGCCTGCAGGTTGAGGGGCGCGCCGAGGTGCGTCGCATTGTCAGTGGCGTTACGGCAAGCCAAGCGTTGATCGATGCCGCCATTGCCCAGCAGGCCGATGCCGTGCTTGTGCACCATGGCCTGTTTTGGCGCGGACACGATGGGCGCATCGTCGGCTGGATGAAGCAGCGGCTGCAAGCCCTGCTGGCGCACGATATCAATCTGCTGGCCTATCACCTGCCGCTTGATGCGCATCCCGAGCTGGGCAACAACGCACAACTTGGGCGCATGCTGGGATGGGTGGCCGAGGGGCATTTTGGCGAGCAGGATCTGGGCTGCGTCGGTGCCTTACCCGAGGCTGCGAGCTTGAGCACCTTGCAGCAGCACATCGGGCAGCAACTGGGCCGCGCGGTGGTGGTCGTGGGGGGCGATGGCCGATCGATCTGCCGCGTGGCGTGGTGCAGCGGTGGTGCGCAAAGCTACTTTGAGGCCGCCATTGCGGCAGGGGCCGACGCCTTTATAACGGGCGAACTCTCAGAGCCGCAAACCCATCTGGCGCGCGAAACCGGCGTGGCTTTTCTGGCTTGCGGACACCATGCCACCGAGCGTTACGGCGCTCAGGCGCTGGGCGCCCATTTGGCCGAACGTTTCGGCCTTGAACACTGCTTTATCGATATTGACAACCCGGCGTGAATCGGGGTGGACGCAATCCGGGTGTGCCAATAAAAACGGCCAGCGTATTGATAACGCTGGCCGCGACGCAAGAGAACCGAACGGATCGGCGAATCAGAAATTGAGTGATGCGCCAGCGGAGAGCAGGCGCAGGCCGTGCTCGCGATAAATCGCAGAACGGACTTTGGTGTAATCGAAATCGCCGTGCAGGCGGAACATCGGAGTTACCGCATAACTGATGCCGATGCCAGCGTAGTACTTTGCGTGGCTGTCTGAAGCCGCTTTTACCCACTCCGTATCACCGACGTCCAGTGTGGTGGTTTTTGTTTTGACGCGAGCAAAACCAAAACGAGCGAGCAGCGCCCAGTTATCGGTAATGTCGAAATGCAGGGCACCGCCCAGGCCAAAGGCAGCTACTTTGGCATTGATTTCGCCGACGCTGTCCTCGGCATGCTCGGTGCCGAACTTCCAGTAAGAGGCTTCCAGAGCGAAATTGGGTGTCACATGGTAGCCAGCCAGTAGCTTGCCGGCCTTGCCCTTTACTTGGCAATCGGCAACCTCACCGTTAGGGTCTGCGCGGTATGAAACGCACGAACTCATATCCGAGCTCGTTGAACCGGCGTTGGCTTGCACATAAAACATATCCCCCGCATGTGCAGCCATGCTGAGCAGGGCGCCAGCCAGGGCGGTCATCAGAGATTTGGTCATGAATGCTCCCGATAAATAGTGAGGTGCCGATATTCAAATCAGCACCTCGGTGTGAATGCCTCGCGAAACCATATCACGGCAGATATCGGGCAATGAACCTATCAAACCCCGAAAAACTGCTGAATTGCGCAATTTAACGTTGCCGCAACAGCCGAGTGTTGCGAGGCGGTATCACTGTCGCACCGGAATACCGTGCTGCGCCATCAAGGCCTTGGCTTGGCCGACGGTGAATTCGCCGTAGTGGAAGATGCTGGCGGCGAGCACGGCGTCGGCGCCGCCTTGTTGGATGCCTTCGGACAGATGCTCCAGCGCACCCACGCCACCCGAGGCAATCACGGGCACGGGGATGGCATCACTGACCGCGCGGGTGAGTGCGAGATCAAAGCCAATTTTGGTGCCGTCGCGATCCATGCTGGTGAGCAGGATCTCGCCAGCGCCGAAATCGGCCATCTGCTTTGCCCAGGCCACGGCATCGAGGCCCATGTTTTTGCGTCCGCCGTGGGTGTAGACATCCCACCCGGGGCCGCGTGCGGCAAGGTCGTCGCCCTGACGCCTTTTGGCATCGATCGCCACCACGATGCATTGCGAGCCGTATTTGTCAGACGCATCGCGGATCACCTGCGGGTTGGCCACGGCAGCCGAGTTGAAGCTGATTTTGTCGGCGCCGGCATTGAGCAAGCGGCGCACGTCGTCGACTGTGCGCACGCCACCTCCCACCGTGAGCGGGATGAACACTTGGCTGGCAACGGCTTCGATGATGTGCAGGATCAGATCGCGCCCATCGCTGGTGGCGGTGATATCGAGAAAGGTGAGTTCGTCGGCGCCTTGATCGTTGTAGCGTGCGGCGATTTCAACCGGATCTCCAGCGTCGCGCAGCTCGACGAAGTTAACCCCTTTGACAACCCGCCCGCCAGTGACGTCCAGGCACGGAATGATGCGTTTGGCCAGCATGAACGTGGGTCGCAATCAGGCTGCGCCGTTGAGCGCGTCGGCACGCTTTTGCCCCTCGGCAAAATCGAGATCGCCGGTGTAGATCGAGCGGCCGCAGATCACGCCTTCGACGCCTTCGCTCTCGACAGCGCAGAGCTTTTCGATATCGGCGATATTGCTCAGGCCGCCCGAGGCAATCACCGGGATCGATAAGGCTTGGGCCAGTTTGACGGTGGCATTGATGTTGATGCCACTGAGCATGCCGTCGCGTCCGATGTCGGTGTAGATCACGCCCTCAACGCCGTAATCTTCAAATTTTGTGGCCAGATCGACCACTTCGTGGCCGGTGAGCTTGCTCCAGCCCTCGGTGGCAACTTTGCCGTCGTCACGTCCTTCACGTTCCGCACCGCGCCGCTGCC